>NZ_CP067225.1:1200000-1560000 GCF_016617715.1 Paracoccus sp. MC1862 | reverse complement strand
GGACATCGCAAGCTCCTGCAGTCAGTGCTGAACCCCCGATTGGCAGAAACTTCGGGCCGGGGAAAGCGCGGGCCACGCCGCGTGAAATCTCACATCCGCGCCAGCCGCAGGCCGCCGGGCTCATGCCGCTTGCCCCTGTGGCGGCCCGCCGCTAGCGTCCTGCCAAGCATCAAAACCGGAGCCTGCCCCCGTGACCATTCTGCGCACCACCGCCATCGCGCTGGCCCTTGCTGCACCCGGCCTCGCCATGGCCGCCGACCCCGATCTGACCGTCTTCGACTGGGCGGGCTTCGAAGAGCCGGTGATCTTCCAGGGCTACATGGACAAGCACGGCAACAGCCCGACCTTCGCCTTTTACGGCGACGACGACGAGGCGTTCCAGAAGCTGTCTTCGGGCTTCCGCGCCGATGTGGCGCATCCCTGCAGCCAGATGGTGTCGAAATACCGCGACGCCGGGCTGATCGAGCCCTGGGACCCGGCCCGCATCCCTGCGGTGGCGGACATCGATCCGCGCTTCCTCGATTCCGAGGTGTTCCGGGATGCCGAGGGGCTGTGGTATATCCCGACCGACTTCGGCGCCACGGCTGTTGCCTACAACACGGAAAACGTGCCGGCCGAGGATGTCGCGACCCTGCAGGTCTTTGTGAACCCGGCTTATCAGGGCCGCACCAGCTTGCCTGATTCCGCCGACGATGTCTGGGCGCTGGCCTACCTGGCGACCGGCGTGACCGACTGGACCGAGGTCACGGACGAACAGTTCCAGGCCGCCGCCGACTGGCTGCGGCAGGCGCACCAGAACGTCACGGCCTATTGGGCCGACCCGGCGGAACAGTCGCAACTGATGGCCTCGGGCGCAGTGGACGTGGCCTGGTCCTGGAACGACGCGATCCCGCTGCTGCAGGCGGAAAACTATCCCATCGGCTTCCAGCGCGAGGCGGCCGAGGGCTCCTCGACCTTCTTCTGCGGTTTCGTGAACCTGAAGGGCGGTCAGGGCAGCGACGACAAGGTCTATGATTTCATCAACGCCTGGCTTGCGCCGGAAGCCGCCAAGGGCCTGCTGGACACCATCGGCTACGGCCACACCAACACCAAGGCGCTGGCGACCGTGGCGGACGATCCCCGCGTGATTGCGAACCTCAGTCCCATCGACGGGCCGGTGCTGGCCCAGACCCCCAACGACCCCGCCCAGCGCGAGCGGCAACTGGCCGAGTTCGAAAAGATCAAGGCCGGCTTCTGAGCCGCGCTTTTCCCCAAGTGAAAGGCGGCGGCCCCATGGACCGCCGCCCTGCATGACCGTCCCACCTGCATGAGAGATGCCATGAAACGCCGCGATTTCCTGTCCACCGCCGGCATCGGTTCCGCCGCCACGATGCTTGCCGCACCGGCGCTGGCGCAGGCGCAGCCCACGGTAAGCTGGCGCCTGACCTCGGCCTATCCGAACAGCCTGGAAACGCTTTACGGCATTTCCTCGCAGCTTTCGCAGCGCATCGGCGAGATGACGGACGGCGGCTTCCGCATCCAGGCCTTCTCGGCGGGCGAGCTGGTGCCGGGCCTGCAGGCGCTGGACGCGGCCAGCGACGGCACGGTGGAATGCGCCCATACGCTGGGCAGCTACAGCATCGGCAAGGACCCGACATGGGGCTTTGAAACCGCGCTGCCCTTCGGGCTGAACACGCGCCAGCAGACTGCCTGGCTGATGCAGGGCGGCGGGCTGGAGCTGATCAACGAATTCGTGGCCTCCTCCAACGTCCGGGTCATCCCCTCGGGCAACACCGGCGCGCAGATGGGCGGCTGGTATCGCAAGGAGATCAACTCGGTCGAGGATCTGCGCGGCCTCAAGCTGCGGATCGCCGGACTTGGCGGCACCATCCTGTCGCGGCTGGGGGTGGTGCCCCAGCAGATCGCGGGCGGCGACATCTATTCGGCGCTGGAACGCGGCACCATCGACGCGGCCGAGTTCTCGGGGCCGCTGGACGACGAGAAGCTGGGCTTCCAGCGGGTCGCGCCGCATTACTACTATCCGGGCTGGTGGGAAGGCTGCGCGAATGTCGGTCTCTACATCAACCTCGACGCCTGGAACGCGCTGCCCGCGCATTACCAGGCCGCGCTTGAGGCCGCCTGCGCCGAGACGCTGACCCATTGCGTGGCCAAGTATGACAACGGCAACCCGGACGCGCTGCTGCGGCTGATCCAGTCGGGCGCGCAGCTCAAGGCCTTCCCGGACGACGTGCTGGAGGCAGCCTTTGCCGAATCGCGCAAGCTTTACGCGGAATATGCCGAAAGCAACGAGAACTTCCGCAGGATCTATGAACCTTGGTCGGCTTATTGGCAGAAGCAGCAGCAATGGCTGCGGGTGGCCGAACTGCCTTATGACTATTTCAACTCCGGTCAGGTGAACCGCTAAGGCCCGGTAGGGGGCGGGTCGCCGCCCCTCAGTCCAGCATCTGCCCGTCCTGGTCGCGCAGGTCGTTATGGATGGCGACCGCCGCGCGAGTGCCGGTCCCGATGGCGAAGCCGATCTGGTCCAGCCCCTGGACTGCGTCGCCTGCGGCATAGATGCCGGGGATGGTCGTGCGTTGACGCTCGTCGGTGACGAAGCACTGGCCTTCCGCAAGCTCGATCCCCAGCATCACGCCCAGCTCGTTGCGCGTATGGGTGCCCAGCGCGACGTAAAGCGTGTCGAAGACCAGCCGCTGCCCGTCCTCAAGCGTGACCTGGACGCAGTCGTTGTCGAAGTTCAGCGCAGACATGGGCCTTTCGACGATGTCGACGCGGGCCTCGCCGGCCTGGTCGCGCTCGTCCTCGTCCAGCCGCATCCCGGTCATCGGGATCAGGGTGATGTCGCGGCTGTAGCTGCGCAGGAACATCGCCTCGGCCAGCCCGTGGCGATTGCCGCCAAGGACGCCGATGCGCTTGCCGGTCTGCTCATAGGCGTCGCAGATCGGGCAATAGCGCAGAAGACCGCGGGCCACCGCATCGGCATGGGTGGCCTCGTCCAGCGGCGGGCGATGGTTCACGACGCCGGTTCCCAGCATGACCGTCCGGGCGCTGACGCGGCCCTCGTCAGTCTCGGCCAGGAACAACTCGCCCTCGCGCGTGATCGCCGTGACCTCTCCGGGCAGCAGCGTCGCGCCATAGCGGGTGGCCTGCTCGCGCATGTCCTCCAGCAGGTTCACACCCGTCACGCCTTCGGGATAGCCCGGATGGTTGTGCGAGCGGGGGACCATCTGCAGCCGCCCCTCGCCCTTGTCCACGACCGCCACGCGTCGATGAAAGCGGCCAAGATAGATCGCAGCCGTCAACCCCGCGGGGCCGCCCCCGACGATGAGGCAGTCCAGCGGTTCGTCGGGCAGGGGCATCCGGTCGGTCATGTTCGCCTTTCCTGGCTCAACGCATCCGCAACGCGCCGTCGATGCGGATTGTTTCGCCGTTCATATAGGCATTTTCGACGATGAACGCGGCAAGGCGCGCATATTCCTCGGGCTCGCCCAGCCTTTTGGGGTTGGTGACCTCGGCGGCAAGGCTGTCCTGCACCTCTTGTGGCAGGCTGCGCAGCATGGCGGTGCCGAAGATGCCGGGCGCGATGGTGCAGATGCGGATGCGGTTGCGGGCGAGGTCGCGGGCGATGGGCAGGGTCATGCCGGCAATGGCGGCCTTGGACGCGGCATAGGCGGCCTGCCCGCTCTGCCCGTCGAATGCGGCGATGGAGGCCGTGTTGACGATGACGCCGTTCTCACCTTCGTGCCGGTTCTTCGACATTTCGGCGGCGGCAAGGCGCAGGACGTTGAAGGTGCCGATCAGGTTCACCTCGATGGTGCGGCGGAAGCTGTCCAGCTTGTGCGGCCCATCCCGGCCCACGGTCTTTTCCCCGATGACGATGCCTGCGCAGTTCACGCAGATGTCGATGCCGCCCATGTGGCCCACCGCCTGCGCAATGGCGGCGGCGACCGAATCCTCGTCGGTGACATCGGCGCGGGCGTAATGGGCGCCCATTGCCGCCACCGCCCCGGCGCCCGCCTCGTCGCGGTCCAGCACCGTGACCTGCGCGCCGCGCTGGCGGAAATGCTGCGCGGTCGCCGCGCCAAGGCCCGAGGCGCCGCCGGTGACGATGGCGCGGGCATTCGACAGGTCCATGGTTTCCTCTCCGGAAATGAACATCTGTTCAGATGCTAGGCCGCGCCTGCGGTGCGGGCAAGCGGGTCCGTCTTAACCATCCGTCAACCATCCTGACGGTAGACTTGGCGCAAAGGGGATCCCCGATGCGCCGTGTAGTCCTGCTGATCGTTTCGTTGCTGGCCCCCTGCGCCGGGGCTGCGGGGGATGGCACATGGACCCAGTTCGACGCCTGGAAGGGCGGTGCCCAGCTTGTCACCAACATCGAGCGGGGGCGGATCGTCTGGGGCTTCGGCCTTGGCCGCGACGACGGAGAGCTGTGGTCCCGCGCCTCGGCCCTCTACACCTGGCAGGTGGGCGACGACAGCGCGCCATGGAAACTGCGCGCCGGCCCCGCCCTGAAGGCCGAGGAGATCGCGTGGTGGCAGCGCGAGGACCATCGCTGGACCCGCTGCCTCGACGCCGAGGGCGAAAGCTGCGCGCGGCTGCAGGCCGGGATGCGGCTGTCGGCGGACCGCTGGGCCGAATACGGCCGCTGGGGCACCTTCGTGATGGCCGATTACACCGCCATCGACGATGCCGCGCTGCTGGTGGGCGGGCTGACGCATATGCCTTCGGGCCTGGGTGGACAGGTGTCGGTCTGGCACGAGGCGGGCGGAGAGGTGACGCCGACGCTGATGGCCTCGGCGCCCGTGACCCGACGGCTCCAAGTCCGGCTGGGCCACAAGTTCGTCGAGGACGAGACCTTCATCGGCCTCAGCTTCTCGACCTACTGACGCGGCCCGAGCCGGGGCTAGCGCCGCAGCATCTCCGGCCCGCCGGCGATCAGCGGATCGGGCGCGCCGATCAGGGCGTGATCCTTGCCGGCGTAATCCACCCGGCCCAGAACCGCCTGCATGGCCGCGATCCGGGCGCGCCGCTTGTCGTCCGACCGGATCACCGTCCATGGCGCCACCGGCGTGTGGCTGAGCGACAGGGTCTCGCCGATCGCCGCCGTGTAGTCGTCCCAGCGCCCCAGCCCGTCCACGTCGATGGCGCTGAGCTTCCACCGCTTCAGGGGGTCCTTTTCGCGGTCGAGGAAACGGCGCAACTGCTCGGCCCGGCCCACGTTCAGCCACAGCTTGACCAGGATGATGCCGTCATCCACCAGCAGCTTTTCGAAATCCGGCAACTGGCGGAAGAACTGCGCCCGCTGCGATTCCGAGGCGAAGCCGAAGACGCGCTCGACCGCGCCGCGGTTGTACCAGCTTCGGTCGAACAGCGCGATCTCTCCGGCGGCGGGAAGGCGGGCGACATAGCGCTGGAAATACCATTGCCCCGCCTCGCGCTCGGTCGGTCTCGGCAGGGCCACGACATGGGCCGAGCGCGGATTGAGGTTTTCGCGCATCACGTCGATGGTGCCGCCCTTGCCGGCGGCGTCGCGCCCTTCGAACAGCACGACCACGCGCTTGCCGCTGGCGATCACGTCGCCCAGCATCGTGACCATCTGTACCTGCAGGGCCTCGGCCCGGTCCTCGTAGTCGCGCCGGGACATCTCGTCGCGATAGGGATAGCTCGGGTCAAGGATGTCATCCGCGTCGGCCTTCTCGATCGCGCGGCGGATGGCGGCCGGGGCCTCGTCGCGGAAATACCGGCTGATCTGGCCGACAAGGGGGTTTTCCTGCGACGGAGCCGGCTTCTTCTTCATGTCATCCGCGTCCGATGTCGTTCAGGTCGAACGGCGTGGTCTGGTAGATCTCGTTGATCCAGTTGCCGTAAAGCAGATGCGCATGGCTGCGCCAGCGGTTCGACGGGCAGCCTGCGGGGTCGTCATCGGGATAGTAATTCGCGGGCACCCCGATAGGTTTCCCCGCAGCCACGTCGCGGTCGTATTCGTCCTTGAGGGTGCCGGAATCGTATTCCAGATGGTTGAAGATATAAAGCGTGCGATGCGCCGCATCCTCGACCAGGCACGGCCCGACGTGATCCGAGGCAAGCAGCGTCGTCAGTTCGGTCCGCGCGTCTATGTCCTCCTGCCGCACCTCGGTCCAGCGGCTGACCGGGATCAGCACGTCGTCGGAAAAGCCACGCAGGTAGGGCGAGGCGGGGGCGAGGTTGCGGTGGCGGAAGCAGCCGAAGGCCTTGGCGTCCAGCAGGCGCTTGGGCAATCCGTGGAAATGCCAAGCCATCGCCATGCCGCCCCAGCAGACTCCGAAGGTGGAATGGACATGGGTCCGCGTCCAGTCGAAGACGCGGCGCAGTTCGTCCCAGTAGGTAACCTCCTCGAAGGGCAGGTGTTCGACCGGTGCGCCGGTGACGATCAACCCGTCGAAACGCTCGCCCGCGGCCTCGACCTCGGCGAAGGCACGATAGAAGGACTCCATGTGGTCGGCGGCGGTGTTCTTGGATTCGTGGTCAGACATGCGGATCAACGACAGGTTGATCTGCAGGGGCGTTGCCCCGATCAGCCGGGCGAACTGGTTTTCCGTCTGGATCTTCTTCGGCATCAGGTTCAGCAGCGCGATGCGCAGTGGGCGGATGTCCTGCCGCGCCGCGCGGTCCGGGCTCATCACCATCACGCCCTCGGACCGCAGAATGTCGAAGGCGGGCAGGTTCTCGGGCAGGGTGATGGGCATCAGTCTTCCTTTCGGTCTTGCCGGTCGATCGCGGCGGCGATCAGATCGACGAAGTCTTGCGGGCCTGCCACACGGGCGATCTCGTCGGCCTCGACGATGACGCCGCGGCGGGCCATGGCCGCATAGCGGGGCTGCCGATGGGCCAGTGCGCGGGCATAGGTCCAGCGGATGAAGGCGTCGGGATCGACGGGGCCGGGATACGTGCGGCCATAATCCTTCCATGCGGCGGCGAGGAAGGCGGGCTGGTAATACATGGGCTTTGGCGCCTGGTCGAAGCGGTGGACGAGTTCCGAGGTATGTGCCTCGGTGCCGCGAATCCAGACCGGCAGCATCAGCGCGGCCAGCGCCCGCAGCACGGGATCGTCGGGGTTCTCGGGATCGACAACCTCGCAGATGGACCCCGAGGTATCGCAGACAAAGTGGCGGTAGCCGTAGATCTCTGCCGCGCGGGTGATGAAATGGTCCGAATCCAGCATCGCGGCGATTTCGGCGGCGCGGTGCTGGTCCTGCCGGCGCTTGTAGTCGTGGAAGGGCAGGCCACCCAGCGCCGGATCGCCCGGCTTGCCGAGATAGGTAGACAGCGGCGCGAGGTTGTCGAAGGTGATGTTCGACTCGATCCTGACCGAGTCCGTCATCAGCAACTCGCGCAGCAGCGGCACCTTCATGGCGTGGCGCTTGAAGTCATCGGCGATCAATTCGCCCATGTAGCGGGTGCCGATGCGGTAATCGACGCTGTAATGGAACCACGCGCCGGACCGGCGCAGCATCGACGCGACATGGGTCTTGCCCAAGCCCGACATCCCGAACAGCATCACCCGCTTTTCCGGGGCCTGAAGCCACGCCTTGCCGCTGGAATACATCTGCCCGCCCGTCCTGATCGCAACGGGCAGTTCCTAAGGGCCGTGGGGGGAAAGGAAAAGGCCCCGCAGGGGCGGGGCCTCTGGTCGGAATGGCGGCGGTCAGAAGCTGTAGCCGACCCGGACGCCGAAGCCGATGGCGTCGTTGTCGTCCATCGTGGCGACGTAGCGCTTGTTGCCGGTTTCGCCCACGCCGAGGTCCGCATCGCCCAGCTTGGTGTAGTTGATGCCGGTCGTGACCTTGAGGTTGTCCATCGTGTAGATCGCCGCCAGCGTGATCGCCTTGCGGCCGTCGGTCGGGGCCAGCGGAGAGGCGAAGCCGTCCTCGCTCGGCTCATACAGGAACGAGACCGAGCCGGCCCAGTTCTCGGTGAACTTGCGGCCGATGCCGATGGTATAGGTGATCGTGTCCTGGACCTCGACCAGCGGGACGCCTGCCCCGATGGGGATCGGGAACAGGAAGTTGTCCACCTTGAACTCCGACCATTTCACCCAGCGGACCGAGCCGAAGAGCAGCGTGTCGGCCGCAATGCCGGTCTGGCCTTCCAGCACCCAGCTGCGCGGGGTCTTGACCGTGTAGTCGCCCCGGAACGTCGCCGGCAGGGGGCCGCCGCTTTCGGTCATCCCGAAATCATGCTCGATCGGCGAGTTGTAGGTCAGCGACACGCGGGCCGCGATCGCGGGAATCTCATAGGCCGCGCCGACCACGTAGCCGACGCCCCATTCCTTGTCGATCTCAAGATCGTAGCCGGCGGTGGCCGCGTAGCCCGCGCCGTCCAGCCTCACCCCGCCATCGGCATGCGAGGCGCGGACACCCCCGTGGACCGAAAAGTTGTTCTCGAACCTGTAGCGCAGAAGCCCCGTGTAGGTGGTCGAGTTCACTTCCACCCGCGTGCCGCCCAGGACCGGCGATCCGTCGGGCGCCAGCGGATAGCGAAGGTCCGCGCCGAAGGGCTGTTCGATGATGAGCGCGGCCGACAGGTTCTCGTTGAACTGGTGCTTGTAGGCGAGGCCGAAGAAGCCGTAGCCCTGCGCCACGTCGCGGGTGGCAGCGCCCGCCACGTCGGTGCCGCGGACCGTGGGATTCACGCCGCCGAAGCTCAGTTCCGCGTAATTTCCCGGCTCGAACAGGATGCCGAGCGACTGGGGCGCCCGCTCGATTCCGCCGGCGAAAACCGGCGCGGCGGTCAGCAGCAATGCGGCGGTCGAGATAAATGTGCGTTTCATGATCTTTCCTCCCGAAAGTCCGCCTTTGAGCGGGTTCTTGCCTATCTTCTGCGATTTTCTGCCCGCTTCGGTCAATCAGCACCGACACATGACGCGGCGTATGGGGCGCGCATCCGGGCGCTGCGTGGCGCAACCGCCACGCTTGCATCCTTGCGAAGGCCTGCGATCATGGGGCATGAGCCGCGAACGCCTGCATTTCGCCATGCCCCGCCCGGTGCCGCCCGGCCGCTTCCGCCGCGTGCCTCCGGTGATGTTCCTTGCCGTTCTGGCCGCGCTGGAACTGGGCCTTGCCTGGGTGGTCGGCGCAGGGGCCTTCGCGCTGCCCGCCGGGGCGGGGCAGATGCTGGCCGGGATGATCGCCGCCATCGCTGCCTTCGCGCTCTTCGCCTATGGCTGCAAGCTGGCGCGCCGTCCTTCGGTGATGACGGAGGAACTGGCGATCCTGCCGGGCAGGGCAGGGGTCGGCGCCGCGATGCTGTCGCTTTACCTGTTGGGGGGGCTTGTCGGGGCGACGCTCAGCATCGGCGCCGGGCGATTGCTGCTGATCCTTGGGTTTCTTCTGCATGGCTGGACAGTCGTTGCCATGCTGCCCCTGCTGCGCGACGGCCCGCCCGAGCGCCGCATGGTCTCGCCGGACTGGCACCTGAGCCTTGCCGGTCTTGCGGTGGCGGCGCAGGCCGGGATGCTGCTCGGCTGGCCCGTGCTGGCGTGGCTCGGCATGCCCGCCGCCATCGGCGTGCCGCTGATCTGGATGCTGAGCGTCCGGCAACTGCTGCGCCTGCGCGTTCCGGCCCCGCTTCGGCCGCTGCTGGCGCTGCATCTCGCGCCCGTCCCGGTGCTGGCGACCGTGCTGCTGGCGGTCGACGCGACGACCTTGGGTGCGGCGCTTGCCTGGCTGGCGCTGGTCGGCGTGCTGGCGATGCTGGCCGGGGGACGCTGGCTGCTGGCGGACGGCTTCTCGGCCTTTTGGGGCGCCCCGGCCCTTGCCCTGTCGGCGACCGCCGCCGCCTGGGTCGCCCTGTGGATGGCTGCGCCCGGCGAGGCGCATCGCCTGATCGCGGGGGTGCTGCTGGTGCTGGCCACGCTGACCGTCCTGCCGGTTCTGGCGCTGGTCCTGCGTGAATGGATGCAGGGCCGCTTGCCCGCCCGGTCCAACGCCGCGATCGCCTGAGCCGCCGCTGGACTTTTCGCCCGGCGCGTGAAAGGGGAAACTGCCAAACGAAACCCTGACAGGATCATCCCCATGCAGATTCGCGAGGCGCTGACCTTCGACGACGTTCTTCTGGTTCCCGCGGCTTCCAGCGTGTTGCCCTCGACCGCGGATGTGACCACCCGCGTCTCGCGCAACATCCGCATGAACATCCCGCTGGTCAGTTCCGCCATGGATACGGTGACGGAAAGCCGCATGGCGATCGCGCTGGCGCAGGCGGGCGGCATCGGCGTGATCCATCGCAACCTGACGCCGGAACAGCAGGCCGACGAGGTCCGCCGCGTCAAGCGCTTCGAATCCGGCATCGTCTACAACCCGATCACCCTGTCGCCCGACCAGACGCTGGCCGATGCCAAGGCGCTGCAGGAAGAATACAACGTGACCGGCTTTCCGGTCGTTGACGCGACCAGCCGCGTGGTCGGCATCGTCACCAACCGCGACATGCGCTTTGCCAGCGACGACCGGACGCCGGTGCGGGTGATGATGACCTCGGACAACCTTGCGGTCCTGCACGAGCCCGCCGACCGCGAGGAAGCCATCAGCCTGATGAAGGCCCGCCGGATCGAGAAGCTGCTGGTCACGGACGGGCAGGGCAAGCTGACCGGCCTTCTGACGCTGAAGGACACCGAGCAGTCGGTCCTGAACCCGCTGGCCTGCAAGGACGACTTCGGCCGTCTGCGGGTCGCCGCCGCCTCAACGGTCGGCGACGAAGGGTTCGAGCGGTCCTCGGCCCTGATCGAAGCGGGCGTGGATCTGGTGGTCATCGACACCGCGCATGGCCATTCCGAGGGCGTGGCGCTGGCCGTCAGCCGGCTGAAGAAGGCCTTCTCGGATGTCGAGATCTGCGCGGGCAACGTCGCGACCGCCGAGGCCGCCCGCGCGCTGGTCGATGCCGGCGCGGATTCGATCAAGGTCGGGATCGGGCCGGGCTCGATCTGCACCACGCGCGTGGTCGCAGGCGTGGGCGTTCCGCAGTTGACCGCCATCATGGACGCGGTGGCGGGCGCGGGCGACGTGCCGGTGATCGCGGACGGCGGCATCAAGTTCTCGGGCGACTTCGCCAAGGCCATTGCGGCGGGCGCCACCTGCGCCATGGTCGGCAGCGCCATCGCCGGGACCGACGAGGCCCCCGGCGAGGTGATCCTGTACCAGGGCCGCTCGTTCAAGTCCTACCGCGGCATGGGCTCGCTGGGCGCCATGGCCCGCGGCTCGGCGGACCGCTATTTCCAGAAGGACGCGGCGTCCGACAAGCTGGTTCCCGAGGGGATCGAGGGGCAGGTCCCCTACAAGGGCTCGGTGGCGGCGGTCCTGCACCAGATGGTCGGGGGCCTGCGCGCCGCGATGGGCTACACCGGCAACGCCACGATCGAGCAGATGCGCGGGGGCTGCCAGTTCGTCCGCATCACCGGCGCGGGGCTGAAGGAAAGCCATGTGCACGACGTCCAGATCACGCGCGAGTCGCCGAACTATCGGCTGGGGTGATCGACAGGCTGTCGGGATTTGAACTGGTGCTCGCCTGACCATCCGAAGGGTCAGGCCAACGCTCTCGACTGGGCGGGCAGGAACGGCGATCCGCCTGATGCTTCCTCACGCCATCATGTTGCAGCAGCCCGGCTTGGGGCTGTCCGGTTCAGTTTCCGGCCTTTCGTCGAGCAACCCGGTTCTCCGTCATCAAACGTCCTGACCGATCCGGCCCTTCGCAAGCCGCTCCGGTCAGGGCCTGACCCCGGACGTGCGATTGCTGCATCTGCTTGCCATGTCCGAGGACGGGTGACATGGCACCGCGCCCTGTCTCGAACAGGTCCTGTGCGCCCGATCCGAGGGGACAGGCCGCCACTCTGCCGGCGCTACCCGGACAGCCCCGTGGATCCGGCCTGCTGCCATGAGCGTTCGACCGTGCCGGCGGGATGCAGCCTGCTTCGGTTGCGGCCGGCCGCAACGAACCACGAGGGAAGACGGCATGAGCAAAAGCGTTCTGATCACCGGCGCGCGATCCGGCATGGGGCGGGCGACCGCGCTTCTTCTTGCCCGAAGCGGCTACCGCGTCTTTGCGGGCGTCCGCGAGGGCGAGGCGGAACTGATGGATGCGGCGCGGGCGCAGGGTGCCGGGCTGACGACCGTGCGGCTGGACGTGCAGGACCCGGCTCTCGTGCGCGAGGCCGTGGCGCAGGTGGTCGCACAGGCCGGCGGCATCGACGTGCTGGTGAACAACGCGGGCTTCGGGCTGCTGGCCACGGTGGAGGACGGCACCGACGACGAGATGATCCGCCAGTTCGACGTGAACGTCTTCGGCCTGCTGCGGGTGACGCGCGAGGTCCTGCCCCACATGCGCGCGGCGCAGGGCGGCGTCATCATCAACATCTCGTCCTTTCTCGGGCGCATGGGGCTGCCGCTGCTGACCCATTACAACGCCAGCAAATACGCGGTCGAGGGGATCACGGATTCCCTGCGGCTTGAGGTGGGGCAGTTCGGGATCAGGGTGCATTCCGTCCTTGCGGGCCTGTTCGGGACCAATTTCGTGCGCAAGGGGCTGGTGGCCAATCCCGACACCACATCGGGGGATTCGCCCTACCGCGACCTCGTCGGGCATTTCGTTCCCGTCGTGGCCGCCGCCATCAACGAAGGGCCGTTGCCCCAGCCCATCGCCGAGGCCGTGAAGGCGATCATCGAGAACGAGCAAAGCGACATCGCCGTGCCCGTCGGCGCCGAGGCGGAAAGTTTCGTGCCCCTGCGCCGCAGCCTGCCGGACAAGGAGTTCGAGCAGCGCATCATCGAAACCTTCGGCCTGCCGACCGCCGGGGCGAAAGGCGCGGCGAAGGCCTAGGCGGCTGTTCTCTGCAGGACCGCTCTCAAGGTGGGGTGGTCACAAGTGACAATACGATCTTGACCCGCGAACCGGGGACGGCACTCTGCCCGGCATGGCCATCACTCGTTCATTCGCGCCCCGGCCCGCCTGGGGGTGGTGGCTTTGCGTCATCGTCGCCGGTCTGGCCGTTGCGGCGACGTGGTTCTTCAGCCGCTCGCCCGACCTGCAGCGCGGAGCGGCGCTTTACGCCGCGCATTGTGCATCCTGTCATGGGACCGGGCTGGAAGGGCAGCCCGACTGGAAGATCCCCGATGCGGAGGGGGTCCTGCCCGCGCCTCCGCATGACGAGACCGGGCATACTTGGCATCATGACGATGCCATGCTGGCGGATTACATCCGCCGCGGCGGTCAGGCGGTGTTGGATGACATGGGGGTGCCCATGACATCTGGGATGCCCGCCTTTGGCGACGTCCTGTCGAAAGATGACATCGCCGCCATCCTTGCCTTCATCAAGTCGCGCTGGCCTGAAAGGATGCGGGCGATCCAGGCCGGACGGAACGCCGATCGGGGCCTCACCGACGCGCTTTCCAGGCCCGGACGAGAGGAAGGTCCTCTGCCCTGATGAGCACCTGATCGCGGAAACCGCCCCTTTCCGGCTTGCAGGCGGCGTCGGGTCCGACGAATGCAGGAGAGTTGACGAAAGGACGTGGTGGCGATGCCGCAATCCCCTTGGGCGCAGGGTCTTTCACAAGCTTTCCCGGGCCTCGCCGTCTCGGCGCTGGTGGCCGCGACGGCGCAGTTCCTGTCGGAACATTACGCCGCGCCGGCGATGCTGATGGCCCTGCTGCTGGGGCTGGCGCTGAACTTCCTGGGCGAAGAGGGCACGCGCACGGCGCATGGGGTGGCGCTGGCCGCGCGCATGGTGCTGCGGCTGGGCGTGGCGCTGCTGGGGGCGCGGATCTCGGTCGAGATGCTGGTCCGGCTGGGCTGGCCGCTGGTCCTGCTGATCGTCACCGGGGTCATCGCGACGATCCTGTTCGCGCTGGGGGCTGCGCGGCTTTTCGGGCGCAAGTGGCGCTTTGCCCTGCTGACGGGCGGCGCGGTCGCGATCTGCGGCGCCTCGGCCGCCATGGCGATCGCGGCGGTGCTGCCGCGCCACGAGCGGTCGGAACGCGACCTCGTCTTCACCGTGCTGTCGGTCACGATGCTTTCCGCCGTGGCGATGGTCCTTTATCCGATGCTGTCCGGCTGGCTCGGTCATGACCAGCGCACCGCCGGCGTGTTCCTGGGCGGCACCATCCACGACGTGGCCCAGGTCATGGGCGCGGGCTTCACCGTGGGGCCCGAGGCGGGCGAGACGGCGGCGCTGGTCAAGCTGATCCGGGTGTCGATGCTGGCGCCGGTGGTGCTGGTCTTCTCGCTGGCGATCAGGTCCCGGCAATCCGCGGGGCGCGGGACGGATGCGCGACCGCCGCTTCTGCCCGGCTTCGTGGTCGGGTTCCTGGCGCTGGCCGCGCTGAATTCGCTGGGGCTGATCCCCGGGTCCTTGTCCGACATCGCCGCCAGCCTGTCGCGCTGGTGCCTGCTGATCGCGATCGCCGCGGTCGGGATCGGCACCTCGCTGGGCCGGATACGCGAGGTGGGGCCGAGCGCCGTTGCGCTTCTTGTCCTTGAAACCCTGTTCCTGGGCGGCTGGGTGATGACCGGCCTGCATCTGCTGAGGTGATGCGGCTGTCCACCGCCCCCGGACAGCCCGATGCGATGAAGCCCCCATCCGCCAAGGCCGATCAGCACCGCCGCGTTCCCGGCGGTCATGACCGTCAAGCGACGGTTCGGAAGGAGTGATGCGGGGAGATGGCGTCCGTCCGGAAAGGCTGCCCGCGATGCTGCCACTCGGATGCGACGATTGTGAGGCTATGGGTGCATTTCTCCGTATGCCGCGCGGCGCTTCTGGATCAGCAGGCCGGAACGCGGCGGTCATGCCGCGGCCGGTTTCCGGCAGGGCCTTGCCGGCTTGCCGCTCGCCTTCAAGGCGATATGCTGCAGGCGCATCAACCGGGGCGCCCGATGACCTCTCCGTTTCGCCGCCGGGTGCTTTACATTCCCGGCTTCGATCCCGTCCCGCCCCGCCGCTACCGCGAGCTTTACCGCAGCGAGGGCAAGGCGCAGGCGCGCATCTCGGGCTATCGGCTGGAGTTCGGGCCGCGCCGCGACTGCACCGGCTTCGGCTGGGGCGTGACCGGGCAGTTTCCGGCCGGAACCGGGCAGGCGGATGTCGAGGTGCTGGTCTGGGCCGATGTGGTGCAGGGCTCGATGGGGCGGTCGATCCCCGCGACCTATGCCCAGCTTCTGCGGACGGTCTGGACCTATGCCGGCTCGGGCGCGCTGTTCCGGCTGATGCGGCTGCGGCGCGGCCCGGTGATCGCGGCGCTTTACCCTATCGTCGTGCTTCTGGCGCAGCTTGCGCTGGCGCTGGCGCTGGGCGGCGTCCTGTGGTGGGCGGGCGGGCGACTGGTCCATTGGCTGCCGGGACTGATTGCCGGGCTGGCCGCGGCGGGGGCGGTCCTGTGGTTCTTCCGGCGGATCGACGGCCGTGTCTTCGCCTATTACCTGATGCACGACTATGCCTTTGCCGCGCAGAACGGTGGTGCCTATCCGGCGGTGCTGGAGGACCGCATCGCGGCCTTTGCCCGCCGCATCGCCGAGGTGCTGGACGGGGACTGGGACGAGGTGCTGGTAGTCGGCCATTCCTCGGGAGCCTATCTGGCGGTGTCGGTGCTGGCGGACGTGATCCGCTCCGGGCGCTCGCGGGCAGATGGGCGGCTGGCGCTGCTGACCCTGGGCCATGTCGTGCCGATGGCTTCGTTCCTGCCGCGTGCGGGGCGTCTGCGGGCGGACCTGCGCTTTCTTTCCGCCCGGCCCGAGGCGACATGGGTGGACGTAAGCGCGCCGGGCGATGCCTGCTGCTTCGGCCTCTGCGATCCGGTGGCCGTCTCGGGGGCCGAGCCGCCCGACCGGCGCGGGCCGCTGGTGCTGTCGGCGGCCTTCTCGCGGACGCTTTCGCCCGAGACGCGGCGCGCGTTGCGGCGGCGGTGGTTCCGGCTGCATTTCCAGTATCTGCATGCCTTCGACCGGCCGGGGGACTATGACTACTTCGCCATAACGGCCGGGCCGTTGCGGCTGGGCGACCGCTATGCGGGCCGTGCCCATTCCCCCGGCCGCATCGCGCGGGCGGTCAACGACTGGCCCGGCCGCAGCAGGGGCGCGCCATGATTGCGGCGCGCTGCCCTAAAAGCGGGGGTTTCACACCCCCGCACCCCCGTGGGGTATTTTTCCAGAAAGAAGTATCCTTCGCGCAGGAGGCGTGCCGGTGATCGCCCCCAAGCCCGGCAGCACCGAGGGGCGGGGCGGCGTCCTGCGTTACGCTCTCCGCTTTCGCCGCGATCTGTTGTCGGCTCTGCCGGCGCGGCTTTACCGGGCGTGGATGGCGGATTTCCGCAGCCCCTTGCTGCGGAGCGTCGTCTGCAACGACCCGGCGCTGGTCCGGCTGGTGCTGCAGACCCGGCCGCGCGACTTTCCCAAGTCGAACCGGCTGCGCGAGGGACTGGCGCCGCTGCTGGGGCAGTCGGTCTTCGTCACGAATGGCGCCTTGTGGGAACGCCAGCGCCGCATCATCGATCCGGCCTTCGAGGGCGGGCGGCTGGGCGAAACTCTGCCGGCGATGTGGGAGGCTGCGCTGGCGGTGATGCGGCGGCTTGAGGCCCGTGCGGGTGCCGAGATCGACATCGAGCCGGAAACCAGCCATGCCGCCGCCGACGTGATCTTCCGCACCCTGTTTTCGCTGCCGATCGAGGACGAGACGGCGGCGCAGGTCTTTGCCGCCTTCCGTGCCCATCAGGACGCGCAGCCGATCGTGAACCTCGCGGCGATGGTGCCGCTGCCCCCTTGGGTGCCACGCTGGCACGGGCGGCGCACCCGGCGGACGGCGGCGACCATCCGCAGCCTCATCGCCGGGATGGTCGCGCGCCGGGCGGCCGAGATCGCAGCGGGAACCGCGCCCGACGACCTCGCCACCAAGATCATGACGACCCCCGATCCGCTGACCGGCGAAGGCTTCACCTCCACCGAAATGGTCGATCAGGTGGCGATCTTCTTCCTTGCCGGGCACGAGACCTCGGCCAGCGCGCTCGGCTGGGCGCTGTGGCTGCTGGCGGCGGCGCCCGCATGGCAGGATCGCTTGGCCGCCGAGGCGCGCGAGGTGCTGGACCGGGGGATGCCTGACCTTTCGGCAGTGTCGCGCCTCAAGACCGCCCGCGCGGTGTTCCGAGAGACGATGCGGCTTTACCCTCCGGTGCCGATGATGGTGCGGGAAACGGTGCAGCCCGAGTGCTTCCGCGACCGCGAGTTGCCGCGGGGCACGCAGGTCGTGCTGTCGCCATGGCACCTGCACCGGCATGAGCGGCTTTGGGACCACCCGGACGCCTTCGACCCCGGCCGCTGGGAGACCCCGAACGGCCGGACCTGCGCGCGTTCGGCCTATATCCCTTTCAGCGTAGGGCAGCGGGTCTGTCCGGGGGCGGGTTTCGCCATGATCGAGGGGCCGCTGATGCTGGCCACGATCTGCCGCGACCTGCGGCTGGGGCGCGGCGCGGTCGACCCGGTGCCGGTCGCCCGGCTGACCGTGCGCGGGCGCGACGGCATCCGGCTGCGGATCGGGCGGCGCTAGCGCATGATCGGCACGCCTTCGGGCTGGCGCAGGCCCATCCGCAGCCCCGCGCCGATGCGGTGCGCCAGCGCCGACCACGCCCGCGCCGTGTCCCGCGGCAGCACCCGCAGCAGCGTCGCGTCAAACAGCATCAGCCAGTCGTCAAAATGCGCGGGGCGCACGTCGCCCGCGTCCCGGTGGACCTGCATCGGATTGCCGTCATAACCCCGGTCGTAAAGGATCGCGTTGCGCCAGAAGGCGGCGATCCGGTCCTCATGCGCGGGCCAATCGGTGACATGACGGGCGAAGACCGGACCCAGCACCTCGTGCCGGCGGACGGCGGCGTAGAAGGTCTGGACGACGCGGGCAATCTGTTCGGAGGTGACGTCGAAGCGCGGCGGAATGGTCATGCGCCCCATGTGGTCCCGAAGGGCGGGCGCGGCAAGGGTCAGGCCACGGGCAGCTTCCAGCGGCGTTCCAGCGCCTCGATAGCTGCAATCCGCCGCGGGATCGGCGGGTGCGAGGCGAGCCATGCGACCGGGCGGCCGCTCATGCCCGTCAGCTTGTCCAGCCGTGACAGCAGCGCCTTCTGGGGTTCGGTGCCGAAGCCCGCCTTGACCATCAGCGCGGCGGCGAAGGCGTCGGCCTCGTATTCATCCTCGCGCGACAGCCGGGCCGCCAGCGCCGAGGCAACGAGGCCGGCGATCCACAGGCCGACAAAGGGGATGAAGCGGCCGAAGGTCGTGGCCAGCACCATGCGGACGAGGTTCTGCCCGGCGAAATCCATCATCCTCCGCCGCGCATGGCCGTGGGTCACATGGCCCATCTCATGTGCGATCACCGAGGCGAGTTCGGCTTCCGTCACCCGCCCGGCGTCAAGCTGATCGAGGAAGCCGCGCGTCAGGAACACCCGTCCATCCGGCGCGGCCAGGCCGTTGACCGGCTTGATTTCGTAGACATGCGCCTTGACCCGCCCGATCCCCATGGCGCGGCCCAGCCTGTCCAGCGCCGCCGCAAGGCGCGGGTCCTCCAGCGGGGTCGAGTTCTCTGTCAGTTGCTGGCGCAGGCGCCAGGCCGACAGCAGCCACATGGCGACGGCGTAAAGGATGATGAGCAGGATCGGCAGCAGCTTCATGCCGCCAATCTGGGCGCTGCAGGGGGGACGATCAACGGCCTAGCCGAGAACACGCATCGCCCGTGTCAGCCCTTCCAGCGTCAGCGGCATCATCCGGTTCTCGAAGATGCGGGCGATCATGCCGATGGACTGGGTATGGCCCCAGTGGCGTTCGGGCACCGGGTTCAGCCAGACGTGATCCGGCCATGTCTCGCAGAGCCGGCGCAGCCACAGTTCGCCCGGCTCGGGGTTCCAGTGCTCGTTGGCGCCGCCGGGGGCGGCGATCTCGTAGGGCGACATCGAGGCATCGCCCACCACGATCACCTTCCAGTCGCGGCCATAGCGGTGCAGCAGGTCCCAGGTCGGGATCGTCTGGTCCCAGCGGCGGCGGTTGTCGCGCCAGACGGATTCGTAAAGGCAGTTGTGGAAGTAGAAATGTTCGAGGTTCCTGAACTCGGCGCGGGCGGCCGAGAACAGTTCGTCCAGCACGCGGATGTGGTCGTCCATGCTGCCGCCCACGTCCAGGAACAGCAGCACCTTGACGGCATTGCGCCGTTCGGGCCGGGTCTGGACGTCGATATAGCCGTGGTCGGCCGTGGCCCGGATGGTGCCGGGCAGGTCCAGTTCCTCGGCCGCGCCATGCCGCGCCCATTGCCGCAGCCGCTTCAGCGCCACCTTGATGTTGCGGGTGCCCAGTTCCACCGTGTCGTCGAAGTCGCGGAACTCGCGCTTGTCCCAGACCTTGACCGCGCGGCGGTGGCGGCTTTCGTCCTGCCCGATCCGCACGCCTTCCGGGTTGAAGCCGTAGGCCCCGAAGGGCGAGGTGCCCGCCGTCCCGATCCACTTGTTGCCGCCCTGATGGCGGCCCTTCTGCTCGGCCAGCCGCTCGCGCAGCTTGTCCATCAGCGCCTCGAAGCTGCCCGCGCCCTCGACGGCGGCCTTCTCCTCAGGGGTCAGCAGCTTCTCGGCCAGCTTTTCCAGCCATTCGCGGGGCAGGGCGGCCTCGCTGACCAGAGCCTCGACGGGGATCGTTTCCAATCCTGAGAAGCTTTCCGCAAAGGCGCGGTCATAGCGGTCGATGTGGCGTTCGTCCTTGACCAGGATCGCGCGGCCGACGGTGTAGAAGTCGTCCACCGACCAGCCCGCGACGCCTGCCTGCATCGCCGCCATCAGGTCCAGCCATTCCCGCAGGGAAACCGGAACCCCGTGGCGACGCAGCGTGTTGAGGAATGGGCGGAACATCGGCCTCAGCCCCTCATGGCGCGGTCGATGAAGATCGTCGCGAACAGCCCCAGAATGGCGAAGGCCAGCGCGTGGGCCGCAGCATATTGCAGGCGGTCCTTGACGTTTCCTTGCACCCGGCGGGCCCGCAGGTCGCCCAGAAACGCGCCGAGGACAATGGCGATGATGATGATCATGAGCCGCCCCCGGCGTGCAAAGGAAAGACGATCAGCGGCTGCTGTAGGCGAATCCTGAGGGGGTGACAACCCGCCGAGCTGCAACCTGGAAGGGTTGTTTTTTTTCCAACGCAATCGAGGCGGCAAAAAGCCAATGAAGCTTGCGTAATTCTCTCCTCAAGGATGTGCACTGGTTGCATCAACCACCTGAACATGCAGGGGTTTATATAACTTTATTGTTCTGTTTGCCGAAGGCTTGAGGCATAAGCGAGCTAAGCCTGTTCGGCCGCGTGTTTACCAGTTTTCCGGTTGTCGGAGTTACCAGTATGACCTTCTGCTCCTGCCCCACGCCGGGCGGCTGTGATACGACGTTCAAAGCCATCTATCTCGGCGACGTTCACAAAGATCAGTATATCGACCAATGGGAACTCATTCCCGGCGCTGAATCCGCTGCCTGCCTGAGCGGCACGACCTTCGGGTCCGGCGACGATCCGCTTGCGGGCAACATCGTCGATATCACCGTCACCCGTGACTGGAACCGGGATGGCAAGCTGGAAGGCAACAACCTCCTGGGCCATTACGATACCTTCAGCACCTCCCCCGCGGTCGACGTGCCGCAGCGGGGGACGGACATCGTCAAGCAGGTGGACAGCTTCAGGTTCGACGGTGTTTCGCAATACAAGGCGGTCATCACCTATACGGATGGCACCTGTGCCGAGGCGCTGGTCACCGTGATCCAGGACGATCTGGGCCGCACCTTCCTTGTTCCGCCGGAAAACGGCAAGGGGGTCGAGGCGATCAATGCCAAGCCCATCGCCTCGATCGAGCTGGGAAAGGCGATCCCGGACAAGGACGGCGACTACAATTACTGCCCGCCCGACAATCTCCACCCCGTTCCCTGCTTCACCGCCGGTGTGCGGCTGGCGACGGCCAAGGGCCAGCGCCCGGTTGAAAAGCTGTCGGTCGGCGATCTGGTGGAGACGGCCGACAACGGGCTGCAGCCGATCCGCTGGATCGGCAGCCGCAGGCTGGACGCCGTGGATCTCGCGGCCATGCCGCGGCTGCGGCCGATCCGCATCCGCAAGGGCGTGCTGGGCGACCGGCTGCCCAGGCGCGACCTGCTGGTCTCGCCCCAGCACCGGATGATGGTCCGCTCGGCCATCGCGCAGAAGCTGTTCGGCACGGATGAGGTGCTGGTCGCGGCCAAGCACCTGCTGGCGCTGGACGGGGTCGAGGTGGCCGAGGACGTCACCGAGATCACCTATGTCCATGTGCTCTTCGATCGCCACGAGGTGGTCTATGCCGAGGGCGCGCAGTCCGAATCGCTTTACACCGGCGAACAGGCGCTGCGGGCGATCGGCGAGGAAGCGCATCGCGAAATCCTTGCGCTGTTCCCCGAACTGGCCGACCGGGCCGGGGCTGCGCCGGGCGCACGGATGTTCCTGAACGGCCGGCAGGGCCGGAGCCTCGCCTCCAGCCATGCCGGGCATCCGCTGCAGTGACACCGCCCGACCGTTGACGGAAACCGGGGCCCTTCGGGGCCCTTTTTCGTTCAGCCCCTGTCGCTGCAATCGATGCGGTCACTAGCGACGGGGTTGAACAGCTTCACCGTGACGATTACCTTTGATCCAACACGATTTCGGAGGGCGTTACAGATGACGCCCAGGCGTCCCGCGGGTGCGGACGCGTCCTTGGCCATTGCGGCCTCGCTTGCCGTCACCCGCCAGCCCGACGAGGGGTCGCTTTACGCGGCCCTCGATCTGGGCACGAACAGTTGCCGGATGCTGATTGCCCGCCCGACGGGCAGTCAGTTCCAGGTGATCGACAGTTTCTCGAAGCCGGTCCAACTGGGACACGGCCTCGAGGCATCCGGCCGTTTGTCGGGTCAGTCCATGACCCGGACCGTTCATGCGCTGCAGGTATGCCGGCGCAAGATCGAACAGCATGGCGTCCGCCGGATGCGGCTGGTCGCGACCGAGGCCTGCCGCCGTGCCCGCAACAGCCGCGATTTCCTGCGGCTGATCCGGCGCGAGACCGGCCTGCCGCTGGAAATCATCGCCCCTGAGGAGGAAGCGCAGCTTGCCGTGATCTCCTGCGCGCCGCTGGTCAGCCTGCGGACGGAACAGTTGCTGGTGGTGGATATCGGCGGCGGCTCGACCGAGCTGGTCTGGATCGACCTGGGCGACGTGGAACCAGCCGAGCGTCCCCGCGCGATCATGCGGCTGGCGGACGGCTTCGGCGACCGCTCGCCGGGTTCGGCGCGGGTGGTGGACTGGATCAGCGTGCCGCTGGGCGTTGCGACCCTGCGCGACCAGTTCGACGACGTGAATGACGATCCCGCGCGCTTCGCCCTGATGAGCTGGCAGTTCGAGCAGATGCTGGAAAGCTTCGCCCCCTACGCCACGGGTTCGAAGGCCGACGACAAGTTCCAGATCATCGGCACCTCCGGCACGGTGACGACCGTCGCGGCCAGCCATCTCGGGCTAAAGCGTTATGACCGCACCAAGGTGGACGGGCTGACGATGACGACGGCGCAGATTGACCGGGTAATCCAGAACTATCTCGCGCTTGGGCCCGAGGGACGTCGCACCGATCCGCGGATCGGGCGGGAACGGCACGCGTTGATCATGTCGGGCGCGGCGATCCTGCAGACGTTGATGCGGGTCTGGCCCACCAACCGCCTGTCGGTCGCCGACCGGGGGCTGCGCGAGGGGCTTCTTTACGCGCAGATGGTGCGCGACGGGGTGCTCACCTCGGACGGTCTGATGGGGGTGGCGTGATGGCGACGGGATCGGGTGGCAAGGGTCGCGGCCCCGTGCCGGGCAGCCGGGCGGGCAAGGGCACGTCGGGGCGCGGCCAACGCGACTTGCGGGTGCGGGTCAAGACGGCCAAGGGGCGCAAGCTCTCCTCGACCCTCTGGCTGGAACGGCAGTTGAACGACCCTTACGTCGCCCGGGCGAAACGCGAAGGGTATCGCGGCCGCGCCGCCTACAAGATCCTTGAACTGGATGACAAATACGGCTTCCTCAAGCCTGGGGCGCGGGTCGTGGACCTCGGCTGCGCGCCGGGCGGCTGGTGCCAGGTCGCCGCAGGCCGGGTGAATGCCTTGGGCGAGGCGCGTGGCAAGCCGCAGGGGCGTGTCCTGGGCGTGGACCTGCAGGCGGTCGATCCGATCGCGGGGGCCGAGATCCATCAGCTCGATTTCCTGTCCGATGGCGCGGACGAGCAGGTCAAGGCCTGGCTTGGGGGTCGCGCGGATGTGGTGATGTCGGACATGGCCGCCGCGTCCTCGGGCCACAAGGGCACGGATCATCTGCGGATCGTGGCGCTGGTCGAGGCTGCGGCCGATTTCGCATTCGACGTGCTGGAAGCGGGTGGCACCTTTGTCGCCAAGGTGCTGGCAGGCGGGGCCGAGCAGGGGCTGCAGGCGATCCTCAAGCAGAACTTCGCCACGGTCGCGAATGTGAAGCCGCCGGCGAGCCGGTCGGATTCATCCGAGAAATTCGTTGTTGCAATGGGCTTTCGCGGGGGCAGGGAGTCCATCGCCCAAGAGCCTGCCGTGAATGCCTCGGATGAAAGCGCCTGAAGGCAGGGCGCCGGTCGATCACGCAGGTAGCCGCGGAATGGCCGAAGGCGGCTATTTTCCCAAGCAGTTCCACAGGTGACAACAGATTTCCATGGAAAGGCGGTGCGTGCTTCGGCACGAAGAAAGGTGGAATATTCCTGGACGGAGTGACATTCGCATTCCGGGCAGGGGCCGGGTGAAATTCGCTCCTTCACAGCAGGTTTCAAACCATCTGGTCAGGCTGTGCTGGCGGTTCACGGCGGCAACCGGCTCTGATGATGTGACCGCCCCCCGACGGCATCTGATGTGCCAAGGTGGGTCTGCAACGATCCACAAAGGGGAGCGGTCATGTCGGAGATTATCACGGTCGGGCTCGATCTGGCGAAGAATGTATTCCAGGTGCATGGAACTGACGGCGCAGGACGAGCCGTTCTGCGCAAGAAGATACGGCGAGGGCAGGTGCTGGAGTTTTTCAGCCAGCTGCCCTCTTGCGTCGTGGCGATGGAAGCCTGTGGCGGCGCTCACTTCTGGGGCCGGGAAATTGGCAAGCTGGGGCATGAGGTGCGGCTGATCCCGCCGGCCTATGTGAAGCCGTTTGTGAAGCGCCAGAAGAATGACATGGCGGACGCCGAGGCCATCTGCGAGGCGGCTATGCGACCCACCATGCGCTTTGTTCCGGTCAAGAGCGAAGAGACGCAGGCGCGGCAATGGTCTTCCGGGTCCGGGAGTTGCTGATCCGGCAGCGCACGCAGGCGATCAACGCATTGCGCGGCCATCTGACCGAGTTCGGTCAGATCGTGCCACAGGGAGCGGCCAACGCTGCGCGGCTGATCGCGATCGTGGAGGATCCGGATGGCGCTCTCCCTGCTGATGCCGTCCCCACGCTGAAGGCTTTGATCGCGGCACTCACGCATCTGGAGGCAGAGATCAGGAAGCTCGATGCCGAGATCGCCCGGCGCGCCAAGGAGAATGACGTCGCCCGGCGACTGATGACGGTGCCGGGCATCGGGCCGCTGATTGCCACGGCCATCGCTGTTCTGGCGCCGCCACCCGAGACGTTCCGCAAGGCACGCGACTTTGCCGCCTGGCTTGGTCTTGTGCCTCGGCAGCATTCGACCGGCGGCAAGCAACGTCTCGGAGCAACGACCAGAATGGGCGAACGATCCCTGCGACGCCTGCTGATCATTGGCGCCAACAGCGTGGTGATCAAACGTAACGTTCACAAGGAAGCGCAGCCCGGAACATGGCTGGGCAGCCTGCTGTTGCGCAAGCCACCGATGCTGGTGCGGGTGGCTTTGGCGAACAAGATGGCGCGGATCGTCTGGGCCTTGATGGCTCGGGTGGCATCTACCAATCTCCGGTCGCAGCGGCGTAAGCCGCCGCAGATCGCGAGGACGTCGGAGCGGAAGAGGGCAAGGAGCAGTTTGGCGCAACAGTTGTGAGACGGGATCGGGAAAACCAGTGTGCAACAGAGTGCCTATGAGCACGCGGCTTTGATCTGGACCCGACCTTCGAACACCATACGGGCCCTGCGGCATGGATCGCGCCGCATCATGAGGCCGGACACATGTCAGCACCCGACAACGCGCCAAGATCAGCTTCAAAATCCCTCTTGCGCTTGGGGCGGTTACACATGTTGCACAAATCCCTTCAGTGACTCATGTCGTGAGTCAGCATGGTAGCTGGTCGACATGAGCAAACCCACACGCCTGACCTACAAGACCAGGAACTGGCCGGCCTACAATGAAGCGCTCAAGCGCCGTGGCTCGCTGACGATCTGGTTCGACCCCGAGATGAGCTGGGAGGCGGCTGCGACAGGTCGACGTGGCCGACAGCAGACCTACAGCGATGCCGCCATCCAGACTTGCCTTTCCATGAAGGTGCTGTTCGGCATGGCATTGCGGCAGACGGCAGGGTTCGTCGAGAGCCTGCTTCGCCTGATCGGCCTCGACTGGACGGTGCCTGACTTCAGCACGCTGTCGCGGCGCCAGAAGACCCTGGCCGTCAACATCCCGTATCGGGGCTCCAAGGGACCTCTGCACCTGCTGGTCGACAGCACCGGGATCAAGGTCGAAGGCGAAGGCGAGTGGCACGCCCGCAAGCATGGCGGCCCGAAGCGGCGTATCTGGCGCAAGATTCACATTGGGATCGACGAGGAAACGCTAGAAGTCCGGGCCATCGAGATCACCGGGAGCCACATCGGTGACGCCCCGGTCCTGCCAGATCTGCTCAACCAGATCCCGGCGGACGAGGAGATCGGCAGCGTTACGGCTGACGGTGCCTACGACACCCGCAAGTGCCACGATGCGATCGCCGACCGCGGCGCTCACGCCGTGATCCCGCCCCGCAGGAACGCAAAGCCATGGAAGGCTGTCACGGCCGGGGCCGCGGCGCGCAACGAGGCTCTGCGATCTGCGAAATACCTGGGCCGCACGCTTTGGCGAAGATGGAGTGGATACCACCGCCGGAGCCGCGTCGAGACGAAGATGCATTGCGTGAAACTTCTGGGGCAACGCCTCATGGCGCGGGACTTCGATCGTCAGGTCGCCGAACTTCAGGTCCGGATTGCCGTCCTGAACGGCTACACCGCGCTCGGCATACCCGTCACTGAAGCTGTGGAATGAGTCTGTCCGGGGAAAGGGGGAACAACGGCCATCAGACCATTTGTGCAACAGAGCCGCGGCAACCGGATCGTGGAACCTTCCGGTATTTTGCGTCGCCTTTGGCGTGCCTGGGAATCCGTCAGTTTCGACGAAGGGGGTGTTCTTCGGCTCTGCCTCTCCTTGCGCTGATTGCCAGCAGTCCCTTCCGTGTCTTCAGATCTCCCCCGCCATTTCCGGCGCAGCCTTGCGTCACGCATGTGCCCGGAACGCTTCTGCCGGTCGTCCCGCAAGTGCCATCATGACGCGGTTCAGATGCGCGGTTCCGGTGAAGCCGAGATCCTCGGCGATCTGGGCAAGGCTGCGGGTGCGATCCGGCAGCAGGGCCACCGCACGTTCGACCCGCAGCTTGTAGATCAGGTCCAGCGCCGAGCAGCCCCGCTGCCGGCGGCAGGCCATGTCCAGCCCACCCGCCGTCGTGCCCAGCGCCTCGGCCAGATCGGCGATGGTCCGTCCGCGACCCATCTCTCGGCCCGCGAGTTCGCAATAGGCCTCGACCAGCGCGCGGCTGTCCTGACCGGGCAAGGCGGGGCTTGCGGGTTCCGGCCGGGCAGACAGGCGGTGCAGCGTGGTCGCAATCAGTTCCAGCCGGCAGGCAGCGGTTGCGCTGGCGATGGGGTCGCGGCCGCGCATTGCCAGTGCGGCGATATCGGCCGAAAAGGCATCGCTGGCCCCGCTGCCGACCACGATGCGGTTCGGCAGCGCCAGTCGCCGGCCCATGTCGCGCTGCATCAGCAGTGCCTGACCTGCCACGCCGGGCTGGGGATCGGCGGCAAAGGCGGTGCCGGCGGGCACGAAGATCACGCTGCCGGCGCCGTGATCCACCGCACCGCTGGGCAGGATGATCCGCATCACGCCTGCCGTGACACGGATCAGGCAATGGTCCCCGCGGGTCCGGCCGCGCCGGACGCCATCCGGCCGGGCAGCGCCCCCCCAGACAAAGCTGTCGAGCGGCAGCAGCCGCAGCCCGGTTTCGGGCGGCCGCGGCCGCCCGGCATAGGGCGTGATCGGTGCTGCGGGCTGCGGCAAATTCGCCGGCGGCGAGGGCGTGAACGCATCCGGCGCATCGACAAGGCAACCGGCGGGATAAAGGCTGTCGGTAAATGTGTTCGGGTCAGCGGACATCGGCCTGCCCCCAGATTCGCTATGTGAAAATATCGCACATAAAACGTTGATAAACCATGAACGTTCCCGGAAATTCTTTAAACGTGAACGATGGTCCAGCCGCGCATCCGGTTGCGGAACCAGATGCGCTGGCTTTTCGCATATTGACGCGTCGAGATGACCGCGCGCTCCGTCGCTTCGGCCAGCGTTGCGTGCCCTTCCAGGTGGTCCTTCAGCTCGGCCGCGCCGATCGCGCGGGTCCATTGCGCGCCCGCCTGCCAGAGGGGCAGCATCTGCCGCACCTCGTCCAGCGCGCCCTGCTGCAGCATCGCGTCAAAGCGCGCGGCGATGCGCCGGGCAAGCCGGTCGCGGTCCGTCTGCAGCACGAAGCGCTGCGCCCCGCCCGCCGGAATCAGCGGCGGCGGCGTTTCGGCCTGCCAGTCGGCAAGCCCCCGTCCGGTCGCGCTCAGCACCTCCCACGCGCGCTGGACGCGGGCCGGGTTCCGCAGGTCCAGACCCGCGCGGGTGCGCGCGTCCAGCGCCTCGATCATCTCCTCCAGCCCGCCACGCGCCAGCCATGCGTCGCCCTTTGCCCGGATCTCTGCGGGGACCGGGGGAATGACGGCCAGGCCCGAGGTCAGCGCCGACAGGTAAAGCCCGGTCCCCCCTGCGATCACCAGCGGGCGGGACCGGTCCAGCAATGCCGCGACCTCGGCCAGCCAGTCTCCGACGGAATAGCTGCGCCCCGGCGCGATATGGCCGTAAAGCAGGTGCGGGGCCGCGGCTTCATCCTCGGTCGAGGGGCGCGCCGTCAGCACCCGCCAGCAGGACCAGACCTGCAGGGCATCGGCATTGACCACCGCACCGCCAATCGCCCGCGCGATCCGCAGCGCCATCGCCGACTTGCCCGATGCGGTCGGTCCCGCGATCAGGACCGGGCGGCTCGGGTCGATGACGGCGACGAGCCGTTCAATCCGCGAGGGATCGTCTGACGCGGCGGAGGCGGTGTTGATCATGCGCTCTATCTGCGTCATTTTGCCGGCCGATGAAATCCGCGGGGGCCACAGCATGACCGAAACCGACCTGACCAACCCCGCGCCACCCTCGACCGCCGCACCGCAGGCCGTCGGCTATGACCGGGTCATGCTGAAGATCTCCGGCGAGGCGCTGATGGGCGACCAGGGCTACGGGCTGCACCCGCCGACCGTCGCCCGCATCGCCAATGAGGTGAAATCCGTTCATGACCTCGGCACCGAGATCTGCATGGTGATCGGCGGCGGCAACATCTTCCGTGGCCTGCAGGGTAGCGCCCAGGGGATGGAGCGGGCGACTGCCGACTACATGGGGATGCTGGCGACGGTGATGAACGCGCTGGCCATGCAGGCGGCGCTGGAAGCCGAGGGCATCCACACCCGCGTCATCAGCGCCATCCGCATGGACGAGGTGGCCGAGCCCTACATCCGCCGCCGCGCCATCCGTCATCTGGAAAAGAAGCGCGTCATCATCTTCGCGGCCGGAACCGGGAACCCGTATTTCACCACCGACACCGCGGCCACGCTGCGCGCCAACGAGATGAACTGCGAGGTGATCTTCAAGGGCACCAAGGTGGACGGGGTCTATGACAAGGATCCCAAGAAGCATGCCGACGCGGTGCGTTACGACAACGTGAGCTATGACGAAGTGCTGCAGAAGCATCTCAACGTCATGGACGCCTCGGCCATCGCGCTGGCGCGGGACAACAACCTGCCGATCATCGTCTTCTCGCTGGACGAGCCGGGCGGCTTCTGCGGCATCCTGGCGGGGAACGGCACCTATACGCGGGTGCACGAATAGGAACCCCGGCCCGCCGCGTTCGTTCTGCCTTGAAGCCAGAAACGAGGCGGCCATGTCCGAACAGATCCCCCTTTCCGACGACGCAAGCGCGGTCGAGCCGGAACTGGATGCCGCACGGCGCGACCATACGCATGAGGTCGCGCCCGATCTGGCCTATCGGCGCCTGGGCATTGTCAACGTGATCTTCGTGGGCCCCTCGGGCGCAGGGGATCGCGAATGGGTGCTGATCGACGCGGGGCTGACCGGGACGGCGGGCCTGATCCGCAGTGCCGCGCAGGCGCGCTTCGGGGAAGGATCGCGCCCCGCCGCCATTGTCATGACGCATGGTCATTTCGACCATGTCGGCGCGCTGGAGCAGCTGGCCGAGGAATGGGACGCCCCCGTCTACGCGCATCCGCTTGAACACCCCTACCTGAACGGCAGCGCCGCCTATCCGCCCGCGGATCCAAGCGTCGGCGGCGGGCTGATGGCGCGCCTCTCGCGTCTTTACCCCAGGTCGCCCGTGGATGTCGGCGCGCGCCTGCGCCCGCTGCCCGAGGATGGCAGCGTGCCGTTCATGCCGGGCTGGCGCTGGGTCCACACGCCCGGCCACTCGGTTGGTCATGTCTCGCTCTGGCGCGACGGGGATCGCGCCCTGATCGTGGGCGATGCCTTCTGCACGACAGGGCAGGAGTCCGCCTATGACGTTGCCCTGCAAGAGCCGCAGATGCACGGCCCACCGATGTATTTCACCATCGACTGGGAAGCCGCCGAGGAGTCGGTGAAGAAGCTCGCCGCGCTGGGACCCGAACTTGCCGTGACCTTTCACGGCCAGCCCATGCGCGGCCCCGAGATGCGCGCGGCGCTGCACCGGCTCGCGCGCGAGTTCCGGGCGGTGGCGGTGCCGGAAAAGGGCGAGTATGTCGCCCGCGCCCGCCGGGCCGGGGACGGCAGCGCCTACGAGAAAGCGTAAAGCTGTCTGCAACTGCGGCGGCAGTGCACCTATACAAACCCGTCCGCAAGCGGCTATAGAGCGAAAAAACTATCTGCGAGCAGGATTATGGCCGACGAGATCGAGATCGATACGGATGACCTTGAACGCCGGATGAAAGGCGCGATGGACAGCCTGCGGCACGAATTTTCATCCCTGCGGACGGGCCGCGCCTCGGCCAGCATGATCGACCCGATTACCGTGGACGCCTATGGCTCGCCCACGCCGATCAACCAGCTTGGGACCGTGAACGTGCCGGAACCGCGCATGGTCACAATCAACATCTGGGACAAGGGCATGGTCGGCAAGGTGGAAAAGGCGATCCGCGAAAGCGGCCTCGGCATCAACCCGCAGACCAACGGCACCATCATCATGCTGCCGATCCCCGAACTGAACGAGGAACGCCGGCGCGAGCTGACCAAGGTCGCCGCGCAATATGCCGAAAGCGCCCGCGTCGCGATCCGCAACGTGCGCCGCGACGGCATGGACCAGATCAAGAAGGGCAAGTCCAAGGGCATGGCAGAGGACGACCAGAAGTTCTGGGAATCCTCGGTGCAGGAACTGACCGACAAGATGATCGCCGAGGTGGACAAGGCGCTCGAGTCTAAACAAGCCGAAATCATGCAGGTCTGACATCATGGCCGAAGCAGCGCCGGTCATCACGCCCGCCTTCGCCAATGGCGCAGCCCGCTCCCGCCATGTCGCGATCATCATGGACGGCAACGGGCGCTGGGCCAGCGAGCGGGGCTGGCCGCGCCTCGTCGGCCACCGTCGCGGGGCCGAGCGGGTCAAGCAGATCGTCCGGGCGGCGCCAGACCTCGGCGTGAACTGGCTGACACTTTACGCCTTCTCGACCGAGAACTGGAAGCGCTCGACCGAGGAAGTGCTGGGCCTGATGGGTATCTTCGCCCGCTATATCCGGCGCGAGGCCGACGCCATGGCGGCTGAGGGCGTGCGGATGCGCTTCATCGGCGGGCGCGAGCGGCTGGACCCCAAGCTGCAGGCGCTGATGGCGGGGATCGAGGCGCGGACGGCGGGCAACTGCCGCCTGAACCTGACCGTCGCCATCAACTACGGTGGCCGCGACGAGCTTGCGCGGGCGGCGGCGCGGCTGGCCGGCAGGATCGCGGCCGGCGAGATCGCAAGGCCCGGCGAGGCCGACCTTGCCGCCTGCCTCGACACCGCCGGCCAGCCCGACCCGGATCTGGTGATCCGCACCTCGGGCGAGACGCGGACCTCGAATTTCCTGCCGTTTCAGGCGGCCTATGCGGAATACGAGTTCACGCCGGTGCTGTGGCCCGATTTCTCGCCGGCGCATCTGGCCGAGATCCTCGACCGCACCAGCCTGCGCCAGCGCCGTTTCGGAGCGGCATGAGGGGCCTGCGCCCACCGCGCGTCGCGCCACAGGGCCGCTGGCCCGATCTGGCCGAGCGGCTCGGCTCGGCGCTGATCATCCTTGTTGCCGGCACCGCGCTGCTGTTGCTGCCGGTGCTGGTGGCCAGCATCGGCATCTCGGTTCTGTTCGCGGCCCTGATGTGGGAACTGACCCGCCTCGTGGTCCCGGCGCCGCAGCGTGGCCGGGTGATCGGCGTCGGCCTGCTGTCAGGCCTGGCGATGGCCCTGACGCTGCTTTGGGGATCGTGGGGGGCGCTGGCCTTCATCCTGTCCCTTGGCCTCGGCACCCGCATCGCCCGGCGCGAGCTGCGGCTTGCCTATGTCGGCTTCAGCCTGATGATGGTCTTGGCGGCTTGGGGGCTGCTGTGGATACGCATCACCTTCGGCTTGGGCGAGGCGGTCTGGATCGTGGCCCTGGTCGTGCTGTCGGACGTGCTGGGTTACTTCGTCGGCCGCAGCGTCGGCGGCCCCAAGTTCTGGCCCGCCATCAGCCCGAAGAAGACATGGAGCGGGACTGTCGCCGGCTGGGCCGGTGCGGTGCTGTTGGGGATCATCCTCGTGATCCTCGGCCGGGCCGATCCCGGCGTGATCGTGATCGGCCCGCTTCTCGCCTTTGCCGGCCAGATGGGCGATATCGCCGAAAGCTGGATCAAGCGGCGGGTCGGCGTAAAGGACAGCTCGCGCCTGATCCCCGGACACGGAGGGCTGATGGACCGTTTCGATGCGATGGCAGGATCGCTCGCCGCAGCGACGGTGCTGGGCCTGGGCAACTGGCTGCCGATCGTGGGCTGAGATGCGCAGCGTTTCCATCTTCGGCGCGACCGGCTCGGTCGGGGAAAGCGCCTTCGACCTGCTGATGCGGTCAGGCGGACCCGCGACATGGCGGACGGTCGCCCTGACCGGCGGGCGCAACGTCGCGCGGCTGGCCGAGATGGCGCGCGCCCTGCGGGCCGAGATCGCCGTGATCGCCGACGAAGCGCTGCTGCCTGATCTGCGCGAGGCTCTGGAGGGGTCGGGGGTCGAGGCCGCGACCGGCACGACCGCCATCGCCGAGGCCGCCGACCGGCCTGCCGACTGGACCTTGTCGGCGATCGTGGGCGCGGCGGGGCTTGCCCCCGGCCTGCGGGTGGTCCAGCGCGGCGGCACGCTGGCATTGGCGAACAAGGAAAGCCTTGTTGCCGCAGGCCGCCTACTGATGGGCACCGCACAGCGCAGCGGCGCCACGATCCTGCCGGTGGATTCGGAACATTCCGCCGTTTTCCAGTGCCTTGAGAATAACAGTCTCGACCGGGTCGAGCTTGTCACCCTGACCGCCTCGGGCGGCGCCTTCCGCGACTGGCCGCTTGAGCGGCTGGCCCGGGCCACGGTGGCCGAGGCGTCCAGCCATCCGAACTGGGACATGGGCCAGCGCATCACCATCGACAGCGCCTCGATGTTCAACAAGGCGCTGGAAGTCATCGAGGCGCATGAGTTCTTCGGCCTGCCGGAAGACCGCATCGCCGTCCTGATCCATCCCGAATCCATCGTCCATGCGCTTGTCGCCTATATCGACGGCGGCACGCTGGCGCATCTGGGGCCGCCGGACATGCGCCATGCCATCGGCCATGCGCTGCACTGGCCCCGGCGCGAGAAGCTGCCGTTGCCGCGGCTGGACCTTGCCGCCCTGGGCAGCCTGACCTTCCGTGCCCCCTGCGGGACGCGCTGGCCGGCGCTGGCATTGGCGCGGCAGGTGATCGCGCAGGGCGGGGCCGCTGGGGCGGTGCTGAACGCGGCCAAGGAACAGGCGCTGGACGATTTCATCACCGGCCGCATCCGCTTCACCGACATGGCGGGGGCGGTCGCGCATGCGCTTGATCTCGCGGCGGGGCGGGCGGGCTTCGGGAACAGTCCCGACAGCCTGCAGACCGTTCTGGAATGGGACGCGCAAGCGCGGCGTGACGCCGCCGTGTGGCAGGCGGCGGCATGATCGGGGAAATCGCCGGACAGATGGGCGGCTTTGCCTGGACGGTCGCCGCCTTCATCATCGCGCTGTCGATCATCGTGGGCGTCCACGAATACGGCCATTACATCGTCGGCCGCTGGTCGGGCATCCGGGCCGAGGTCTTCTCGCTAGGCTTCGGGCCGCGGCTGTTCGCCCGCCGCGACCGGCGCGGCACCGTCTGGCAGGTCGCGGCGATCCCGCTTGGCGGGTATGTCCGCTTCCTCGGGGATGCGGATGTGGCCAGCGCCACCCGCGACGGCTCGGTCGACCCAAGGCTGGCGCGGCAGACGCTGGGGGGTGCGCCGCTCTGGGCGCGGTTCGCCACCGTTGCGGCGGGGCCGTTCTTCAACTTCATCCTGGCCGCTGCCGTCTTTGCGGGCGTGGTCATGTGGCAGGGGCTTGCCACCGACCGCGTGGTGGTGGGCGAGATCGCGCCCGCGCCCCCCGGCATCACCAACGACCTGCGGCCCGGCGACGAGGTGCTGGCCGTCGGAGGACAGCCCGTCACCGACTGGGGCGCGCTGTTCCGCCTGTCCGAGACGCTGCCGCCCGCGCCGCAGCAGCAGTGGACCGTCCGCCGTGGGGGCAACGAGATCACCGTCACCGCCCCCGATGTCGCGCCACCGCGCGTCTCGGGCGTGGGGCCGCGCAGCGCCGCCTCGGCGGTGGACCTGCGGCCCGGCGATGTGATCCTGGCGGTCGAAGGCCGGCCGATCACCCGCTTCACCGACCTGCGACCGACCGTCGAGGCCGCGCAGGGCCGCCCCGTCACCATGCGCGTCTGGCGCGAGGACGCCGGAGAGGCCGATTTTGTCCTTGTCCCCCGCGAACAGGACCTGCCCCGCGTCGATGGCGGCTTCGAGAAACGCTGGCTGATCGGCGTGACCGGAGGAGAGGGCTACATCCGCCCCGCCACCCGGACGCCCAACCCGTTCGAGGCGCTGTGGATCGGCACACAGCAGACCTGGGACGTGATCTGGGGCTCGCTGACCGGGCTGGTCGCCATGGTCACCGGGCAGATCGGCCGCTGCAACCTGTCCGGCGCGATTTCCATCGCCGAGGTCGCGGGGGACGCGGCCAGCTCGGGCGCGGGCAACTTCTTCTGGCTGGTCGCGGTGCTGTCGGCGGGCATCGGTTTCCTGAACCTGCTGCCGATCCCGGTGCTGGATGGCGGACACCTTGCCTTCTACACATGGGAGGCCGTGGCGGGCCGCCCGCCGTCGGCACGCGTCATGGATGTGCTGACCCGCATCGGCGTGGCGCTGGTGCTGGCACTGATGTTCTTCGGCCTCTCCAACGACATACTTTGCCGCTGAGGCGGGGGTTTGCTTTGACAGGACAGGCGGCAGGGGTTTAATCCTGCCGCAAATGCGGCCGGGAAAACCGGCGCGATACGCCAGGCGCAAGGGACAGGTCATGTGGGATCGCAGGATGGGCGCAAGCCCGGCTATCAGGGGCACGCGGGCGCTCGTCTCGGGACTGGCGCTGACGGTCATGCTGGGGATGCCGGCGGTCGCCGCCGTTTATTCCGAGGTGCGGCTGGAAGGCGCGCAGGGCGTCGATGCGGAAACCATCCTGTCGCTTGCCGACATTCGCCGCGGCGCCGACCTGTCGCTGGGCGATCTGAATGACGCGCAGCAGCGCCTGCAGCAGTCGGGCCTGTTCGAGACGGTCGAGATCGTCCCGCAGGGCAGCACGCTGGTCATCCGCGTCAGCGAATATCCGGTCATCGACGTCATCAGCTTCGAGGGCAACCGCCGCCTGAACGACGAACGGCTGGGCGAGATCGTGCAGTCGCAGTCGCGCCGGGTGTTCTCGCCCGCGCAGGCGGAACGGGACGCTCAGACCATCGCTGCCGCCTATGCCAGCGAGGGGCGCTATGCCGCCCGCGTCGATCCCCGCGTGATCCGCCGCCCCGGCAACCGCGTGGATCTGGTGTTCGAGATCCGCGAAGGCGACCTGACCGAGATCGAGCGCATCGGATTCGCCGGCAACCGCGCCTTTTCCGACCGCCGGCTGCGGAACGTACTGGCGACCAAGCAGGCGGGCATCCTGCGGACCTTCATCCGCCGCGACGTCTTCGCCCCCGAACGGACGCAACTGGACGAGCAGTTGCTGACCGACTTCTACCGCTCGCGCGGTTACGCCGACTTCCGGGTGCAGGCCGTGGCGCCCGAGGTCGCCCGCGAACGCGACGCGTTCTTCGTCACCTACAACATCTACGAAGGCCCGCGTTACACCTTCGGCAATGTCACCGTCGTCAGCGAGGTGCCGGGCGTGTCCGCCGACGCCTATGTGGCGCAGAACCGGGTTAGGCCGGGACAGGTCTACAGCCCGCAGGCGGTCGAGAACTCGATCCAGCGGCTGGAGGCCGTGGCCTTGCAGCAGGGCGCCAATTTCCTTGCGGTCGAACCTCGGGTGACGCGAAACCCGCGCAACCAGACGCTGGACCTGACCTTCGCGCTGACCCGCGGGCCGCGTGTCTTTGTCGAGCGCATCGACATCGAGGGCAACACGACGACGCTGGACGAGGTGATCCGCCGCCAGTTCCGCACCGTCGAGGGCGACCCCCTGAACCCGCGTGAGATCCGCAACTCGGCCGAGCGCATCCGGGCGCTGGGCTACTTCGCCGACGCGCAGGTGGAAACGCGCGAAGGGTCCAGCCCGCAGCAGGTGATTGTCGATGTCAACGTCGAGGAGCAGCCGACCGGCAGCCTCGGCTTTGGCGCCAGCTATGGCGCCAGCCAGGGCATCGGCTTCAACGCCTCGCTGACCGAGCAGAACTTCCTTGGCCGCGGTCAGACCGTTGCGCTGTCCTTCTCGACCGCCAGCGGCTCGCAGGGGTTCGATTTCAGCTTCATCGAGCCGTCCTTCCTGGCCCGCGACCTGCGCGCCCGCCTGTCGGCCTGGTACCGCACGTCGGATTACGACAACGCCCGCTTCAACACGCGCAGCTTGGGAATTTCGACGGGGATCGAGTTCCCGGTCAGCGAGAACGGGCGTCTCGAACTCAGCTATCGGCTGAGCAAGGACAAGCTGTATGATGTCGATCCCGTCGGCTTCGATCCCGAAACCGGCGAATGGATCGGCTCGTCCCCGATCCTGGTGGGCGAGCAGGGCGAGCGCGTCAGCTCGGCGCTTGGCTACAGCTACAATTACGACACGCGCGGCACGGGCCTGGACCCGCTGACAGCCTGGAAGCTGCGCTTCAGCCAGGATTTCGCAGGCCTCGGCGGCGATGTGGATGCGGTCACCACGACGATGCTGGCGGGCGTCGAAAGCCGCGCCTGGCGCGAGGAAGTCGCGCTGCGGGCCGAGTTCGAGGCGGGCGCGCTGGTCATGCTGAACGACAGCGAAAGCCGCATCACCGACCGTTTCCGCGGGACCGGCCGCATCCGCGGCTTTGAATCGAACGGCTACGGTCCCCGCGACCTGAATGCGCCCTACGAGGACGCGCTGGGCGGCAATTATTTCTGGGCCGCCCGCGCGGAGGCGCAGTTCCCGCTGGGACTGCCCGAGGAATACGGGATCAGCGGCGGCATCTTCGCCGATGCCGGTTCCGTCTGGGGGCTGGACAATGTCGCCGGTTACGGCCGCGACACCAACGACCGCGACGGGGACGGCAACGTGACCGAAGCCATCGACGGCAGCGTGGATGACAGCATGAACATCCGCGCCTCGGTCGGGGTGTCGCTGTTCTGGACGACGCCCATCGGGCCGTTGCGCTTCAACCTGTCCAAGGCGATCAAGAAAGAGGACTACGACAACACGCAGCCCTTCGACCTGTCGATCTCGACCCGGTTCTGATGCGCCACGGGCTGGGGCAGGCGGGTCTGGCGGCGGCGCTGCTGGGGGCGCTGCTCGCCCCGGCGCCTGTGGCAGGGCAGGAGCCTCCGCCCGCGCGGCCCTCGCCCTTCGGCTCTGCCCGTCCTCCGCAATCCCCGGCGCCGGTTCCACCGAATGACGCGGGCGATCTTGCCGGGCCTGAACTGTCCCGGCCCGCTGCACCCGGCGGACCTCCGCCTGCCGGCCCCGGTCCCGAAAGTGGCGCGCCCCTGCGGGTGGTGCCGCCCACTCTGCCGGCCGGGGGCGCCGCCGCCGCGCTGGGCCGGGCGGTGCTGACCGTGGACCAGGAGGCCATGTACCGCCAGTCGCGCTGGGGGATGCGCGCCCAAGCCGAACTCGCGGCCCAGTCGCGGCAGGTGGCCGCCGACAACGACCGCGCCTTTGCCGATCTGGTCGCCGACGAGGATGCTCTGACGGCCGCCCGTGCCACCCTGTCGCCCGAGGAATTCCGCCAGCGCGCCGCCCGCTTCGACGAACGGGTGATGGCGGTCCGCGCGGAACGCGAGGCCGCGCGCAATGCGCTGGCGGAGATGTCCGATCTCGACCGCGCCTTGTTCGCCCAAGCGGCCGCGCCTGTGCTGGGGCGGCTGATGACGGCACGCGGCGCGCTGGTGGTGCTGGACCAGCGCACCGTGCTGATCGCCGATGAGCGCATCGACGTCACTGCCGCCACCATCGCGGCGCTGGATGCCGAACTGGGCGACGGGCGCGAGATCGTGGCCGCCGCGCTGGCGCAGGCCCGCGCGCGCGAGGAGGCTGCCGAGGAAGAAAGCGCTGCCCCCGAACCCGGGGACGCGCCCGGCGGCTCTGCGGTGGCGCCCGCCGGAACGGCGCTGGACCTGCCCGAAGGCGCGCCCGCTGCCCCGCAGGACCCGCGCTAGGCGTGGCAAAGGGATCAGGCGACCGCCCCCTTGCCTTTGCCGGGCAGAGGATCGGCCTGCTCGGCGGCTCGTTCGACCCGGCCCATCAGGGGCATCTGCATATCACCCGCATGGCGCTGCAGCGGTTCCGGCTTGACCGCGTCTGGTGGCTGGTCAGCCCCGGCAATCCGCTGAAGCCGCAGGGTCCGGCACCCTTGGGCCAGCGGATCGACGCGGCCCGTCGGCTTGCCCGCGACCCGCGCATCCTTGTCACGGGGATCGAGGCGGGGCTGGGCACGCGCTGGACCGCCGACACCATCGCGGTGCTGCGGGCGCGTTATCCGGGCGTGCGGTTCGTCTGGCTGATGGGGTCGGACAACCTGATCCAGTTCAGCCGGTGGGACCGCTGGCGCGGGATCGCGGCTCAGGTGCCGATCGGGGTGATCGCCCGTCCCGGCTCGCGCACATCTGCCCGCACCTCGCGCGCGGCCCACATCCTTGGCCCGCATCGCCTGCCCGAAGACCAGGCGGGCCGTCTGGCGGACAGGACGCCGCCCGCCTGGGTGCTGGTCAACGTGCCGATGTCGGACCTGTCCTCCAGCGCCATCCGCCACGCGCGGCTTGCCGCCCATCGAGATGGACCCGCCGCTGGCACAACCGGGGCTGCCTTGCCAAGTCTTCCGGCCATTTGATAGGCACGAAGGAAATATTCGGAGCACAAGATGGCCGAGACCGCGCGCAACCCCGCCCCCTACGACTCTGCCGATCTGGCTCTGATCAAGCGGATCATCCCGCACCGCTATCCCTTCCTGATGATCGACAGGGTCCGGGACATCGTGCCCCATGAAGGCGCGGTCGGGATCAAGTGCGTCACCTCGAACGAGCCGCATTTCCCCGGCCATTTCCCCGACCAGCCGGTGATGCCCGGCGTCTTGATCGTCGAGGCGATGGCCCAGACCTCGGCGGTCGTGGTGGGCATCAGCATGAACATGATCGACAAGACCATGCTGACCTATTTCATGGGCATCGACGGCTGCAAGTTCCGCCGCATGGTCCAGCCCGGCGACGTGCTTGAACTGCATGTCCGGGTCAAGCGCTCCGGCGGCAAGATCTGGAAGTTCACGGGGCAGGCCAAGGTCGACGGGCAGATCTGCGCCGAGGCCGAGTTCACAGCGATGATGGCGCCAGCAGATGGCTGACACCGCCATCCACCCCTCGGCCATCGTCGAGACGGGTGCGGAACTGGGGCAAGGCGTCCGCATCGGCCCCTTTTGCCATGTCGGACCCGAGGTGCGGCTGGGTGACAGGGTCGAACTGAAATCCCATGTGGTCGTCGCAGGCGACACCAAAATCGGGGCCGAAACGGTCATCTTTCCCTTTGCCTGCATCGGCGGCATCCCCCAAGACCTGAAGTTTCAGGGAGAGCGGACCCGGCTTGTCATCGGCGCCCGCAACCGCATACGCGAATATGTGACGATGAATCCCGGCACGGCCGGCGGCGGCGGGCTGACGCAGGTCGGCGATGACGGGCTGTTCATGGCAAGCTGCCACGTCGCCCATGACTGTCGGATCGGCGACCGCGTGATCCTGGTCAACAGTGTCGCCGTTGCCGGGCATTGCGTGATCGAGGACGAGGTGATCGTCGGCGGGTTGTCCGGCATCCACCAGTTCGTCCGCATCGGCCGCGGGGCCATGATCGGTGCCTTGACGATGGTGACGGCGGACGTGCTGCCGCACGCGCTGGTGTCGGGGCCGCGCGGGCAATTCGAGGGGCTGAACCTCGTTGGCCTCAAGCGGCGCGGCGCGGATCGGGGCGACATCGCGGCGCTGCGCGATCTGCTGGCGGCGCTGGCGACGGGGTCCTTCCGCGACGCCGCGCGCGCCCGGGCCGAAGGCGAGGTCACGCCGATGGAGCGCGAGGTGCTGGACTTCATCCTCGGTCCCAGCGAGCGCAGCTTCCTGAAGCCCCCCGCATGACCGGCAGGACGGCGATCATCGCAGGCGAAGGGGCGCTGCCCGGTCTTCTGGCCGAGGCGCTGGATGCCCCGCTCGTCTACGCAATGGAAGGTTTTGCGCCGCCGATCCCGGCAACGTCCTTCCGGCTGGAACGGCTGGTCCCCTTCCTTGATGGCCTTGCGGACGAGGGCGTCACCTGCGTCGTCTTCGCCGGTGCCATCCGCCGACCCCGGCTTGACCCCGAGGCTTTCGATCCGCGCACCGCGACGCTGGTGCCGCGTTTTCTGGCGGCAATGCAGGCGGGCGACGATGGCGCGCTGCGCGAGTTGATCGCGATTTTCGAAGAGTGGGATTTCGAGGTCGTGGGCGTCACTGCGATCCGCCCTGATCTTGTCCCCGGTCCGGGCGTGCTTGTGGGCGAGCCCTCCGAGGCCGACCGGGCCGATGCCGCGCGTGCGGCCGAGATCCTGAGAGTGACAGGGCCTTTGGACATCGGCCAAGGCTGCGTGGTGGTGCAGGGCCTCTGCCTCGCCTTCGAGACGCTGCCGGGGACCGAGGCGATGCTGGATTTCGCCGCCGCACATCAGGGGCTGCGGCCGGTGGCGGCAGGCGGGCGCGGGGTGCTTTACAAGGCCCCGAAGCCGATGCAAGACCGCCGCATCGACCTGCCGGCGATCGGCCCCGATACCGTCGCGCAGGCTGCCCGCGCCGGTCTGGCGGGGATCGCCTGGGAAGCCCGGGGCGTGATGCTGCTGGAGCGCGAGGCGGCAATCGACGCCGCCGAGGCTGCGGGGCTGTTCCTGTGGGCGCGGGAGTGACGGGGTATTTGGGCCAGAAAGAAGCCCCTGCCGCCTGCTGCAAGGCGACAGGCAACGGTCGATGAAGGCCTTCCTGATCGCGGGCGAGCCTTCGGGCGACCGTCTGGGCGGGGCGCTGATCGACGGGTTGCGGCAGTTGGACCCCGCCCTTGAGCTTCAGGGGATTGGCGGCGAGGCGATGGCCGCGCAGGGGCTGCGCAGCCTGTTTCCCATGGCTGAGCTCAGCCTCATGGGCATCTGGGAGATCCTGCCGAAATACCGCGCGCTCAAGCGTCGGATCGCGGAAACGGCGCGGGCGGTGATCGCGGCGGCCCCCGATGTGCTGGTGACGATCGACAGTCCCGATTTTGGGCTGCGGGTGGCGCGGATCGTTCGGGCCGCGGCGCCGCAGGTCCGCACCGTGCATTACGTCGCGCCCTCGGTCTGGGCATGGCGGGCGGGGCGGGCGGCGAAGATGGCGCAGGTCATCGACCATGTGCTGGCCATTCTTCCCTTCGAGCCGCCGCTGATGCGGGCCGCCGGGATGACCTGCGATTTTGTTGGCCATCCAGTCGTGGCCGAGCCTGTTGCGACACCTGACGAGGCCGCGGCTTTCCGCGCAACCCATGGCATTGCCGCCGAAGCGCCGCTTGTCCTGTGCCTGCCGGGATCGCGGCGCGGCGAGGTCGAACGGCTCGGCCCCCGCTTCGACGAGGCGCTGATCCGGCTGCGCGACCGGGTGCCCGAGATCCGCGTCGTGCTGCCGACCGTTTCGGGCGTCGCCGACATGCTGGGCGGGATGGCAAGGCGCTGGCCGACCGCGCCGGTGATCGTGCAGGACCAGGCCGACAAGCGCGCGGCATTCGCCGCCGCCGATCTGGCACTGGCCGCCTCCGGGACGGTCAGCCTCGAACTGGCCGCAAACCGGGTGCCGATGGTGATCGGCTATGACATGGCGCCGATCAGCCGGGCGCTGATGGGGATGCTGCTGAAGACCGATACGGTGACGCTGGTGAACCTCGTCAGCGAGACCCGCGCAGTGCCCGAGTTCCTGGGCAAGCACTGCCAGCCCGGCCCCATGGCCAGCGCGCTGCTGCGCCTGCTGGACGATCCCGACGCCCGCGCCGAACAACTGGCCGCGATGGACCTGGCGATGCAGCGGCTGGGCCGCGGAGGAGAGCCGCCCGGCTTGCGGGCGGCGCGGTCGGTGATGGCGGCGGTTACAGCGCGGCGGTGATGATCGCCTCGACCCTGTAGTCGGGGGTAGCGAGCTTCGCTTCCCCCGTCGCGCGGGCGGGGCAGTGGCCCTGCGGCACCCAGGCGTCCCAGACGGCGTTCATCTCGGCAAAGTCGGCCATGTCGGCCAGCCAGATCTGGGCGGTCAGAATGCGCGTCTTGTCGGTCCCCGCCTCGGCCAGCAGCCGGTCGACCTGCGCCAGCACCTCGCGTGTCTGCTCGGTCACGCTGTCGCCGGGATTGCCCACCTGCCCGGCCAGATAGACGACGCCGTTGTGGACGACCGCCATGCTCATCCGGGGGCCGCATTCGATCCGCTTGATTTCCGCCATGTTCACGCTCCGTTGATAAGGCGCCAGAAGAATAGCGCCGTCATGCCGAAGCCCACCACCGCGATCAACCCGCGCAGGACGCCGACGGACATCAGCCGGGCGACAGGTGCGCCGGCGAGACCCCCGATGATGGCGCCGACGGCAAGGATCAGGCAGGGCAGCCAGGCGATCTGCCCGCCCCAGGCAAAAATTCCAAGGCTGATGGTGGACAGCGCAAAGGACAGCCAGGTTTTGAGGCCGTTCATGCTGTGGATGTCCGTCATCCCCCATAGCGAGAACAGCGCCAGAAGCACGATCCCGAGGCCGCCGTTGAAATATCCTCCGTAAAGCGCGACCGGGACCATGGTGCCCGCGCCAAAGGCCGTGACGCCGTTGCGGAAGCGCGAGGCGAAGGCCCGCAGTTGCGGGCCGGCAAGAAAGATCAGCGTCGCGGCAAGCAGCAGGAAGGGCACGATGGCCGAAAACGCCTCGTTCGAGGACACCAGCAGCAGCGCTGACCCGAGCGCGCCGCCCAGCAGCGTCCACAGCGTCAGCCGCAGCACGATGTCGCGTGGAATGCGGGCAATCTCGTGCCGGAAGCCGAGTGCGGCCGCGAGATAGCCGGGCAGGGCGGCCACCGTGCTGGTCGCGTTCGCCATGACGACCGGGACACCGGTGAAGACCAGCGCCGGAAAGACGATGAAGGTGCCGCCTCCTGCCACCGCGTTCAGCATTCCGCCGAGGAACCCGGCGACGAGCAGCAGAAGATAATCGGTCACGTCGCGTCCTTGCCCTGAAGTCGGCTCAGGGTGGCTAACCTGCCCGGAAACGGCAAGCGGACTGCGCGGGTGTTTCCGAAAGGCGAAACTTCGGGTGCAGCGATGACAAGGCTTTGATGCGGGCGGAGAACTTCGTCATGTGTTGCAACCATCCAGAAATGTCACCCTTGCTGGCAATTCAGGAATGTCACCGGGCGCCACGATGCCGGCAGCCGGGCAGGGCGGAGACCTCCGCCATCGCAGCCCTGACCGGCTGCCTTGAGCGGCCGTCGGATCCAGTGCTCCGTCTGGCGTTCAGTTCGTTCTGGCTTCGACCTGCGCTCGACGTGCCTTGACCAGCAGAGGTGTGCGACCAGGTCCGACGGTGCCCTTGGGCTTAGCCTGTGTTGAAACTCTCCGCATCGGGGCCGGTGGTTGTTCGGATCTGGCGCAGCGCTTCAGAGTGTGACCTGCGGGCAAAGACGGAGTTTCCCTGCCTTCTCAGGCCCGGATTGCGGTCATGAAGCTTCGGATGCCGATCAAAGCGACGATCCGCTTGATGTTGTAGGCCAGCACGTTCAGCGCCATTTCCGTCTTCACGTTGGGCAGTCGCCTGGTCAGGAAATGGGTCGCACCCATCCACGCCTTGATCGTGCCGAACGGATGCTCGACGGTGGATCGACGAAGCGTCATTGGCTCTGACGGGCCGCGCAACCTGATCTGCGCCTCTTCGATCAGATGCTCATGCTCCCATCGTGTGATCCGGCGTTCCTTGCCGGTAGTGCAGCGTGACCTGATCGCGCAATTGCCGCATTCGCCGGTCCAGTAGCGTCGCAACTGAAGGTCGTCTTCCTCGGTGGTGTAGCGATAACTCAGCGTCTCGCCTGCCGGGCAGCGGTAAACATCTGCCTCCGGCTCGTAAGCGAAGTCGGCCTTCACATACATGCCCTTGGCGCGATTGCCTGAGGTCTCGGGGCGCGGCACGGTCGTGGTGATGCCCCTCTCATGACAGAGGAGGATCTCACGACCGCTGAAGTAGCCCTTGTCCGCGAGCGCATGCAGATCGTCTCGCTGCAGGGCATCCTTCGCGGCTTGTGCCAGGGGCGCCAGAAGGTCTCGATCATGGACCTGATTGGTTACGTCGTGCGCCACGATCAGATGGGTCTCGGTATCAACGGCCATCTGGGCATTGTAGCCGACCATCCCACTGTTTTTGGCACTGGTGGCCATGGCGCGGGCGTCGGGATCGGTCAGCGAGATCTGCCCGTCGGGGGCTTCGGCCAAAGCCCTATCCATGGCTTGCAGATACTGGATCTGTTGGCGAATGCGACCATATCGCCGGGCAAGATGCGCCACCTTCTCGGTCCGGACCTCGCCCTCCTCCTGACGGTCCACCCTGACCATCTCCTGGATATACCGCTCGACGTCAGCCTCCAGATGGGCAATGCGGCTGGCGATCTTGCCCTTGGTGAAGTTGCGGTCGCGGTTGTTCACTGCTCTGAACTTGCTTCCGTCGATAGCGACGCAATCGCCCTTGAGCGTGCCGATCCGGCGACAAAGCTCCACGAACTGCGCGCAGGTCCTGCGGATGGCAGCGCCATTGTCACGCCGGAAGTCGGCAATGGTCTTGTGGTCCGGCACCAGGCGGCCGGTCAGCCACATCAGTTCAACATTGCGACCTGCTTCACGCTCCAGCCTGCGGCTGGACGGGATGCGGTTCAGATAGCCATAGATGAACAGCTTGAGCAGAACCGCGGGATGGTAACCGGGCCGTCCCGTTCGTGCCGGAGCCGATCGAGCAAAGCCAAGGCCTGGCAGATCCAGCTCATCGACAAAGAGATCGACAACTCGAACCAGATGATCCTCACTGATCCAGTCCTCGAGACGATCCGGAAAGAGAACCGTCTGTCCGCGCTCAACACCCTTGATGAAGCCCGACATGCTGATCCCCCACAGCCATGTCAAAGTCTACCATGAGCACGAGTTTTCACACAGCCTCGGCTCATAGCGGGTGCGCTGCTTGCCGACGCGCCGCGCCCTGGGCGGGTCCTGGTCCTGCTGGGTCTGGATGAAGGCCAGCACCTCGGTCAGGCGCTTGTTCTCGGTGATCGCGGCGTGGGTGACGCGCTGCTCCTTGTCGAACATCCGGCAGGGCAGGGACACGCCCCTGGCCCGGATCTCCAGCCGGCCGTCCGGGAACTCGTAGGTGTCGACGTATGTGCCGACCAGGCCGAGCGTCAGGTGGTTCGGTTCGAGGATGATGCGCTTCCTGTCGTAGGACAGCGCCAGCTGCTGGCCGACATGGCGTTCGTCGCGCAGGCAGAAGATGTCGCGGAGCCGCTCCGGCTCGACGTTCAGGGGACGGTGCAGATCGTCCGACCGGCGCGGGATGCGGGCGAAGCGGGTATTGAAGGCCGCGATGAAGCCGGGCAGGAACGTATTGCCGGCTGCCATGTCCGCGATCCCGGCAAGCCGCAGTTCCTTGACCAGACGGTCCTGCAGGGTGCGATTGGCGCGCTCGACCCGGCCCTTGGCCTGCGAGGAATTGGCGCAGAGGATCTCGATGTTCAGCTCGTTCAGCGCCCGGCCGAATTGCGTCATGCCATGGCCGCTGCGCGCCTCGGTGCGGTTCACCCGAAACACGCTGTGCTTGTCCGAATAGAAGGCCACGGGCCGGCCGTGCTCCTGAAGGTAGCCCTCCAGCGCATTGAAATAGCTGAAGGTGCTCTCGGAGGCGACAAACCGGAGATGCATGAGCCGGCCGGTCGCATCGTCGATGAACACCAGCAACGTGCAGGCGGGGCCCCGATCCTCGAACCAGCGATGCTCCGAGCCGTCGATCTGGACCAGCTCACCCAGGGCCTCGCGCCGCAGCCGCGGCTGGTGCAGCACCCGCTGCTGCTTGCGCGAGACCCATAAACCGTCTTCGATCATCCATTTGCGCAAGGTCTCGTGCGAGATATGGATGTCATGCAGCTCGGCCAGCTTCTCGGCCGCAAGCGTCGGACCGAAATCGGCATACTGCGTCCGAACGAGTGCCAGCACCTGCTCCCGATGAAGGGCAGACAGGGCGTTGTTCGGCGCACGTCCGCGCGCACGGTGGGCCAGCCCGGCCGGGCCATCCGCCCGAAACCGCGCCAGCAGCCGAAATACCTGCCGCCGGGTCAGGCCGAGCAGGCCGGCGGCGTCTTCAACCCGCAACCGGCCAGTCCCAACCTCCGACAGCACCTCGATCCGGTTCAGCTCGCGTTCGCTCATCACCAGCCATCCCATGTTCGTCCCCCGAGGATCATGCTTCAACCGGGGGAGAGTGACATTCCTGCTTTGCTCAGCGGTGACATTTTAGCTTTGCGCGTATAGCGTGATTTTTTATAAAGAATTTTATAGTCATGCTGTTTGTTTGGTCTGGAGAGAAAGATTCAGAATTTAAAGATTCAGAATTTGTTGCAGAGCTTCCGGTGACGGGATGGAGGCTGGAGTACAGGTGAATTCAACCACCTGCGTGATTGACCACTCGGTTGATCAGTCGTCTGGCGCGAATTCTGGTGCTTGAGCATGGCTGACGAACTTACCACGTCAAGCTGACGCTGGCCGTCTGCGGCTTTGATGATGGGTTGGGTAGCCCCTTCTGACGGCACTTGTGCCACTGTGGTCCGGACGGATCAGGGGGGTATGGCTATGAAGGAAGCATCGATCATCGGCGTCGACCTGGCCAAGCACGTCTTTCAGCTGCACGGTGCCACGGCCGAGGGCGAGGTCGTGTTCCGCAAGAAGCTGTCGCGCAAGCAGTTTGTCGCCTTCATGCGGGTGCAGCCCGGGTGCTGCGTGGCGATGGAAGCATGCGCCACGGCCCATCACTGGGCACGAACCTTGATGGGTCTGGGGCACGAGGTGCGCCTGATCGCGCCGAAGTTCGTCAAGCCGTATGTGAAGAATCGGAAGAACGACATGGCGGACGCCGAGGCGATCACGGAGGCCGCCAGTCGGCCGACGATGCGCTTTGTCGAGGTGAAGACGCCGGAGCAGCAGGGACTGGGCATGATCTTCAGATTGCGGGATCTGCTGGTCGGGCAGCGGACGCAGACGATCAATGCCCTGCGCGGCCATCTCGCCGAGTTCGGGCTCGTCACTGGCAAAGGGCGAGAGAATGTCGACCCGCTGCGGTCGGCCTTGGAGCGGGACGAGGAAGCCACGGATCTCCCTGTCGCCGTTCATCACATGGCGCAGATCTGCTTTGCCCAGATCGATGACCTGTCCCGGCGCATCGCGGAACTTGAGGCAGAGATCGCGGCGGCCAGTCGGCGCTCGCGGTTCTCTGCGCGCCTGCAGACGATGCCGGGTGTCGGCCCCGTCATCTCGATGGCGCTGGCTGCCTTTGCCCCGCCGATGGAGAGTTTCCGTCGAGGGCGCGACTTCCCGGCCTGGTTGGGGCTTGTGTCCAGACAGCACTCCAGCGGCAGCAAGCAAAGGCTCGGGCGCACGAGCAAGTCCGGCCAGCGCGACATCCGGCGCCTGCTGATCATCGGCGCGATGGCGGTGATTTCCGGAGCCAAGGCTCGGCCACGGGCGGAGAACTCCTGGCTGGGCCGTATCCTCGCCCGGAAGCCGAGAATGCTGGCGGCAATTGCACCGGCGAACAAGATGGCCCGCATGCTGTGGGCCATGATCACGAAGGATGACGAGTTTCGAGGGGGACCGCTTCTGGCGCATTGATGAGGAACCAGAAGCCCCACCTCGAAAGTGCGGCAGAAGCTGAAGCTTGTATGACATCGATCGAACGGATCAGGGCTGGGAAAATCAGTGTCACATGGAGAGCTTCGAGCTCGGTCTGATGTTTTGATCCTGACCCGCGGATCCCATACCGGCCAAGGGCCATGCGCCCCGAGAAAAGGCCTGACACATGGACGCATTCGTTCGTATCATTCCGGCTGAGGCGACAGCTCGCTAAACCCGGGGCGACCCACACAGGATGTGACCGCCCCCCGACGGCATCGCTGTGCCAAGATGGATCTGCAAGGATCCACAAAGGGGAGGCGGTCTCATCAGCGATCTGCTTCCGCACTCCCCCGGCGGCGCCCCGTTCGAGATCGCGACCAGCGAGCCGGGCTTTGCCCGCGACGAGGATGTGTCCCATCCGGGCGAAAGGCTGCAAATCCCCGGCCAGCCTGCCCATCTGCGCGGTCGGGTCGAGAAGCTGCTGACCACGCCGGACGGCTGAACCCCTGACACGCCCGCCAGGAGGACCGGCAAGCGCACTGCAGCCTTCGTCGGGGGCGGGAACAATTCAGGGCGCCCAGAATAGTTGCGCCGCCACAGACCCGTCAGGAGTCCCCCATGACTGAACGCGTCAGGAATCCGGGAATTGCGCTGCGGAAAGCGGACCCGCCAGGAAGACGGGCTTGATGACGGACGAGCCGGCTCGCGGCTGGCGCGTGCGTGGGCGCAGCCAAGGATGCTGGACGCCGCAGCACTCGCCGACAAGATGGCGCGCATGGTCCTGACCATGCCTTGGCAGGAGGGACATCGCCGAGCGGCAGCCTGTTCTGTCGGCGCCGCGGGCCGGATCGGTCCACCTGATCGTCAGGTCCGCTTCGCCCCGTCGATCGCATCGAGGACCAGCCTTGCGACCGGCTCGGCCGAGGCGGGGTTCTGGCCGGTGACCAGGTTGCCGTCGCGGATGGCGAAGGGCTCGAAATCCGGGCCGGCTTCGATCCTGGCGCCCAGTTCCTTCAGCCGCGTCGTCAGCAGGAACGGGACGGCATCCTCAAGGCCCACCGCCCGCTCTTCGCTGTCGGTAAAGGCGGCCACGCGGCGGCCGGCGACGACGGGCGTGCCATCCGCGCGGCGGGCGCCCACCAGCCCGGCAGGACCGTGGCAGACAGCGGCGACGACCTTGCCGGCCCCATCGAAGTCGGCCACCAGCTTCGCCAGCGCCTCGCTGTCGGGATAGTCGAACATCGTCCCGTGGCCGCCCGGCAGGACGATGGCGTCGAAGCCAGAGGTGTCCAGCGTATCGAACCGCGGCGTATCGGCGATGAGGGATTGGAACCCGGGGTCATCCAGGGCGCGTTCGACCGAGGCGTCATTCTCGCCAGCGGGCTTCATGCTGCTCGGGTCCACCGGCACCTTGCCGCCCGCGATAGAGGCAAGCGTCACCTCGGCGCCCGCATCGAGAAAGGCGTAGAAGGGCGTCGTCAGTTCCTCAAGCCAGAGGCCCGTGGGCTTGTCGCTGCCGGTCATGGTGGCGGCAGAGGTGGCGATGATGAGGATACGCGGTCTGGTCTGCATGGGGAGATGCCTTTTTCAACGGATCGCTTGAAAGCGGGGTTTGTGGCTGCATCATCCGGTACCGGATCGAAGTCCAGCACATGGCGGACAGGGCAGGTCAGCGGGCGCGGCTTCTGTCGCAGGGCGGCGCAGCAGTCCGGCCCCATGGTCAGGCCTGCGCCGTCATTCCGGCACCTTCTGGCCGATCGTGGCGGAAACGGCGGGCTTCTGCGGCTCGCTGATCGGCGCGGCTTCCTCGCCGGTCAGCCGCTCGGCCACCTCGGCCGCAAGCGTTTCCAGCAGCCGCAGTTCCTCGTCGTCCAGTTCCCGCACCTCGTCGTGGATCAGGCACAAGGCGCCCAGCACAACGCCGTCGGCCTGCCGCACCGGTGCGGCGGCCAGCGCCCGCGCGGACCAGCGGTGCAGGATCTGGTTTTCCGACAGGTTGGGGTCGCGCTCGATGTCGGGCACCATCAGCGGCCCGGCATCGGCCAGAAGCTGCGCCGACAGGGGCGCGCCTGCGGGCAGCAGGATCAGGTCCCGCCCGTCGGTCGTCCGCGCGCCGGGCAGGTCGCGGCTCGCGCCGATCACCAGTTCATGGTCGCCTTCGAGGGCGACGATCACCGCGGTCTTCATGTCGAACACATCGGCCGCCCGGAGCGCGTAGTCGTTCAGGTCCTCGCGCAGATCGGGGTCCTCGAGCTTCACGCCCCGAAGGGTCTCGTTCCGCAGCGTGGCCGCCTGCGGGTCCTGCACGACCTCGACCCCGGCACCCGCCGTGTCCTTTGCCAAGAGGGCGATGCGCCCCACGGCCTCCTTGATCGAGGCCACCACCGCATCGGCGCCCAGGGCCTCGCGCCGCTGCTTGTCAAGGGCGTCGGCCGGCACACCCCAGAGACCGAGCACGACCTTGACCTCTGGCCAGCGGGCGCGGATGCGGCGGGTGAGGTTCCGGGCGGCGGCGTCCGGCTCGCGGCTGAAGAAGCTCAGCAGGACGACCTGCACCCCTTCAAGATCAAGCCCCGCGACATAGCGCGAGGTGACGCTGCCAGAGGCCCGCACCACCGTTGGCAGCCCGTCAAGCTGCAGGCTGTGGGCCAGCATCTCGCAGGCCTGACGGTCGATCTCCCACTTGCCGGCGATGCAGGCGACGCGGGGGGCCGCGCCTTCCGGCAGGTCGGCGGGACGTTCGTCGCGGATATGTTCCAGCAGTTCGTCCATGCCGTTCGCGATCCGCAAGCGGTGCTCGGCGCGGGCGTTGTTGATATAGTCGAGGCTGGCCTGCCGCAGCACCTCCATGCCCTCGTCGTTGTAGAACTCGGTCACGGATTCCTCCTCGATCACGTCCTCGGCGATGTCGATGGCGTCGTCGGGGTCGTTGGCGATGAGGCGCTGGTAGATGCGCGTCTCGCGACTGAGCGCGGGACTGGACCCGAGCAGCGTTTCCAGGATGGACAACTGCGGGATATAGCGGCCCACGACCAGCAGGCAGACGGTCAGCGGCGTGGACAGGACCAGCCCGATCGGTCCCCAGATCGCGGTCCAGAAAGTCGCGGCGGCGATCAGCGACAGGACCGACAGCCCCGTGCTGGTGCCGTAAAGCAGCGGCTCGATGATGTTGTTCGACACCAGTTCCAGCACGAGGATCAGCCCGGCCGTCATCAGCACCATGTTCCAGCCCGGATCGACCGCAAAGGCGAGGCTGAGCGGAAACACCGCCGACAGGATCGGCCCGACATAGGGGATGAAGCGCATCACGGCGGCCAGCGTCCCCCACAGGATCCAGCCCGGCACGCCGATTGCCCAAAGTCCCAGCGCCATCGGGATCGCATAGGTGACGTTCACCACAAGCTGCATCAGCAGGTATTTCGAGATGCGCTTGCTGGCTTCCTCCAGCGCGTCGGTAGAGCGGTAGATGTTGCCGCCCAGCATCCGCAGCAGCCGGTCGCGCAGGTCGCCTTGGTCGAGCAGGATCAGCACCACGAAGACCAGCACGATGCCCGCCGTGGCGACCGGCGCAAGCAGCGGCGACAGCCACAGCATCGCGGTCGCGAAGGGCGAGACCGGCTCGGCGATGACGCGGACCCGCTGGGGCGCAATGTCGTTCTCTTCGCCGTCTCCGACGACCTCGGCCACTTCCTGCTGGACGGTGTCCACGGTCTGCAGCGCGCCTTCCAGGAAGCCCGGCCCTTCCATCTGCGCGCCCAGGTCCTTGATCTTGGCGCGGATGGTGGACTGATAGGTCGGCAGTTCGGCGCTGAGCGAGCGCACCTGCACCGCGACCACGGTGCCCAGCGCGCCCAGCACCGACAGCACCAGCCCCATGGCCAGCGCGACCGCAAGGATGCGCGACAGCCCGTGGCGAACCAGCCACTGCACCAGCGGTCCCAGCACGAAGCTGATGAGAAAGGCGACGGCCAGCGGGATCAGAACCACCTGCCCGAAGTAAAGGGCCGCGATCAGGATGGCCGCGATCACCAGTCCCGCGGCAAGGCGCAGGACATCGGTCTGCTGAGGCTGGGGCGACGGCTCGGCGCCGGGTGTTGGAAGGGGCAGGATCACATCGGCACCGCGCGGCTGAGAGCTTGTGCAGCCGCAACGCAATGTTGAAGCAAGTGGTTCACGCGCCACATTGCAGGAAAGACGCTTGCAGAGGGACGGCCCGCCTCACGTCAGGCAGGGTCATGGACCTGGCGAACCGGATTGGCAATGTGAACGTCGTCACCATCCTCGCCGCGGCCGATGACGCCCACGGCCGCAAAGGCTTCGTTACCCACCAACTTGTCAGAGAGCGACCTGAACGGCGGCGACTTGGACGTGTATCTCTGCGGCCCGCCACCGATGGTGAAAGCCGTGCGCCAGCACCTGAATGGCGCGGGCTTGACCCCCGTCAGCTTCCATTACGAGAAGTTCAATCCGATCGAGGCCCTCACCGAGGCTGCCGAATGAGCAGGCGTTTTGCCGGCAAGGTGATGGTCGTGACCGGCGCCGCGCAGGGCATCGGCGCACGGGTGGCAGAACGCGCCGCCGCCGAAAGGGCCGAGGTGCTGGTCGTGCACCGCTCGCCCCACCGCGACGAGGTGGGGGCAATACTTTGTCGATCAGGGCATCACCAAGGTCTTCACCGTCGCCTCCCACAATGCCGCGGGCCAGCAGATGATCGCGGCGCTTGGCAACGCCTTAACGGCGGCGGGCGGCGAGATCGTGGGGTAGGGGTTCACGCCCTTCCAGAAGAGCCAGAACTTCGGCCCTATCTCGCCAAAGCGAAATCCAGCGGCGCGCAGGCGGTCCATGCCTTCAATGCGGGCGGCAAGGCAATTTCCTTCGTCGAGCAATATGACAGCTTCGGGATGAAGGAGGCGCTGCCGCTGCATGGCGCGGGCTTCCTGACTTCGCTGCTCTACGTGGACGCACAGGGGCCTGCGGCCGAGGGCGTGGTGACGGCGCTGCATTATGTCTCCACCCTTGGGAACGAGGTCAACAGGCAGTTCGCCGAGGCCTTCAAGGCCAAGGCCGGGCACCCGCCCTCGGAATACGCGGTCCACTGCTATGACGCCACCAGTGCGCTGACCGAGGCCGTGAAATCCGGTGCGACCGACCGCGAATCTCTGGGCGCTGCGCTGCAGAAGACGAGCTTCGACGGACCCCGCGGCGCGACCGCGATCGACCCTGCCACCAACAACATCGTCCAGCCGATCTATGTCTGTAAGATGGTCGCGTGCGAAGGCGTGCGCAGACCCAAAAGGTGCTGGCGGAACTGCCCGCCGCGGCCGACCCGGCCAACGGCTGCCAGATGGCGCTGATGAACTGATCCGGTGGCCTGCCTGAAGCAAACGCTTCAAGGCAGGGCCTTTCCACTTGGGGAGGATACGCCATGCAGGCCGATCTCGGCCTCCAGGTGCTGAGGAGGCTGATCGCGCTTCAGCTTCCCATGCTGATGTTTCTGATGTCGGTTGGCCTGACGGTGATCTTCCGGCTGATGCACCTCGTCAATCTGGCGCATGGCTGGCTTTGCGCGCTGGGCGCCTATGCGGCGGCGACCGCAAGGCCGCGATCGGCTTCTGGGGCGGGCTGGTGGTCGCGCCGCTGGCGGTCACGGCGCCGGGCGAGGTGCTGTATCTGGTCTTCATCCGCAAAATGCGACGGGTGGGGCTGAGGGCGCAGGTGCTGGTGACCTTCGGCCTGATCTTCGTCGTGCTGGATCTGACGCGCATCAGCTAGGGCTCGTATGCCTTGTCCGCCGCGATCCCGGCCGTGCTGGACGGGCGGCTTACGATCCTTGGCGTCGAATACCCGACCTGCCGCGTGTTCGTAATCACGCTGTGGCTGGCGATATGGGGGCGCTGGCGCTGGTCTTGGGCCGCGCCCAGATCATCGAGATGATCCGCGCGGGTGTGAACAACGATTCAATGGCCGCCTGCATGGGCATCGACGTGGGACGGATGTGCTTCTGCGACAGCTGCGACAGCTGCGCGCTGGCCGGGCTGGCGGGCGCGGCGCCGCTGCTGTCGGTGACGCCCGACATGGGGCTGAAAATCCTGATCCCGACGCTGATCGTGATCGTTATCGGAAGGCTCGGCAGCCTGAAAGGCGCGATCGCGGGGTCGCTTATCTACGGGGTCGTGCAGACCTTCGGCGCGGTGCTGTTCCCGCAACTCGCCTCGATCCTCCTCTACGGGCTTCTGACCGCGGTGCTGATCCTGCGACCGGCGGGCCTGTTCCTGGCAAAGGGCTGATCCAATGTTCCGACACATGAGCCTGCGCTTCCGGATCACGGGACTTTTCGACCGGATCGTGGCGGCGATCCCGAAACCCGCCGCCAAGGGCATGATGGCCGGCATCCTTTTCGGCTTCGCCCCGTCGGCGATGGGCGCGATCGGGACCGCGCCGCTGATCTTTGCGGTGCTGGTCGTCACCTGCCTGGTCTTTTCGTGCTGCTGCCGCGCTATGCCGTGGTCGTCATGCTGGCGGTCGGCCTGCTGCTGGCCTGGCTGATCAAGGGCGTGCCCATGGGCGATGTCCGCGCCACGCTGGCCCGGCCCGCGCTGACTTGGCCCAGATTCTCGGCCCCGGCGCTGGCGGGACTTGCGCCGCCTCTTATCCTGACCACCCTGATGGGCCAGTTCCTGCCCGGCACGGCGATCCTGCGGGCCAACGGCTATGATGTCGCCGCGCGCCCGGTGGTCGCGCTCTGGGCGCTGGCCTCGCTGCCCTCGGGGCTGTTGGGGGGATCACCACGACGCCCACCCGGACATGGGCACCGCTATGCCGCGGTGGGCGCCTGCGGGGCGTTCTTCCTGCTGGACAGGCTGCTTGCCGGAACCATCGCGCAGTTGCTGAAGCATCTGCCGGTGGCGGTGATCGCGCTGCTGGCGGGCCTTGCCCTGCTGGGAGCCATCATGAAAAGCCTTGCCGAACGCTGTTCCCCGAGGGCAGCCCGGCCGACTGGCAGGCGGGGCTTCTCGCCTTCATGGTGACCACCTCGGGCGTGTCGGTGATGGGCATCGGTTCGGCCTTCTGGGGCGTTGTCGTGGGAATCGCCGCCGTCGGCCTTTCCGCGCTGGCGGCCCGGGTGAAGCGAGCATGACGACGCATCGGACAAGGGAAACGGAAACCATGACCCAGACGACCACAGCCACCGACAATCCCTGCATCATCTGCGTGGCGATTACCGGCAGTCTGCCGACCAAGGAGAACAACCCGGCGGTGCCGATCACCATCGCCGAACAGATCGAATCCACGCAGGAGGCCTTCGAGGCGGGCGCCACCATTGCCCACTGCCATGTCCGCGACGATGACGGAAAGCCGACCTCGGACCCCGAGCGGTTCGCCCGGCTGAAGGAAGGGCTGGAAAAGCACTGCCCCGGCCTGATCGTCCAGCTTTCGACCGGCGGGCGGTCGGGTGCCGGACAGACCCGCGGCGGCATGCTGCCGCTGCGGCCCGACATGGCGTCACTGTCGGTCGGCTCGAACAACTTTCCCACCCGCGTCTACGAGAACCCGCCGGACCTTGTGGACTGGCTCGCGTCCGAGATGCTGCGCTATGACATCAAGCCCGAGATCGAGGCTTTCGACCTCAGCCATATCGTGCAGGCGGCCCGGATGGCGCAGGACGGTCGGCTCAAGGGACCGCTTTACGTCCAGTTCGTCATGGGGGTGAAGAACGCCATGCCCGCCGACGAGCCGATCTTCGATTTCTACATCGAGACGCTGAAGCGCCTGGCGCCTGACGCGCAATGGTGCGCCGCGGGGATCGGGGCGGATCAGCTGCGGATCAACGAATGGGCGGTGGCGAAAGGCGGCCATACCCGCACGGGGATGGAGGACAACGTCCGGCTGGATCGCGACCGGCTTGCGCCGTCCAACGCGGCGCTGGTCCGGCGGGTGGTCGGTCTGTGCGAGCGCCACGGCCGCCCCGTCGCGACCTGGCAGCAGGCCCGCTCGATCCTGGGGCTGCGGGACGCCGCCTGATCCGACGGCGATGTGCTGTGCCAGCCGCAGCAGCATCGCCGCCTTGCCCGTGGAAGGGCGGAGCTTGCCTTCGGTGTGGTTGCAGGGTGCGGTCCGGTCTGACTGTTGCTCCACTTTTCCGGGGCCGAGGGGTTGGATCGGGATGGCTCTGAAAATCCCGTCTTGAGCATCAGTCGGCCTGATGGCGACAGTGGGGCGCATGACAGGCTGGTCGGGGTTCTGTCAGATTATGGAACGGCTTGCGAAGGTTTCGGCACAGGGCGATCAACAGGCGACAATGTTGCGGTTCTGGCTACGTGAAGCCGCCGGAAATCTTCCGCGTGCAGGCTCGGTCATCTTCGGAAAGCCGCTGGCAGGCTGAAGTTCGACCGGGTCCAGGAGAATGGAAAATTGGTGGGGCGGGAGGGGATCGAACCCCCGGCCAACGGCGTGTAAAGCCGTCGCTCTACCGCTGAGCTACCGCCCCGCTGCCGGTTCAATGAACCGTTGGCATGAGGGTGTAAAGGGCCTGCACTTGATGAATGCAGGGGGATGGATGGCAAGGCGGACCTGCAGCAATCCGGTCTGACGCCGAACAGGGATGCCCTGCAGGCCGCGGTTGGCGCTAATGGGGCATGATCAAGGCAGATCGGTCAAGGAAAAGGACCGCCTGCGCTGGCGCGGACGGTCCTGAATGATGGTGGGCGATAACGGATTTGAACCGCTGACATCTTCGATGTGAACGAAGCGCTCTACCGCTGAGCTAATCGCCCGGTGCCGCGCTAGATAGCGTCCTCGACTAGCGACGGCAAGCCCTTTCTGCGGGGGTCGCGGCCGGTGCCCGACGCCGCGCCGGAACCTCGATGCGTATGCCGTTTTCCCGCAATTCGACCGTGCATTGCGGAAAGAGGGCAGGGCCATGGCCTTGCCCCCGTCGGTCAAGCCTCGGGGCACGGTTCGGCCACGTCTTGATGACGCCGCAGGTCCGGGCGGGAGGGGGAACCTCGACCGCCACATGGGCCGGGCTGTCGCGCTTGTGCAGGACTCTGGTGGGGACAGCACCAGCTTGCGGCGCGGGATCGGAACGAGAGCTTTCTTGCAAGTCACCTTGCGGCGATCATGACAGAACCTGTCCTTCCGGCATTCTCGAATGCGGATAAGCCCGGAACCTGCTGCACGGCGGCAAACCATCAGGGTCGGAACAGATAGTTGAGCGATACGGGTTCCACAACGGATCGGCAGTAGCCGAAGCCGCATGGAATAAACTTTTCCTGCAGCGTGCAAACGGAAACACGCGCCCGATCGGGGCGCGTGTCTGCATTTTCATCACCGCTTTCGCAGTGGGTCAGTGTGCCGTCGGGCCGCTCAGGGGAAGGTCGGCGCGCAGGGCAGCAAGGCGCTTGACCTCGGCGGCCTCGTAAGCCGCCTCGTCCCATTCCACCGGCTCGGGCATCCGCACCAAGGCGTGGCGCAGCACCTCGCGGACATTCGAGACGGGGATGAGCGTCAGCCCCTCCTTCACGTTCGCCGGGATGTCGGCCAAGTCCTTCTCGTTCTCCTCGGGGATCAGCACCGTCTTGATGCCGCCCCGAAGCGCCGCGAGAAGCTTTTCCTTCAGCCCGCCGATGGGCAGCGCGTTGCCGCGCAGCGTGACCTCGCCGGTCATGGCGATATCCTTGCGGACCGGGATGCCGGTCATCACCGACACCACCGAGGTCACCATGGCCAGACCCGCCGAAGGCCCGTCCTTGGGCGTCGCGCCTTCCGGGACGTGGACGTGGATGTCGCGCTTGGAGAACTCGGGCGGGCTGATGCCCAGTTCGGGCGCAACCGACCGGACGAAGCTTGCGGCCGCGTCGATCGATTCCTTCATCACGTCGCCCAGTTTCCCGGTCGTCTTCATCACGCCCTTGCCGGGCAGCTTCAGCGCCTCGATCTGCAGCAGATCGCCGCCCGCCTGGGTATAGGCCAGACCCGTCACCACGCCGACCTGATCCTCCTTCTCGGCCAAGCCGTAGCGGTGGCGGCGGACGCCCAAGTATTCCTCGGCCTTCTCGGGTGTGACCTCGACCGACGTGACCTTGCCCTTGAGGATCTCGGTCACGGCCTTGCGGGCCAGCTTGGCGATTTCACGCTCCAGCGACCGCACCCCGGCTTCCCGCGTGTAGTAGCGGATCACATGGGTCAGCGCCTCGTCGGAAACCGAGAACTCGCCCTTCCTCAGACCGTTCGCCTTGATCTGCTTGGGCAGCAGGTGCCCGCGGGCGATCTCGCGCTTTTCGTCCTCGGTGTAGCCGGCCAGCGGGATGATCTCCATCCGGTCCAAGAGCGGCCCTGGCATGTTGTAGCTGTTGGCCGTGGTCAGGAACATCACGTTGGACAGGTCGTATTCCACCTCGAGATAGTGGTCCACGAAAGTCGCGTTCTGTTCTGGGTCCAGCACCTCCAGCATCGCCGAGGCCGGGTCGCCACGGAAGTCCTGACCCATCTTGTCGATCTCGTCGAGCAGGATCAGCGGGTTCGTGGTCTTGGCCTTCTTCAGCGCCTGGATGATCTTGCCGGGCATCGAGCCGATATAGGTCCGCCGGTGGCCCCGGATCTCGGATTCGTCGCGCACGCCGCCAAGCGAGATGCGGATGAACTCGCGCCCCGTGGCCTTCGCCACCGAACGGCCGAGCGAGGTCTTGCCGACGCCGGGCGGGCCGACGAGGCAGAGGATCGGGCCCTTCAGCTTGTCCGAGCGGTTCTGCACGGCAAGATACTCGACGATCCGTTCCTTGACTTTTTCAAGGCCGTAGTGGTCGGCGTCCAGCACCCGTTCGGCGGCCGCAAGGTCACGCTTGGTGCGCGACTTGACGCCCCAGGGCAGCGACAGCAGCCAGTCGAGATAGTTGCGGCTGACCGTGGCCTCGGCCGACATCGGCGACATCGACTTCAGCTTCTTCAGCTCGGCCTGCGCCTTTTCGCGCGCCTCCTTGCTGAACTTGGTCTTCTCGATCTTCTCTTCCAGCTCGGCGAGTTCGTTCTGGCCTTCGTCGCCATCGCCCAGCTCGCGCTGGATCGCCTTCATCTGCTCGTTGAGGTAATATTCGCGCTGCGTCTTCTCCATCTGGGTCTTGACGCGCGACTTGATCTTCTTCTCGACCTGCAGGACCGACATCTCGCCCTGCATCAGGCCATAGACCTTCTCAAGCCGCTCGGCGACGTCCAGCGTTTCCAGCAGTTCCTGCTTGCGGGCCACGTCGATCCCGAGATGCCCCGACACGAGGTCGGCCAGCCGGTGGGCGTCGCGTGCCTCGGCAACCGAGGTGACGGCTTCCTCGGGGATGTTCTTGCGGACCTTGACGTAACGCTCGAACTCTTCCGCAACGGTGCGGATCAGGGCGATGACGCTTTCGGCGTCGCCCTCGGTCTCGGCCAACGGTTCGGCAGAGGCCTGGAAATAGTCCTCGTTGGCAACGAATCCGGTGATCCGCACACGCTTCTGCCCCTCGACCAGCACCTTCACGGTGCCATCGGGCAGCTTCAGCAGTTGCAGCACATTCGCCAGCACGCCGGTCGTGAAGATGCCGTCGGTTTCCGGCTCGTCCACCGAGGCGTCCTTCTGGGCAGCCAGAAGGATCGGACGGTCCGCTTCCATCACGGCTTCCAGCGCGCGGACCGATTTTTCGCGGCCCACGAACAGCGGCACGATCATGTGGGGGAAGACCACGATGTCGCGCAGCGGAAGCACCGGATAGGTGGCCTGGGTCGTGTCGTTCATGAAGTATCCTTTCGTGCCCGGACCGGCGGCCCCCATAGAACAGGCAGCGCGCCGGGCCTGCTTGGGACATATCTAGGAACCGCAGGCTTCTGCTGCAATGGCCCATCCGGGGACGCTGCGTTCCGACTTTCGGGGCATTTTATCGACAAGGACGAGACTCAGCGGGGAATCACGATCTCGGCCCTGAGCCCGCCCAGCCGGGCCTCGCTCAGGCGCAATTCGCCCCCGTGGGCGCGGGCGATGTCGGCGGCGATGGCAAGCCCCAGCCCCGCCCCCTGTCCCCGGTCCTGGTTGCGGGCCGCATCCAGCCGCACGAAGGGCCGGACCGCTTCCTCGCGCCGCTCGGGGGGGATGCCGGGGCCGTCATCCTCGACCGCGATGCGCAGGCTGCGCGAGGTCAGGACGGCCTCGACCTCGGCCCGAGAGCCGTAGCGCACGGCGTTGCCGACCAGGTTCCCGACCGCGCGGCGCAGTGCCTGCGGACGGATGACGGCGGTGGCGTCGGCGCTGTCCGAAGCAAAGCGGGTCAGCCTGACCGGCTGGCCGCCGCGCTGCGCGTCGCCCACGATCCCGTCCAGGAAATCGCGCATCGCCACCGTCTCGGGTCCGCCGTCCTGCGCCTCGGTCCGCGCGTGGTCCAGGAAGGCGTCGATCATCGTCCCCATCTCGGCCACGTCGCGTTCCATGTCGGCGATCTCGTCGCGTTCCGGGGGCAGGTCGGGGCCGAGCATCGACAACCCCAGCCGCAGGCGCGTCAGCGGCGTGCGCAAGTCATGGCTGATCCCCGACAGCATCATCCTGCGCTGCTCGTTCTGCCGCTCGATCCGTGCCCGCATCTCGACAAAGGCGCGGCCGGCGCTGCGGACCTCTGACGCACCAGCGGGGCGATAGGGCTTGACCTGCCCCCGCCCGTAGGCGTCGGCCGCATCGGCCAGCCGCCGGATCGGCCGCAACTGGTTGCGCAGGAAGACCGAGGCGATGGCCGTCATCAGCAGCGACGTCGCCACCATCAGCACCAGCAACTGGTGCGGGTTGGAAGGCGTCAGCCGCCGCCGCGGCAGTTCCAGCAGGAAGGGGCGGGGGCCGCCGACCAGCACCCTGACCCGCCGCAGGTCCCACAGGTCCACAGCCTCGACCGCAGGCAGGCGCCGGTGCATCTCGGCGATCACCACCCGGCCCGAAAAGTCGTAGAACCGGCGCCGCTCCTCGATGCCCCCAGGCGGGGGCAGTTCCAGCGTCAGGCCCAGTGGCACCGCGATCTCCTGCCCGGCGATCAGCGCCTGTGGGCCGTCGGGGGCAGACAGCACCCGGTCGGTGACCAGCGCGACCTCGGCCGCGGCGGTTTCCACCATCTGCTGCGTCACATCCTCGAAATGGCGTTGCAGGAACATGACCGTGACAACCAGCGTGATGACCACCACCGGCAGGAACAGGATCAGCGCCGCTCGTCCGTAAAGGCCGCGCGGCAGAAGATGCTTGAGCCAACTGGAAACCATGCTTGCCTCGCTTGCGTCCGGCCCGGCGCCGGTCCAGCCTAGGGGGATGAGCGAGACAGCGAAAGTGCGGGTGCTGCGTGCCCCCAACCCGTCGGCCATGACCGGACCGGGGACCAACAGCTTCCTGATCGGCGAGGAGGAGGTGGCCGTCATCGACCCCGGCCCCGACGATCCGGCGCATATCCGGGCGATCCTCGACACGGCCGAAGGGCGGATCTCGCATATCCTGCTGACCCACGCGCATCTGGATCACTCGGCCGGGGTCGCGCGGCTGGCACAGGCGACCGGAGCGCCCGTCTTTGCCTTCGGCCCTGCCATCGCCGGCCGCTCTCCGACCATGGAACGCTTGGCCGCGACCGGGCTGGTCGCAGGCGGCGAAGGCATCGACACGGCCTTCCAGCCCGACATCACCCTGCGCCATGGCGAGGTCCTGCAATCCTCGGACTGGACCATCGAGGCCCTGCACACCCCCGGCCACATCGGCAGCCACCTGAGCTTCCGCCTGGACGACGCGATCTTCTGCGGCGACCTGGTGATGGGATGGAGTACGACGCTGATCTCGCCCCCCGAAGGCGACCTGGTGGATTTCCTGCGCTCGCTGGATCTGCTGGGGCGGCTCGCCCCGCGTATCCTCTACCCTGCCCACGGCGATCCGGTGGCCAATCCCCCACAGCGGCTTGCAGAGCTTGCCGCCCACCGCCGCGCCCGCAGCGCCCAGATCATGGCCGCGCTGAGCCTTGGCCCGCAGACCGCGCGTGACCTTGCCGCCCGCATCTACGACATCCCCCCCGCCCTGGTGCCCGCCGCCGAGCGCAACGTGCTGGCCCATCTGCTGGCCTTGTGGGACCTGGGCGCGGTCCTCTGCGAAGGCCCGCCTGCCGCAGGTGCGGTCTGGCGCATCGCCTGATGGCGAACGGATAAAATTCTTCCCGAAGCCTCTGGACGCCCCCGAACGCGGGTGCTAGATGCCCTCCCGTGTTCCGGCGTAGCTCAGCGGTAGAGCAGTTGACTGTTAATCAATTGGTCGTAGGTTCGATCCCTACCGCCGGAGCCAAAATCCAGACAACTTCAACGTATTACGATGCGAATGAAGTTTGTGTGTTGATTTCCACTCGGAACTGACCCGGGTTTTCCATCGAGAACTGACCCACCCTCAGGTTATGTTTCGTGGGTTAGGCTTGGGTCAAGGCATGGCCGGCCTCCTTGGTTTTCCTGGCTGCTGCGGCTGAGCTTGCCTTGAAGCGGAAGCTGTCGTTTCCGGTCTCCAGGATGTGGCAGCGGTGGGTGAGGCGATCGAGCAGCGCGGTGGTCATTTTGGCATCGCCGAAGACGGTGGCCCATTCGCTGAAGCTCAGGTTGGTGGTGATGACAACGCTGGTGCGCTCATAGAGCTTGCTCAGAAGGTGGAAGAGCAGCGCACCGCCTGAAGCGCTGAACGGCAAGTAGCCCAGTTCGTCCAGGATCACGAGATCGAGCCGGGTCAATCCCTCCGCGATCTGGCCCGCCTTGCCCTTGGTTTTCTCCTGCTCGAGGGCATTGACGAGTTCGATGGTGGAGAAGAAGCGGACCTTCCGGCGGTGGTGTTCGATGGCCTGGATGCCCAGGGCGGTTGCGACATGGGTCTTGCCGGTGCCCGGCCCCCGATCAGCACGACATTCTGCGCGCCGTCGATGAACTCGCAGCGGTGGAGCTGGCGCACCGTGACCTCGTTGATCTCGCTGGCAGCGAAGTCGAAGCCCGAGAGATCCTTGTAGGCCGGGAAGCGCGCGGCCTTCATGTGATAGGCAATGGAGCGCACTTCGCGTTCCGCCAGTTCGGCCTTCAGCAGCTGGGACAGGATCGGCACGGCTGTCTCGAATGCCGGCGCCCCCTGTTCGATCAGGTCGGTGACGGCCTGGGCCATGCCGTGCATCTTCAGGCTGCGGAGCATGATGACGATGGCGCCGCTGGCGGGATCATGACGCATGGCGGTCTCCGATCTGCGCCCGCAGGTCGTCATAGCGTTCGACATTGGCCTTCGGCTCATGGCGCAGGATCAGCGCCTCCGGTGTGTCGATGTTCGGGCCGCCGGTCGTCTTGCCATCGATCAGCCTGTGCAGGAGATTCAACACATGGGTCTTGGTCGCGACGCCTTCGGCCAGGGCCATTTCCACAGCAACCAGCACAGCCTGTTCATCATGCTGCAGGACCAGCGCCAGGATATCGACCATCTCGCGATCGCCACCGGGTCGTCGCAGCATCTGGTCCTGCAACTGTCGGAAGGCCGCGGGCAGTTCCGCGAAGGGCGCACCGTTCCTGAGGGCACCCGGCTTGCGCTGGATGACGGCCAGATAATGCCGCCAGTCATAGATCGTGCGAGGCGGCAGGTGATGGGACCGCTGGATCACCCGCCCATGTTCGCACAGGATCTGTCCCTCGGCGGCAACCACCAGCCGATCCGGGTAGACCCTGAGGCTGACAGGACGGTTGGCAAAGGACGCCGGCACGCTGTAGCGGTTGCGCTCGAAGCTGATCAGGCAGGTGGGTGAGACACGCTTGCTCCGCTCGACGAAGCCGTCGAAGGCAGGCGGCAGCGGCATCAGCGCGGCCTGTTCTTCGGCCCAGGCGTCGGCGACGGTTCCGGGCAGAACCCCGTGCGGGATCTCGCGCCACAACTCCAGGCAGCGCCGTTCCAGCCAGGCGTTCAGCGCCGCCAGGTCAGGAAAGTTCGGCATCGGCTGCCACAAACGAGGCCGGGCATCCTGAACGTTCTTCTCGACCTGTCCCTTCTCCCATCCCGCGGCAGGATTGCAGAACTCCGGCTCGAAGACATAGTGGTTGGTCATGGCGAGGAAGCGGATGTTGACCTGCCGTTCCTTGCCGCGGCCAACGCGGTCAACCGCTGTCTTCATGTTATCGTAGATGCCGCGACCCGGCACGCCGCCAAAGACGCGGAACCCGTGCCAATGGGCATCGAACAGCATCTCGTGGGTTTGCAGCAGATAGGCCCGAACCAGGAAGGCCCGGCTGTGTGCCAGCTTGATGTGGGCGACCTGAAGCTTCGTGCGCTCCCCGCCCAGAACCGCGTAGTCCTCGCTCCAATCGAACTGGAACGCCTCGCCCGGACGAAAGACCAAGGGGACGAAGGTGCCGCGGCCCGTCGTCTGCTGCTCGCGCTGCCGGTCCATCCGCCATTGCCGGGCGAAGGCCGCGACAAGGCCGCGACCCGGCCGTAGGAGCCGGTGAAGCCGAGCGCCACGAGGTCGGCATGGAGTTGCTTCAGCGTCCGGCGCTGCTTGCGTGACTTGCCGGCTTCCGTCTTCAGCCACGCCGCCAGCTTCTCGGAAAACGGATCGAGCTTGCTCGGCCGATCAGGCGTCGCGAACCTCGGCTCGATGGTCCCAGCGCTCAGATACTTCCTGATGGTGTTGCGCGACAGGCCGGTCCGCCGTGCGATCTCCCGGATCGGCAGCTTCTCCCGCAACGCCATGCGTCGGATGATGTTCAAAAGTCCCATGTGGATCACTCCATTACCCCCGCCGCGCTCCGCTTTGGGGAAGGTTCACATGGGTCAGTTCTCAGTGGAAATTACGCCCCTACCCGGGTCAGTTCCGGGTGGAAATCAACACTTGTGGCCATAGGTGGCTACGTCGTTGCCATGTCGCCGCCTGTGGAGGCGCTCATGCGCAAGATGGCGACGCTGCCGCGGACCGGACGTGGAGCCGTCGTCTTCATCGGCGTCCTCAGCATCGGGCTTTCACTGATCAACTGGGGCATCGCACTGATCTTCTGTGGTCTCCTGGTCAAGCAGATTGCCCGCCGCCCGGACATGCGCCTCGACTATCGTGCAGCCGGCGCGGCCGCGTATCTTTGCCTTGGTTGCGGCTTTACGCTGGGGATCTCTTCCTCAGCGGCACAGTTGCAGGCCAACTCCTCCAGTATTCCCGAGTCGTTGATGCCGATAACAGGTGTGATCGGATTCGATCAGACCATCCTGACATGGCAGAACATTCTGGTTGTCGTGATCATCACCATCGTCTCGTCGCTGGTCTGCTATTACTCGACGCCGGGAGCGGGGAAGGAAAAGACCGCGGAGGACCTCGGCGTGTCCCTGGAAATGGAGCGTGTTGAAACCAAGCGTCCGACTCGCCCTGGTGACTTTCTCGAGCACAGCCCGATCCTGACAATCCTTGTTGTCGCCCTTGCAAGTGGATGGGCCTTCAAAACCTTTTCATCGGGCAACCCGCTGATCACGATCTCCGGCCTGAACACCTACAACTTCGTCTTCCTCATGCTAGGGATCCTGCTGCACTGGCGTCCTCGGAACTTGATCGATACGTTTTCCCGTGCCATGCCCAGCGCCGCGGGTGTCCTGCTGCAGTTCCCCTTCTATGCGGGGATCGCACAGATCCTGACCAAGGTTACGAACGCACAAGGAGATTCCCTTTCCGACAGGATCTCGCACTGGTTCGTCGGCATCTCGTCAAGTGAGATCGGATTTTCCTATGTCGTCGGGATATATTCGGCCCTGATGGGCTTTTTCATTCCCTCGGCCGGCGGCAAGTGGATCATCGAAGCGCCTTATGTCATGACTGCGGCCAACGAGATAGGCGCTCATCTTGGCTGGACGGTCATGGTCTACAACATCTCCGAGACACTGCCGAACTTCATCAACCCATTCTGGATGCTTCCGCTCCTTGGCATCCTTGGCCTGAAATCGCGGGATCTCATCGGATATACATCGGTGCAGTTTTTCGTTCACGTCCCGATCATGCTGACGCTGGCTGCCGTGTTGATGCCGACATTCACTTATCTGCCGCCGCAGATGCCTTGACGGCCCGACTACGCATTGTTAGCGAAGGTGAAATCTCGTCTCAATACTGTGTTGTCAGACGAATGCGAACTCGTCTTAATGTTTGCAGCGGGACCAGCCTTTAGGCGATGCCCAACTGATGCCACTCGGCGAGAGCGGCGCCTCGGTTGGTCTTGTGGTGCTGGCGCTTGGAGAGGCTGCGGTCCTGGTTGAAATGGTTCGAGACGGAGGCCTGGACGGCGACGAACATCTGGAGGCTGCGCATGCGGCGGAAGCGGAGCATGGCTAGTTCTCGTCGCCTGAATGGCAGATATAAATTTTCGACGCGATTGTTCGCGTGCCGCTCCGAGTGCTCGGCCTTGAATTCGCGGCTGAACTCCCGTCTCGTCATTTGTGATCTCCAGTCCCTTGATCACGATCCTATTACCGTGCCCACGAAACCGGCAGCAGGTCATCGAGCGTGAGCTTGTCCCCGTTCATGGCCGACAAAATCAGACGCGGCGGCATGATGTCACCCAGAACAATCCTGGAGTCGCGAATTCCTATGTCCCGCCAGAAGGCTTTGACCTTCAGGCTTGGCTCGCACGATCCTTCGGTGTCTCGCGCCAGGATCCTATGGCGTCGAGTGGCGGTTTGCCTGCTGACCTTCCCCCCGGAAGCTTTCTCGCTGTGATGTAGAGTCTGCCCCCGCTGAAGGAGCAGAGGCGATGAGGAAAAGCCGCTTCACCGAGGCGCAGATCATCGGGATGATCAAGGAACAGGGTCAACGCACTGCGTTGACGGGACGGCGACGGCGGAGGTGTGCCGCAGGCACGGGCTCAGTCCGGCGACATGTCTCGCAAGCTGAAGGCACGATATGGCGGGATGGATGTGTCCGACGCAAAGCGCCTGAAGCATCTCGGGGACGAGAATGCCAAGCGGAAGCGTCTTCTCGCGGATGCCATGCTCGACAACGTCGTGCTGAAGGATCTGCTGGGAAAGAGATGACGACGCCAATGGCGCGGCGGGATGCGGCGCTCCGGGGGATGCGGGATCACGACCTTTCGCAGCGCCGGGCCTGCGCCCTGGTTGGTGTCGATCCGAAGACGGTGCGGCGCGAGCGGCCGCCCGACAACCCGGAAATCCGCAAGGCGATGGCCAAGATCGCCGAGAAGCGCCGCAGGTTCGGCTATCGCCGGATCGGCATCCTGCTCGAGCGCAAGGGCATGACCATGAACCACAAGAAGCTCTGCCGCCTGTATCGCGCGGAATGCCTGTCGGTCCGGCGCAGGCGTGGCCGCAAGCGCGCCCGTGGGAGCCGATCGCCAGTGCCGGAGGCCTTGCGCCCCAACCAGCGCTGGTCGATGGGCTTTCGTGTCGGACACCTTCGGAGCATCGCGCCGGTTCCGCGTCCCGGCCGTGAACGACGATTGCTGCCGTGAGAACCTCGCCCTGGTCGCCGACACCAGCCTCTCCGGCGCCCGCGTCGCGCGGGAGCGGGACGCGCTGCTGCGGCTCTACGGCAAGCCCGAGACCATCGTCAGCGACAATGGAACCGAGTTCACCAGCAAGGCCATTCTCAGATGGGCCAAGGACAACGGCGTCGCCTGGCATTACATCGATCCGGGCAAGCCCCAGCAGAATGGCTTCATCGGAAGCTTCAACGGCAGCCTGCGCGACGACTGCCTCAATGAGGAGATCTTCGGCAGCCTGGCCGATGCCCGCTGCAAGCTGGTCCTGTGGCGCTACGACCACAACAACGTCAGGCCGCATTCCTCGCTGGGCGGAATGGCCCCGGCAGACGCGCGCCGGGCACTTGAGCAATCCGTGAACTCCACGCCCGGCGCGCTTGCCCAGCTCGAAACCGACCAATACCAAACCCAGGGACTCTCGTCATGATCGAGAGAGGCCCAGAGGGAAGGTCAATCCCCGAAGTCGCCGGCGAGGTGCAGAACATGTAATTCCATCCGGCCCAGACAATGACAGAAGAATCAGATGCGGCATTACTGTCCGCTTTACCGGTGGCGGTATCGACAAAATGTGCAATCACCTGTTCCGCTGGAGCGACAAGGTGCGAACCATCGCCCCGGAGGCACTGCGCGCCGCTTGGCGCACTCGGATCGACGCGGCCAAACGAGTCCTTGATGGCTGATGAGACCTGACAATGCTGATGATCCGGCGGCAGGCAGATTTCGTCTCGGACCGGCCCAAGCGCTTCCTCGCTTGTCGCTCCTCCGATCATCTGTTTCAGGGGATGAACGATCAGTCGTTGAATGGCGCTGTCGTTCTCCAGTGAGTTCAGGGGAACCGTGAAGAACCACTCCGGAGCATCTGCAGGCCGCCAGCGCAGACCGTCGGAGTGGTATCTTACGCCCACACCATCTTCGTCCATGTTCTCGGCCTCGCCTCCGACGTTTGGAAAATTCTTACTAAAGTAGAACGGTCCCTCATTTGAACCCACATATCCGACCAGAACCTTGGCGCGTTTTCCATGATACCATTCGAGTTCGGACGTATTGCTGGATTTCTGAAATCCGATCGAGATCCAGCCGAATGTCTTCGCTTTCCAGTGGTCGCTTTTTCTGAGTTTGAAATAGTTCCCCCTCAGTCTCGGGCCCAATCTGGACCTTTCCCGGTTCTGTTCCGGTCTTCTGAGAGCGATGCTCACCAGGAAGGAGACTGGATATGGCAGCGACACGCAGCGAGGAGTTCAAGCGGGATGCGGTGCGCATCGCGCTGACCAGCGCTCTGACCCGGGACCCGGGGTCAGGTTGCGTCTGATCTGAGGATCGGGCTTTCGCCCTTGGGCAAATGGGTTCGGGCTGTCGCCGAGGAGGCCGGGGCTCCTGAACAGGACGCCGGTCCGGCTCGCGCGAGAATGAGCGTCTGCGCAAAGGGAACCGCATCCTGCGGGATTTGAGCCGGATCAGGAAACAGTCCGGGGGACTGTTTCCCGACGATTGAGTTCATGGCTGACTATCGCGGCAGCTGACGCGCAGGCGCCTGTGCCAGCTGATGGGGGGGAGAGATCGCGGGCTTCGGGCGTGGAAGCGCCGGCCGCCGCCATATCGCCGAGGGCCCGACATGGTGCTCCTGGCACATATCCGCGATCAGCACCGGTCAAATCTGGGCCGCTACGGTCGGCCTCGCATGACCGAGGAACTGAACGAGCTGGGTCTCGGTGTTGGCCAGTGTCGTGTCGGGCGCGTTCGTCGGAAAACAGTCCCCCGGACTGTTTTCTGACCCTCCTCACTGCGCCAGAACGGCATCCGGGTCGTTCGCAGCGAGCGGCGTTCAAGCGCACCACCGACAGCGATCAGGCCTTCAACATCGCGCCGCACCTGCTGCGAGCCAGGACTTCACCGCGAGGGGGCCGAACCAGAAATGGGCCGGCGACATCCGCCTCATGTCTGGACGCGTGAGGGTTGGGTCTATCTGGCGGCCATCCTTGACCTTTTCTCGCGACGCGGGGTCGGCAGGGCGATCAGGTCGCCTTGGCGACGGCTGAAGCAGGATCTGGCCCTGCGGGCGCTGAACATGGCCATTGCCCTGCGCAGGCCCCCGCCAGGATGCGTCCACCACACGGACCGCGGGTCGCAAACACTGTGCCCATGATTGCCAGAAGATCCTGCGCAGGCGCGAGATGAAGCCATCAATGAGCGGCAAGGGCAATGGTTATGACAACTCGGCCCTCGGGAGCTTCTTCAAATCGCTGAAGGCTGAACTGGTCTGGCGCCGCGACTGGCCCACCCGGCGCGAGGTCGAAATCGCCCTCTTGGAATACATCAACGGCCTCTCACAACCCGCGCCGCAAACACTCGGCACTGGACTGGAAATCACCCGTGGCCTTCGAACAAAGGGCTGCCTGACATGAGCACCTGACCGGAACAAAACCGGGACAGGTCCAGACAGCCCACGAGGGCTACGCGCCGCTATCGCTATTACGTCTCCAACCGGCTCATCTCAGGGCCGCCCGATTCGACCGCCTGGCGCCTGCCCGCGGCGATGCTGCAGACCGGTATCGCAACAGGTATCCGTACGCACTCCGCCCGGCTCCTGCACGAGCACAGGTTGCTCGCCGAATCCGGTATTCTTCGCTACCGCTCGGCTGAAGAACAATTGACGGCAAAGCGGATGCAGAGGCGCGACTGCTTGGATTGATCGCCGAGGGCCAGATCGCCTCCGACCGTCTCGCCCTCCGCTTGTCCTCCGGCGCTGTGGCGGCGCTCTGTGGCTTGGAGCCGGACGACCTTTGTCCCGACGCTCTGGACCTGGCCCTTGCCGTTTCTCTCTGCCGGCGTGGCGCCGGCGCCAAGGTGGTGATCGGTGAGTTCGCCCGTCAGCCGGACCCGAAGCTGGTCGGTGCGCTGATCCGCGGGCATCGCTGGCTCGGTGCCCCGCGTCAGGGCTAGGATCTCGGCCGGCTGGCGCTTGATCCCGGCATCTCCGCCGGCTGTCTGCGCGGGCATCTGCAGCTGGCCTTTCTCGCTCCCGCGATCCAGAGCGCGATCCTCGACGGCACACAGCCCGAGCACCTGACCCTGCACAGTCTGACGCGGCCTGAGATGCCGCCGGACTGGGATCAGCAGTATCCGCGCACCCGTATCTTCCCCGTCTGATCCGCTTCCCTGTTCCTCTCTGCCGCGTCCCTGATCGGGCGGAGCTTGTTCCCTGATGCTGCGTCACCAATTCCCTGTTCCTGCGGGCAGGGAATTCCCGTGCTAAGCCGTTGAAAACTGGAGATCAAACAGCTGCCTGATCCCGCGCCGCCTGCGCTTCTCTCGACAAATTCCCTGTAAATTCCCTGTAAACGGCTGCGGCGGCCGAAAACCGCACGACCGAAAACCCCTCCTGAGACGGGCGCGGGAGATGCGGAGATATCAGGGAGAAAGCCGCGTCTTGGTGCGCGGCGGACCTGCACAAGCCACGGAAATAGCGCAGGTCTTCCTGCGCCTCAGGCGTGAGGTAACGTCAGGTAAGGATGACTTGCTGTGCTGTCAGACAAATGCGAACTCGTCTTAACACTACTCTGCCAGGTTTTGTGGTAGTTCGGGGTGGTGCTCACGGGAGGTGCCGTGATGAGAGCAACCACAAGCCACTGGCGGGCTGCCTATGAGGCTTGGCTCGCACCTTTCCTAGCTCGGCTCGGCAGGGTCGAGCAGCGCCGCTGGGCACCGGTGTATCTTCAGGGGCTGCTCGGGCCGGGCGAGCGCAAGAGCGTCGAGCCAATGGCCGCTCGCGTAGCGCCCGGAGACGTTCAGCAGCTTCACCACTTCATCTCCACCTCGCCTTGGCGCTGTGAGCCGCTCGAGGAGGAGCTGGTGCGGGCCGCCGACCGGCTCGTCGGTGGTCCAGAGGCTGTGCTGATCATCGACGACACCGCCCTGGTCAAGCAGGGGCGACACTCGGTGGGGGTTGCGCGCCAGTATTGCGGCCAACTGGGCAAAAAGGCCAACTGCCAGGCCTTGGTCTCGCTCACGCTGGCGCGCTGCGAGGTTCCGGTCTGTGTGGGCCTGCGTTTGTTCCTGCCTCGCGCCTGGGCCGAGGACGCAGGGCGGCGCGCCCGTGCCGGTGTGCCAGAGGCGATCCCCGGCCGGCCCAAATGGCGGATCGCCCTGGACGAGATCAGTCGCATCCAAGTGGCTGGAGCGCGCTTCGGCGCTGTGCTGGCGGATGCCGAGTACGGCAAGGTGGCAGACTTCCGGCAGAAGCTCTCGGAGCAGGGTCTCACCTGGGCGGTGGGCATTCTGCCGACCCAGACGGTCTATCCTGCCGACGTCATGATTGCTCCGGCTATGAAGGTGGCAGAGTAGTGCTAAGCCGCGGCCCCTGCCGCTTCCCGGCATGGGCAGAGACCGTCGTCGGGCTGGATCGCATCAGCTTGCTTGATCCCGGGCTCGTCCAGCGATAATGCCGCTTGCACAGGAGGCGTGGCAGAGTGGTTTAATGCACCGGTCTTGAAAACCGACGTGGAGGGAACTCCACCGTGGGTTCAAATCCCACCGCCTCCGCCACTCGCCCCAGCGAACGCGTTCTCCCAGCTTAGCTTCGGCTGGGTTTTTGCATTGTTTTAGCACTACTCTGCCACCTTCATAGCCGGAGGTGATAGGGCACGGGCTTGCGGCAGTGGGGACAAAGCCGTGCAAAGGCGCTGAGTGTGGCCGCGAGTTGCCGACGCACCTGCGGCAAGGATGGGGTTGGGGGCGGCCCCGGTCTGGTGGGGGTTTTTTTCTCCAAGCCGCAGATGCTGGAGAAAGGCAAAGGCGATCATCGTCATGAGCGCATGATGGTGCAGGCCCCGCCAACTGCGGCCCTCGAAGTGATCGAGGCCGATCTCCCCTTTCATCTGCTGGTGCATCTGCTCGCAAACCCATCGACGCTTGATCAGCGCCGCCAGGCTCTCCAGAGCGACATCCTCCGCATGATTGCTCAGGTAGTATTTGCGCTCCCCGGAGGTCCGGCGCTCGCACACCAGCCAGGCGGTCTCACCGGGCAGGCGCCGGTTGCGCGAGATCACCGGACCATCGGCCACCCGGACCCGGAGCGCGGCAAAGTCGGCCCTGAGATCGCCTTTGGTGCCGCGCCGCCACGACAGGGTCCGCCAGCATTCGTTCGGCAGGGCGGCCACGACGGCCTGAACGCTGTAGGTCCGGGTGGAAGGCACCGGATGCTTGGGTGGCCGACCGGTCCGTCGCTTCATAGCCGGAGCAATCATGACGTCGGCAGGATAGACCGTCTGGGTCGGCAGAATGCCCACCGCCCAGGTGAGACCCTGCTCCGAGAGCTTCTGCCGGAAGTCTGCCACCTTGCCGTACTCGGCATCCGCCAGCACAGCGCCGAAGCGCGCTCCAGCCACTTGGATGCGACTGATCTCGTCCAGGGCGATCCGCCATTTGGGCCGGCCGGGGATCGCCTCTGGCACACCGGCACGGGCGCGCCGCCCTGCGTCCTCGGCCCAGGCGCGAGGCAGGAACAAACGCAGGCCCACACAGACCGGAACCTCGCAGCGCGCCAGCGTGAGCGAGACCAAGGCCTGGCAGTTGGCCTTTTTGCCCAGTTGGCCGCAATACTGGCGCGCAACCCCCACCGAGTGTCGCCCCTGCTTGACCAGGGCGGTGTCGTCGATGATCAGCACAGCCTCTGGACCACCGACGAGCCGGTCGGCGGCCCGCACCAGCTCCTCCTCGAGCGGCTCACAGCGCCAAGGCGAGGTGGAGATGAAGTGGTGAAGCTGCTGAACGTCTCCGGGCGCTACGCGAGCGGCCATTGGCTCGACGCTCTTGCGCTCGCCCGGCCCGAGCAGCCCCTGAAGATACACCGGTGCCCAGCGGCGCTGCTCGACCCTGCCGAGCCGAGCTAGGAAAGGTGCGAGCCAAGCCTCATAGGCAGCCCGCCAGTGGCTTGTGGTTGCTCTCATCACGGCACCTCCCGTGAGCACCACCCCGAACTACCACAAAACCTGGCAGAGTAGTGTTAGAGCGCCTAACAAAACCTTCTGATCTGGTTGAGGCAGATGAGGGCGCAGCCGAGGATTACGAAGGCCTCGTGGATGTCGGCGCGTCGCTCATAGCGGATAGTCAGACGGCGGAAGCGGTTGAGCCAGGCAAGCGTTCGTTCGACGACCCAGCGGTGGCAGCCCAACCTCTCGCTGCTGTCCACTGTCCGCCGAGCAATGCGGGGCATGATCGCGCGGGCGCGGCATTCGGACCGGCAACGATGGTTATCGTAAGCCTTGTCGGCGTGGAGCTTGTCGGGGCGCTTGCGCGGGCGGCCGCGACCGTGGCGCACGCCCGGCACGGCATCGAGGGTGGGCGCCAGCATCAGGCTGTCATGCCGGTTGGCTGGACTCAGGCGCACCCCGAGCGGGGTGCCTCTCCGGTCGACCACAAGATGGCGCTTCGTGCCTGGTTTGCCGCGATCCGTCGGGTTCGGGCCGATCTCGGTGCCCCCCTTTTGGCCGCCACGGCGGCGCTGTCGAGGGAGGCCCGGCTCCAGTCCAGATGTCCGGCATCCGATAGGCGCTCCAGCAGCATGCGGTGGAGCCCAGCCCAGATGCCGGCCGCTTGCCAGTCCCGCAGCCGGCGCCAGCAGGTCATGCCGGAGCAGCCGAACTCGCGCGGCAACATCTCCCAAGGGATGCCGGAGCGGAGCACGAAGAGGATGCCGGCCAAGGCCAGCCGGTCATCGCAGCGGGGACGGCCGCCCTGGGGCTTGGGCCGCGGCCTCGGCAGCAACGGCTCCAGCGCCGCCCACAGATCATCGGATACAAGGGGCTTGCTCATGTCCCCTAACGCACGAGAGGCGGTTTTGTTAGGCGCTCTTAGTGTTTGCAGCAGGGCCGTCTTTCAGGCGGCACCGAGCGGTGACGTCCCAGATGATGGTGTAGCTGGCGGTGGCCATCGGGTTTCTCGGTAGGGTCGGGTTGCTGAGCCAACCTGAACCGAGGGATGCCCCCCGATGACCAAACCGATGATGGACCTGCGCGCGCTCGTCGAGAAGAGCGGTGATGCGGACCCGGCTCGCGCGAGATGATCAGCTTTGCTGCCGAGCGGCTGATGGAGCTGGAGGTTGGCGCCAGGACTGGCGCCGAGTATGGCGAGAAAAGCGGCTTGCGGCTGGCGCAGCGCAATGGCTACCGCGACCGGGAATGGCGGACCCGTGCGGGCAGCGTCGAGCTGCGCATCCCGCACCTGCGGACCGGCTCCTACTTTCCCTCTTTTCTCGAGCCGCGGCGCTCGGTCGAGAAGGCGCTGACGGCCGTGATCCAAGAGGCCTATGTTCACGGAGGCTCGACGCGATCGATGGACGACCTCGTGCAAGCCATGGGCGGCACCGGCATTCGAAGAGCCAGGTCAGCCGTCTGTGCGAAGAGATCGATGAGCGGGTCGATGCCTTCCTCACTCGGCTGATCGAGGGGGGCGGCGTATACGCCGACGGCCCTACCTCTGGATCGACGCGACCCACCTCAAGGTGCGCCAGGGCGGTCGCATCGTCTACGCGGCCGTCACCATCGCGGTGGGCGTGAATACCGACGGGCGGCACGAGGTTCTGGGCATGGCGATCGGCGCGTCCGAGGCCGAGGCCGAGCCGTTCTGGACCGAGTTCCTCCGTGACCTCGTGCGCAGGGGTCTCGGCGGCGTGAAGCTGGTGGTCAGCGATGCGCATGCGGGCATCAAGGCCGCGACCGCGCGAGTCCTGTCCACTACCTGGCAGCGCTGCCGCGTCCATTTCCAGCGCAACGCTCTTGCCCATGCCGGAAAGAGCAGCCGCAGGGTGGTCTCCGCCTTCATCGCCACGGCCTTCGCCCAACCGGACCACGCCACGGCCAAGGCTCAGTGGCGGCTGGTAACGGACCAGATGCGCCCCAAGCTGCCGAAGCTGGCCACCCTCATGGACACGGCGGAGGAGGATGTGCTGGCCTACATGACATTCCCTGCCCAGCACCGCGCCAAGTTGCATTCGACGAATCCGATCGAGCGTCTGAACGGCGAGATCAAGCGGCGCACCGACGTCTTTGGCATCTTCCCGAACGAGGCTTCGATCCGCAGGCTCGTCGGCGCGATCCTGATGGAGCAGACCGAAGAATGGACCGTCCAGCGCGGCCGTTACCTGACGCTGGAAACGCTCGCGCCCGTCTGCGATGATGTCATGGTCAGCCTGCCTGCTGCGCAGAGCGACTGACCTGCTCGGCCCGCACCAGAGCGCGAGGCCCGCCACCAGCTACACCACGGGCGGGGATACCAAATCACCAGAAGCGCACCGTCTCGTGGCTGATCTCGATGCCGCGCTCGTGCAGCAGGTTCTCGACGTTCGTGAGTGAGAGTGGGAACCGGACGCAGAGCACCACGGCCAGTCGAATGACCTCAGGCGAGTCTTGAAGCAGCGGAAGGGACCACGCTGGTTCATGCCGGAAGGATAGGGCGGTCACTTCCGCTCGCGCAACCCGAGTTTGTCTGACAGTGCCCAAGCGAGCGATCAGACCGACAGCACCGAGTTATCGAAGCCGCCGTTTCGCCAAGCCTCCAACGCGTGGGCCAGCATGGGTCCCGGCACACCATCCGGGTGACCCTGGTAAAGCCCGGCGCGGGCCAGACGCTGCTGAAGCGAGAGCAACGTGTCACGGCTCCAGTTCTGCCCCTGTTCCGTCAGTTCGCGCAACAGGCTGCCGTCGTCGGAGGCCACTCCCAGCAGCAACTGGACCGCCGCGAAGGCGGGGTTGCGGGCCGTGCCGCGGCCCTCGTCCAGCAGTATCGCCGCCGCGCGATAGCCTCGAGGCTCGCCCTCGCGCGCTGCGCGCTCGAACAGGGGAAGGGCATCGGCGCGATCGCCGAACTGCCCTTCCTGCGCCAGTACCCCGAGGTTGAAGGTGGCGATGGCTGATCCGGCTGCCGATGCCTGCTGCATCAGGGCGATGCCACGCGCGCGATCCGCAGGGTTCGGACCTCCTTCCAGCAGCGCAACCGCGAGATTGATCGCTGCATCCGCACTGCCTGCGGCCGCCGCACGCTCATACAGGGCGTGCGCGCCCTCCGGGTCTTGCGCGATACCGTCGCCGCTTTCCTTCAATAGTGCCAAGCTGACCATGGCGCGCAGATCCCCCCGCTCGGCCGCCGTAGAGTAAAGTTCGACTGCCCGCTTCCGCAGACCGGCCGCAGCGAAAGCTCGGGCCAGGAGCGCCAGGTATTTCGCCTGACGGGGATCAAGCCGCATCGCCTCCTCGCAAGCCGCAATCGCTTCGGCTGCATTGCGGGCCAGCAACTCGAAGGGCACGCCCGGAGTCGTCTCGGTCCCGTCGCGGGGGTGGGTCCCCAGCAACTCGCACTGGCGTGCAGGACCGGGCCGGGTTTCGGTCCCAAGCTCTGCCAGCATCCGGCCTGCCTCGGCGGCATGCGGTCCTTCGGGATAGTTGCGGGCGTAGCTTTCGAACAGCGGCGCCAGACGGCTCCGCTGCGCGAGTTGCCAAAGCTGCTCGCCGCCTTCCTGATCCGGCTCCATGCTGCGACGTGCGGTGGTCAGATCGCCCGCATTCTGCGACAGCAGTGCCAGAACTTCATTCACATGGGTGCCGTCGGGATAGCGCTGGACGTAGAGACGCAGCAGTGAGGGGTCGACCGTGCGCGCTGCCACTTGATAGAGGATCGTTTCAGGCGTGGCGGTGGGGGGCGCGTCGTCGAAACGGAACTGCCGTGTCAGCGAGGAGCTTTCCCACGGGATCTGCTGGCCTCCGGTCCGTGCAATCACATCCTTCCGCACGGAGATCATCATCTCGCTGATGTCCTGGGCCGGCGTCCTGACATGGCTCAGCAGGGCTTCCGTGAAGGTCCCGTTGCGCCCTTCGCCATCATAGGCCACGGAGTCGGGTTGGGTCGCATAGGCAATCAGGAAATCCGCCGCGCTGCCGACGCGGGCTAGGCCGTCGCCGTCGGGCAGGCGCAGCGGATTGTCGCGGCAGGCGTCCAGCAGCACGATCTTCAGCCCGGGACTGGCCGACATGATGTCAAGGACACCATCCAACCGCACAGTCTGATCGATCGCCTGTTCGGGACGCGTCATGCGGAAATCCAGCGGCACCAGATAATTCCGGTCGGCAACCTGGAAGGCATGCCCGGCATAGAAGAACAGCGCCACATCCGCCGCCTTGGCCGCCACGCCGAAACGGGCGATCAGTTCTTCCATCTGTTGACGGTCGCGGTCAGTCCCCAGAATGACCTGGAAGCCCAGATCCTCCAGCGTTGCCGCCATGTCATTCGCGTCGTTGAGCGTGTTGTCCAACACGGGCACGCTGACATAGGCGGCGTTCCCGATGACCAGCGCGACGCGAGAGGCTGCCGCGGCCGGCCCGGCCATCAGCAGGACAAGGGCCAGAGACGCGAGGACGGCAGAGAAGAGGCGGCCGGGACTAAAGCCCGACCGCGCGCGCAAGCGTTGCATCGGCCTTGTCAACCGTGGCTAGAATGAGGCCCTCTTGCCGTGCATGTGCCCGGGCAAGCTCGGGATCCTCGACCCGCAGCAGTTCGATCTGCTTGACGATCTCGGTGCGGGCCGTGGTGATGGCGCGGCGGGCTTCGGTCAGGGCCTGCTGGCGGATGGCCCGGCGCTCGGGTTCGGATCTCGCGCCGGCAAGGCGGTTCAGCGCCCGGCTCCGCGACGCTTCGATATCCGTGCTGGCCGCGCGCAGGACGGCCGAGACGGTCTGCAACGACGGCGGCAGTTCGGCCGAAAGCTCGTCCAAGGCGCTGGAATAGCGATTCAGCGCGCGCGAAAGGCAGGCCAGCATGTCCTCGGTCTGGCCTTCGTTCTGGCTGCAGGCGTCGATCATCGTCCCGATTTCCTCGGACAAGGCCGCAAGACGGGTCGATGCGCCTTGCGGATCGGTGATGATCGGCAGGTTCCGGCCAAGGGACACGGGAACTGCAGCGGCGAGGGGGTAGATGGACAACTCGTCCGGGAAGTTCGGCGGAGGCGCGGGACGCACGGTTTGGGTCGGGCTTGGGTTCGATCCGCCGCTGACACGACCTGGAGTCAGTATCTGCAACCTGCCCGGCGCATAGGAGATATCATAGTTAGCTTCAGCCTCGCCATTCATCCTCGCGTCGGAGGCATCGATCCGATAGCTGCCGGGCGGGCTTCCTATCCTGCCATCGCTGGCCAGTCGGACACTGGAAATGACGTCGTCCTGCGCAAGGGTACCTTCGGAAAGACGCCAATCCAGGACCGGCGTCAGACCAAAGGGAATGACGCTGCCTTGCCCTTCGATGGTGATTGGACGCGGCGTGATCGTGAGGGCGCCGGGTGTGTAGGTGATGCGATAGTTCGTCTCGGCCCCGTCGCTCATGCGCGCATCCGAGGCGTCGATGCGGTAGGTGCCGACCCTGCTCTTGAAGGCGGTGCCGGGGCTGGTCAGCCGGACGCTGGTGATCTCGTCGCCCTGCACGAGGGTGCCGGAAATCAGGCGCCAGTCCAAGACAGGTGTTTCACCATAAACGCTTTCGCTGTCTCGGGCGCCTACTGCAATGCCCAACAAGGTGATCGGGCGCGGCGTGATGGTGAGGGCGCCGGGTGTGTAGGTGATGCGATAGTTCGTCTCGGCCCCGTCGCTCATGCGCGCATCCGAGGCGTCGATGCGATAGGTGCCCACCCTGCTCTTGAAGGCGGTGCCGGGGCTGGTCAGCCGGACGCTGGTGATCTCGTCGCCCTGCACGAGGGTGCCGGAAATCAGGCGCCAGTCCAAGACAGGTGTTTCACCATAAACGCTTTCGCTGTCTCGGGCGCCTACTGCAATGCCCAACAAGGTGATCGGGCGCGGCGTGATGGTGAGGGCGCCGGTCTCGTAGGTGATGTTGTAATTCGTTGTCACATCGCCGCCCTGGCCGGCGATCACGGCATCGCTTGCGGTGATGTCATAGGGTGAGCCTGCCACCCGTGCCCGTGCCGGGGCCCCGTCACTGGCCAGTCGCACCGAGGAGAGGGTGTCTGCGTATCGCAGGCCTCTCGGTGTCACGTCGTCGTTAGAGAAGCGCAGTTCGCGCCCGTAAAGCTTGGTCTGGTCGCGTGCCGTAACCGTCAGTGCCGCGCGCCGGATGGTCAGGCGCGCGTCGGAACTGACAATGCTATAGGTCACGCCGCCCGGCGAGGTGACGGAACCGGCCGCCCCGATGACGTAGGTTCCGGCGTTGCGCGCGCCCACCGGCAAGCGGAATATGTCTCCGACGGGCGGCAGGTCGCCGGGCGCGGCAAAGACATAGCGACCCAGTCCCCGGACAGTTCCACCGGGCGTGGGCAGTGCGTCGCCATAGGTCACGGATACGGACGTCGGGATGGCCCACAGCACCGGGTCGAGGCTGTAAAGCCGGGGATAGGCGTCGCTACCCCCGGGCGCCCAGACCCTCTGGAAATCCCAGGCGGCCAGCCGCCGGAAGCCGGTGGTGTCCTGCAGCTCTGCGGTGGTCAGCCCGGTGCCTCCCGCCGAAGTGGACTGGCCGGTGGCGTCGCGGTCCCAGAAGGACAGAGCAACAGTCCCCTCGTTGTCGGCTGCCACCAGACCGCCTTGGATCAGGGATCCACTGGCACCCGTGCCGGTGAGGCGCCCCGCGGCATAGGATTGGCGGATGCTGCCCTCATTGTAGGCGATCAGCCCACCCAGCCGCGCATCCCGCGTGCCGGCAAAGGCAACCGGCGCCAGCGAATAGGAATCCACGACCGTGCCGATATTCCTGCCGACCAGCCCGCCGATGTCCAGGGGTCCCGGGGCTCCGTCCAGCGTGGCCGCCACGCTGCCAGAGGCCCGCGCACGTTCGATCCGGCCCGAGTTCCCGCCGGCAAGGCCGCCCGCCAGAAACCATCCACTGCCGGAAAGGCTGATGGCGCGGGTCGAAAAGACGTCGCTCAGAAGGCCCGCGTTCGTGCCCGCCAGCCCGCCGACCGTGGCAACGGAGCGGGTTTCGGGCAAGTCCGTCAGGACAAGGTCAAGCAAGCCGGTGCTGAACGAGGAACGCACAATTCCCGCATTGGTGCCTATCAGCCCTCCGGCCTGCACGACCCCCGGAGTGTTCAGATCTATGGCCGTATCTGCCGAAGACCGCAGGATCGTGCCCCGGTTGTCTCCGATCAGCCCGCCTGCCACGAGTGCCGGGGATATGTCGTCCGCGTCCTGGGTGACGCTGATCGTGCCTGTGGCAGTGACGCCCTCCAGCGTGGCCCTGTTCACGCCTGCCAGCCCGCCGATCACCCAGTCGCCCACCCCGGTCTGGGCAAGGGTGGCCTGGGCGGTCGAATTGCGGATCGTGTCGCCGGCCTGAGCCGTTCCGACAAGGCCTCCGATGACAGAAGCCAGGGCGATATCGTCGAGTTCCGACAATCCGTTGAACGCCGATGCGATGCGGCCGGCATGGCTGCTATCCTCCATCGTCAACTCGCCGAGCGAACGTCCCAGCACGCCGCCGATCAGGACGGCATCGCCCGGCCCGTCGGCCTCGCCCGAGACTGACAACTCGACGCGAGACTGGGCATTGGTGATGCGACCATTTCCAAAGGCCCCGGCGATGCCACCGAAGGTGCCACCTGTGAAGACCTCTACGCCCAGGTTCGCCGTGAGGGTGCCAGTGACAAGGACGTTCTCGATCAGGTTGGGCCGCTCGCCCGCGATTGCGCGTCCGACGACCCCGCCCATCACGGGAAAGAAGGCGTCCGCGGCCCTCAGATCGATGTCGAGCAGGCGCAGGTTCGCGATCTCGGCGCCAGCAATGGTGCCGAGCAGTCCTCCCGTGTCGCTGAAGATGGTCTGGGTCAACCCGCTGATCGCCCGGCCCCTGCCGTCGAGGCTGCCCGTGAAGGGCGCCTCTTCGGTGCCGATGGGGGTGAATCCGGCGCCAAAATTCCAGGCGCCTGTGCTGCCGGCAGGAATGTCGGCGCCCAGGGCATAGTGGGCACCGGAGTAACCGGCCGAGCCCATCCCGGCCAGCCCGTAAGCATCCGCGATCACGTATCTGTCCGCGACCGTCCCGGACCCACCCTGGGCGCGCAGGAAGCCCGCGCCCTCCTCGATAAAGAAATCGGCGGCGGAAAAGCCTGGCAGGCTGCCCGCGTTCTGCCGCCACTGCGATCGCCCGGTCAGCTCGAAGCTGTCGACCCTGACGCTGTCGTCTGCCGTGACCAGAGGGGCCTGCAGGGTCAGGATGCCTTCGGAGCCAACGATCGGCGCCCTGAGGGCAAGCGCATTCTCGGCGGAGATGTCCAGACCGCCAGCGCTGCTCCATGTCAGGGCACCGTAGATGTCGATGTCGCGCCCGGCGCTCAGACGCGTCTCGCCGGGCCCGCTCCAGGACATGGCGTCATCGATCAGGATGTTGTTTCCTGCCGAAACGGCCAGGCCGTTGGCGTCCCTCCATGTCAGGGCACCGGCGATGTCGATGTCGCGTTCGGCGCTCAGAAGTGTCTCGCCGGGGCCGCTCCAGGACATGCCGTCATCGATCAGGATGTCGTTTCCTGCCGAAACGTTCAGGCCGTTGGCGTTGCTCCATGTCAGGGCACCGGCGATGTCAATGTCGCGCCCGGCGCGCAGAAGCGTCTCGCCCGGCCCGCTCCAGGACATGCCGTCACCGATCAGGAGGTCGTTTCCTGCAGAAACGTTCAGGCCGTTGGCGTTTCTCCATGTCAGGGCAACGGCAACGTCGATGTCGCGGCCGGCATTCAGGAACACTCGACCGGGCCCGTCCCAGGAAAGCGGCTGATTGACCAAGAGATCGTTCGAGGCGCTGAGTTCGAACCGGTTGATGTCCAGCCCCTCTCCGGGAGGAAAGGTAAAGCGCAGCGCCGTATCCACGACGATGTCGCCCGCATCGTTTCCGCCCCCCGCCGTCGACAGCACATAGCTGCCGGATCGCGCCAGCAGGGCATAGATCGTCGTATCAAGCACATGGGTGGGATCAGCGGGATTGTAGGTCCCGTTGCTGACGATGCGGAAGTTTCGTGGGTCAAACAGCACTGTCCCGGCCCGTCCTTCCGGTGCGCCGAGAAACACCTCCGAGCTGCGGATCGCCAGGTGGCCCTTGCTGGAAATCTCGGCAAAGCCGCCGTTGCCCCCGTAATCGCCCCCGCGTACCGAAACGCTGCCGCCGAAATGGGTCAGTGTATCCGACCAGACGATGATCCGCCCGCCGTCGGCATGCCCGAGCCCGTCTGCGACAAGACGGGTGCCCGCACCGATCGAATTGTGCTGTGCATGGGGCAGGGCACCCTTCTCCTGATAATCGCCGCCGATGCGGATGAGGCCGCCGCCAGCGGTCCCGCTGACGTCCAGAAGCGCACCGGCCAGTTCGATTTGATGGCCCGTGATGGTGATCTCGCCGCCGCGCTGGGGGCGTGCCATCGGCGGATCGGATTGCGTCATCCGGGGCAGCGCGGGCGCCACAGCCGCCGGCTTGCGGGTGCCGGTGGCGCGCACCTGTCCCGTCACCTTGACCTTGCCGCCACCTCCGCCACCCAGGACCACGCGGCCCGACCTGCCCGACACGGTCCGCGCCTCGGTCACGCCCGAAAGGTTGATCGCGTTGCGGGCCGCGTCGCGTGCCGTCGCGGCCCGGATCTCGATCGTGCCGCCGTCGGCCGAGACATGACCCGTCTGTTCGACCAGAGCCTGCAATTCGTCGCTCTGCTCGGGCGGCAGGGCCACCGACAGGAAGTCGTCTCCGCTCAGGTTCAGGGTCGCCCGTCGTCCCGCGCCCATCCCGACCGAGCCCAGCGGGACACGGATCACGCCGGAATTGCTGACTTGGCCGCCCAGCAACGCCGCATAGCCGCCGGGGATGATGTCGATGCGCCCCTCGTTCGCCACCCGCCCGGGGCGGTCGCCCGAGAAGGTCAGGCGGCCCGCCATGAAGTCGTCGTTCCTGATGTCCAGCGACGAGCCGACGAACCCCCCGGTTGCGATCCGGCCACCCGGGCCGACCACCATGCCGTTGCGGTTGACCACGAAGACCTGACCGTTGGCACCCAGAAAACCATCGATCCGCGTCGGCCGGTCGCCGGTCACGCGGTTCAGCAGGGCCGAGTCGCGCCCTGGCTGGTTCACCCGGACCGACGCACCCGTCCCGATATCGAAGCTGCCCCAGTTGATGATGGCGCGGCCGCTATGCTGGTCGACGCGCATGTTGTGGCGACGGGGGGTCGTGACCGTGACCTCGCCGCCGACGACACTGGGGTCGCTGGGCAGCGATTGTGCGACCGCCTCGTCCGGCACCAAGGCGCTGCAGGCCAGAAGCGCCGCCCACAAGCGGCGCCTGTGCCTAGAAGCGGTAGGAGCTGACGATCGTGAACCGTTCTGGGTCATCGTCATCATCGTCCCTGTTCCCTATGCCATATTCGAACCTGACGGAGGCGGACGAGTAGTTGGGATCGCGGAGAAGCTGGACATCGACACCGATTCCGAAGGAAGTGGCATTGATGCTGGACGCCTCGTCCAGGGTCGGGCTTTCCAGATCGACCATCCCCACGGCGGCAAACAGGTAGGGACTGACGATCAGCGGGCTGCCTGCGCGCTGGACGGGAAAGTTGCGGGCGACTTCGCTGCGGACGAACCAGCCGGAATCTCCCGTCAGGTCGCCCAGGTCGAAGGCGGACAGCCCTTCGGTCGAGGCTATGCCGAATTGTTCGCTGGACAGCAGGGGCGTGCCGAATGACGTTTGCGCCTGTCCCGCCAGCGACAGGCTCCAGTCTTGGCGGAAATCGCGAGCGTAGCTGAAGGACAGTTCCAGCTTCTGGAAGTCCGCGTCGGCTCCCCCGGTCGAAAGCGGCCTGTCAGGGGTCGCATCGCTTGCGGAACGCGCGCCCAACGCGTCAAGTCCGACTGACAGAATTGCCCCCGTCCGAAGCACGCTGCTGTCCGACAACTGCCAGTTGCCCTCGCCCGTCAGGCGCAGGACCCGCGTGCGATCCTCGTAAAGGGGAATGTCGCCTGCAATGGTTTCCAGATCCTGCCGGTCTTGCTGAATGTCCAATGCCGCCGTGACCGAGATGTTGCGCTTGACCGACCGTATCACCGGATAGAACAGCCTGAACGACAGGCGGTTGAAGTCGGAATCCGTGGCCACGGCGCCGGTGTCCGGACCGGTTCGGGAATTGGCCCCCTCGACGCCGAAGGTCAGCCCGTTGGTCCCCACCGGGAAGATCGCGCCGGCGGCAAGGGTGCGCAGCTTCGGCCCGTCGCCAAAGTAGCTGTCCGATCCCAGCCTGGGGTTGCCAGAAGCGCGCACGTAGAACACCTCGCCCCGGCCGAGATGATTGTTGAATTCGAGGCCCGTGCTGAAGTTCACTCGGCCCAAGTCCTTCGAGAAGCTGTTGTCCAGCCCGACGAAACCGGTGACCGAGCGGAACTGAGGGTTCAGGATGACGACGGTACCGCCGGGGCGGGCGCCCGTCGACAGCGCCGATCCCAGGGACACGCCAAACATGTCCCCAGCCAGCAGAAGCCGCCGCTCGATGTCGGGCAGGCGCAGCGATGGTCGGTCGACCAACGGCGTGGTCAAGGCATCAAGCCGGGCCCGCAGCGGCTCGGGCACCGTACTGGTATCCACCCGTTCGACAAAGCCGTTCACGACCGTCAGGCGCAGCGAGCCGCCGTCCTCCAGGGTCTGCTCGGGGATCACGACGCGCGACAGGACATAGCCCATGCGCGCATAAGCCGCCTCGAGATCCGAGGCGGCGGCGAAGATGTCGGCCACCACGATCCGTTTGCCCGTCAGCCGCTCGCGCAGGGCCCCGACTTCGGCCTCGCTGCCGGGCAGGGCGCCTTCGACCCTGACATCGGCAAGCCGGATCGTGAGCGACTCGGACCCGGGCGGCGGCGCGAGGCCGGGCGTACCGCTGAAGACCAGCGATCCGGTCATACGCTGCATGGGCGGCTGATAGCTGTCTTGGGTAACCTGCGCGGCTGTCTGTGCCAGTGCCGTGCCCGCCAGCAGACCCGCGCCAAGCAACCCCATCATCAGGGTCGACCGAGAAAGGGGGATGCTGTGCGTCGAGAAGGCCACGGGCTTACCTCTCAAGCTGTCAGGTAACGCCGATGTTATCACAATCTCCGGCCCACGCCTAATGATTCATGGGCACTGCGCCGCAGCCTCCGGCAGCCTGCGCGGCGGGCTCAACTCAGGGCTTGGAACTCGACGCGGCGGTTCTCGGCCGCAGCCGGATCGACGGGATTCGCCAGGAACCGCCTGCCCATTCCAAGCGCCTGCAGGCGCGTCTCAGCGATGCCGCAATCGCGGATCAGCCAGCGACGAACCTCTTCGGCCCGCAACCGTGACAGGTTCTCGTTATAGCTGTCGCTGCCCTTCGCGTCCGTGTGACCAACGATGCGGAACAGGCCCACATCGGATTGCCGCATGATCGAACACATTCTTTCCAGTGCCGGACGCTGATCCGGGGCGATGCTCGCCGAGTCGAAGGCAAAGCGGATGGCGACATTCACCTGCAACTCGGGCGCGAACTGGGCGAAGACGACCGTGCCGCCCGTATCTTGCGTTGTCCCAGCCAAGGTCGCCTCGGACCGGATCGTCTCTGCTTCGGCGGCCGCCGCAGGGGCGGCGGGATCGGGCGGCACGACGATCATGTCCAGACCCCGGGTCTTTTGACCGCTCAGGGTAGTCCGGTACATGTCCCGCTGCGCCTCGAAGCGCTGCAGGATCTGCGCGTCGGTCAACTCCTGTGCGGAAACCGGCACGGCGAGGAAGCACAGAACGACAGACAGCACCTGAGCAGGCAACGACATGGCAACCACCATGAAAAAACTGCGCCTCGGTGAATGAATTCTACGCTAGAATGGAGACGCTTTCAATTGATCCGTTCCGATAGGGGATCGATGCCGTGCTTGCGAAGGATCATCCGGTGAGCGGCCGCGCGGCCCGCGGTGAACTACGGGCCAGGGGGGCGGGGCTGACCCATCGTGGCCAAGTCCGCGACCGGAACGAGGATGCGATCCTGGTAGACCTCTCAGGCCGGGTCTGGGCGGTTGCCGACGGCATGGGCGGGCATGCCCTGGGGGCCTATGCGTCCGAACGGGTGATCGCGGCGCTGGAAACCATCCGCGACGACGAGGAAGCGGCCCCGGCCCTGGCTGCGCGACTTGCGCAGGCCGATGCCGACATCATGGCGCGCGGCCGGGACGAGGGACGGACGATCGGGGCAACGGCGGTGGCCGCCGTCATCCGGGAGGGGCGGGCGACCCTTGCATGGGCCGGGGACGCCCGCGCCTATCTGCTGCGGGACGGTCGCTTGGTCCGGCTGACGCGCGACCATTCCGTCGTGCAGGAGCTGGTCGATGGGGGCAGCCTGACGCCCGAGGGAGCACGGACCCATCCGCAGGCCAATGTCGTCACGCGAGCCGTGGGAACGGGGGGCGAGCCCGAATTCAAGGCGCTTGCGCTGGCCGGGGGGGACCGGCTGATGCTCTGCTCGGATGGCTTGACGCATGTGCTGCCCGACGCCGCGCTGACCGAGGCGCTGAATGCAACCCTTCCCGATGCCGCGCCGGAAAAAGGAACGCCCGCCGATGCCGCCTGCGCCCGGCTGTTGCGCCAGACGCTCGCCGAAGGGGCGCCCGACAATGTTTCAGTCATCGTCATCGACATCTCGGCACAATGACAAGGGGCGGCGTCCCGCCACGCCGGCGCGTGCCCGGCCGGTGCCGCGCGCCTTGCGCCCCGCGCCCGCCGGTACCTTGGCCGCGCCGATCATCGTCGCAATCGGCGTTGTCATCGGCGCCATCGCCTTTGCGGTCACGACATGGCTGCTGGACAGCGCCGACCAGAGCATCGAACTGCGCCTGTCGCGGCAAGAGGTCGAACTGGCAGCCCTGCGCGAGGAGCTTGCGGCAGCCCGGACCGAAAGGCTGGGCCTGCGCGCCGATCTGGCGCAGTTGCGCGACGATCTCAGCCTCGTGGCAAACCGCGCTCCGGTGGTGCCCGCGGTTCAGCCTGGGCCCTCTGTCGATCCCGTGCCATCCGATCTGGGCGACGAGAACTTCGAGCAACCCCCGACCGAGGCCCTGACTGAACAGATGAAGCTGGCCAAGGCCCGTTTCAACAAGGGCATCACCCAGCCGCGCAATTCTACCATGCTGGCAATTCTGGGGCAGCCGCGTAACAGCTATGGCACGTCCTGCCAGCCGGTGACCAATCCGCGCCTCAAGGCGCTGCTGCAGACGCGGCAGGTGGGGCCGATCACCGTCACCATGCTGACCCCGGCGCTCGACAGCCTGGAGCGGGTGCTTGCCCGGCTGAAGGAAAGCGATCCCGACATCCATGCCAAGCTGGGCACGGCCGGCGCGCTCTGTGCCCGGTTGATCCGGGGCTCGAACCGTTCGATTTCGAACCACTCCTGGGGGACGGCCATCGACATCACCCTGGAAGGACAGCTCGATCCCTTTGCAGATGGGGGCACGCAATTCGGCCTGTTGATCCTGGCCGAGTACTTCAACGAGGAGGGCTGGTTCTGGGGTGCGGCCTACAACAGCCGCGAGGATTCCATGCATTTCGAGGTCGGCGAGGAGATGCTGCGGAAATGGCAGGCCGAGGGGAAGCTGTAGGCGCTCCAATCGAGCGGCTGGCCCGGCCGGTCTTGGCCTATGCCGACCGCTTGCCGGTGGTGGCCGAGGACAGGGGCGCGCTGGTCGCCCAAGCCCGCGTACTGCTGGAACGGTTCGAGACCGACGCGCTGCGCCATGGCCTGCCGCCGCAGGCGGTGGCCGCGGCACGCGGCGCGCTGGCGCTGCTGCTGGAGGATGCCGGCGCGGCCAACCTCGCGCTGTCCGGCTGGCAGGGAGCCGCCCGGAGCCTTGGGGCAATCGACAGTGTCGCCCTGGCCGAGATCCTGCGGCGCGGCGGGCCGGGGTTGGACCCCGTGCGTGCGCTGATCGACGACTGCCTGGCACGGATCGAGGCCCGCCGGCAGGTGCTTGACCGCGACCTGCCGGCGGGCTGGTGGGGGATGGTGGCCGTTCTGGTCGGAGCATGGATCATGGTGGCCGTCGGATGGGCGTTCTGGGTCGAGAGCACGCAGGGACGGGCGCTGGAGCGGATCTTTCAGGCCGAACTGATCGCGGCGGGTCTCGATCGCGATGCGGTCTTTCCCGATCTCGCCGCCCGTCTGGATCGTGTGGACCTTGCGGCTCGGCAGGTTGCGGCCGGTATGTCCGAGGTTCGGCTGAGGCCTTGGGCGGGTCTGACGGGTCGGGATGCCGGCCGCCGCGCCGCCGCGACGCTGGCCGAGTTGCGCGCCCGTCATCTTCCAAGGGTGCTTGGGATAGCCATCGGGATGGCACTGGCCAGCGAGGGCGAGCCGGCGGCCGCTTATGACACGGTGCGTGCCTGGTCCGTGCTCTCCGGGGCGATGGACTGGCACCCTTCGTGGCTGGCCGGCTGGGCCGAGGATCGCGCGGCGGCCCAGCCGGTGCTTACGGGCCTTGCCCCGCATGTTCTGGCCCTGCTTACCCGCCCGGAAACCAAAATCCCGGGACCGGACGCCGAGTTGCTGGCCCAGGCGCGCGATCTTGCGGCCGAGGCGCCCGAGCCGGTTCGCGCCTATCTGGAACTGAGCCGGTCGCCGCAAGCGGCTGCCCTGCCGGCGTGGTCCCCGCTCGACGCAGTGCCGGCGCTGGGCACAATCGCCGAGCGGCGATCGGGGCGGGCCATTGGAACACCTCTGCCGGGGCTTTATACCGCTGCCGGCTGGGACATGGCGGCCTCTCGCGGCGCAGGCCTTGCGGTCGAGGCGGCACGCAGGGCCGCGGAACGGCTGTTCTCCGATCCTCTCCTGGTTGCCAATGACAGTCCCGATCAGGTTATGGCCCTGCTACAGGCGGCCACCCTGGACCGATGGGAGGCCTGGCTTGCCGACCTGCGGCTGCGCTCGTTCGACGATCGTCGGCGGGCGGTGCTGGTGTCGGGGGCGCTGGCGCAGCCTGACTCTCCGCTGAAGGCGCTGATTGCCGAGGTGTGGCGGCAGGCGGGCGGCACGGACCGCACGCGTCCCCATCCCCTGCAACTGGCCATCGCCGTGCGGTTCGGCCCCGAGATCCAGTATGTCGAGACTGGCCGGATTGCCCGGATCGCGGCGCGGTTCGCCGAACTGAACGTGGCGCTGGGCGCGATGGACAGCGATGCCGCGGACGCGCAGCGGCGCCTGCTGACGGCGCAGGGCCGGGTGCGGTCGATCGAGGCGCTGCGCGACGCCCCGCCCCTGATCGGACGGCTGGTCGAGGACACCTTTGCCGAGAGCACCGCGGCCGAGGTCAGCGATCTGACCAATCCCGTGACCCGCGCATGGCAGACCCAGGTGCTGCCGCTTTGCGCGTCGGCACTGGCGGGCCGATTTCCCTTTTCCGAAGGTCCGGATGCCGATCCCGCGGCCGTGGCGGCACTGCTTGGTCCAGGCGGCGGCATCGACCGTTTCCTGGGTGCCCATGCCGACCTGCTGGATCGCGAGGCCGCAAGCTGGCGCTGGAAGCCCGAGGCCCGCTTGGCCGGTCTGGACCCTGACAGCGCCGTCTTCCTTCAGCATGCGCTGGCCGTGGGGGCGGCGCTTGCGCCAGGCGCGCGGATCACCGCCGCGGCGCTGGCCGAACGCGGCCGCGCCACGCTGGTCCTGGGCGGACAGGGCGGACCGCTAGGGGCAGCGGGCGAGAACCTGCTTCTTGACTGGCCAGGACCACGAGCGGCCGAGGGCATCAGCGTCGATTTCTCGACGCCCGAGGGAGCGGCGCGTCTGGAGCAACCCGGTCCCTGGGGGCTGCTGCGCCTGCTGAGCCCCTTGCGGTTGCGCGAACGCGACGGGGGCCTGCGCTTCCTGATCGACCTGCGCATCGGGGGCGCCCGGCTGTTTCTGGAAATGACCTTCGACCGTCCGGCCAACCCCCTGTCCACCCGACAGCTGGCCCGGGGCCTTGCCTGTCCGCAGGTGCTGTAATCATTCGCTACTTCGCCCGCCTTGCGGCATACTGGACCCAGAGATCCGGCAAGACCTGCGGTCTCGGTCCCGGGTCCGGCCGCAGGAGGTCAGCATGTCATCCGCCCGCGAGATCACCGTCGCCATTCCCGCCATCAGCGAGTCCTTCAGCTTTGAGCGCATGGAGGGCGAGGAGGAGGTCTCGACCCCCTTCGCCTTCGATCTGCGCATTTCGGCCAAGACGCTGGACCTGAAGGCCGCGAGCGTCCTGGGGACTCGGGCCACCATCACCGTGGCCGGGCCCGAAGACAGCGAGCCGCGGCATTTCGACGGCCATGTCGCCGAGTTCGGGCTGGCCGAGATCCGCGACGACTTCGCCTTCTACCGGCTGCTGCTGCGCCCGGCTCTGTGGTTCGCCAGCCTTGCGACCGACAACCGCATCTTCCAGAACCTGTCGGTCCCCGACATCATCGAGGAGGTGCTGCGCGCCTATCCCGATGTCGTCACGGAAAAGCGGCTGGATGGCAGCTATGCGCCGCGGGACTATTGCGTGCAATTCGAGGAGAGCGACCTCGACTTCCTCCAGCGGCTGATGGAGGAGGAGGGGATCTTTTATTTTTTCGAGCATTCCGAAAACGGCCATGTCGCCGTGCTGGCCGATGCCAATGCCGCGATGAAGCCTGCGCCAGGCGCCGACGAGATCGCTTATGAGCCCGACAGCCCGACCGCCCCGCGCGAGGGGGACTACCTGACCGGCTGGGTGCCCCGGGCCTCGGTGCGGATCGGTGCATTTGCGCAGACCGATTACGATTTCCTTAAGCCCTCGGCGGACCTCCTGATCAAGGCCAGCAACCCCGAGGGCCATGTCGGCGATCGACGCGAAGTTTATCTCTATCCCGGCCGCCATCTGGACGTCGGGCGCGGCGACCGGCTGGCCGGCATTCGGCTGGAGGAGGCGCAGGCCGGGTTCGAGCGGGTCCGGGCCGAGGGGACCGCGCGCCCCTTGGGCCCCGGGCGGCGCTTCACCCTCGCCGGTTTCCCGCGCGAGGCAGAGAACGCGGCCCATCTGGTGCTGCGGGCCAGCTATCGGATGTGGGACGAACAGGTGCGCGCCGGACAGCGCGCGCGTGCGGACGACGGCGACCCCCTTGGCTACCGCGTCACCCTGACATGTGCGCCCGCCCGCATCCTTTTTCGGCCCGAACGGCGCACGTCGCGGCGGCCCATGCGTGGGCCGCAGACCGCGGTGGTCGTCGGCCCTGCCGGGGCCGAGATCCATACGGACGAGCACGCCCGGGTGAAGGTGCAGTTCTTCTGGGACCGCAAGGGGGCCCGCGACGCCCATTCTAGCTGCTTCGTGCGCGTCAGCCAGAGCTGGGCCGGCTCGGGCTGGGGTTTCATCCAGATCCCCCGCATCGGGCAGGAGGTGATCGTCGATTTCCTCGACGGCGATCCCGACCGCCCTATCATCACCGGCCGCGTCTACAATGCCGAGCAGATCCCCCCCTATGGCCTGCCCGGCAGCGCCACGCAGTCGGGCTGGAAGTCGAGCAGCTCTCCGGGCGGAGGAGGCTGGAACGAGTTGCGCTTCGAGGACAAGGCGGGTGCCGAGGAGGTATATTTCCAGGCCCAGAAGGACCATAACGAACTGATCAAGAACGACGAGACCCGCAGCATCGGCCATGACTGGATCGAGGATGTCGTCAACGACGCCACGCAATCCGTCGGCAACGACCGGCGCGAAAGCGTGGGCAACGACAAGTTCACCAGCGTCAAGGCGAACCGCACCGTTTCCATCGGCGCGGACGACACCGAGACGGTCGGCGCCCATCGCAGCCTCGATGTCGGCGCCACCGAAACGATCCATGTCGCGGCAAGCTCGACGGAAAGCATCGACGGCACCCACACCCAGACAGTGGGCAGCACCCAGACCGTCACCGTCATGGCGGCCCGCGTGGACAGCGTGATCGCCAGCGAAACCCGCAGCGTCGGGGCGGCGCAGACCAACACCATCGTCGGGCAGCGGGCCGTGACCGTGATGGCGGGGCAGACGCATGCGATCACGTCGGACGACGGATGGACCATTGGCGGCAACCGCACGGTCGGCGTGACAGGCAACGAGAGCGTCTCGATCACCCGCAACCGCGGGGAAAAGGTCGGCGGCGACGCGGCGCTGGAAATCACCGGCAAGCGGGCGACGCAGGTCGGCGGTGACGAGGGCCATAAGGTCACCGGCAAGATGGCCTTGGACGTAGGCGCTACGCTGGCGATCGTCGCGGCCGAGTCGATCGCGATCACCTGCGGCTCATCGGCCATCGTGCTGAAGAATGATGGCACCATAACCATCGAGGGCAAGGACATCACCGTGAAGGGATCGGGCGCCATCAACGTTCAGGCCCGTGGCGAGACGACGATCAAGGGATCGAAGATCAATCTGAACTGAAGACTGCGGCCAGCGCCTGCTCTGGCCCCCAGGGGTCGGCCGGAACCGGAGCAAGGCCGCGTCGCCACAGCAGCAGCGGCGGACCATCTTCAGGCGCGCCATCGGGCAAGGGCAGACGCTCCAGGGCCCTGCCCAGCGCCTCGGGCTCCGCTTCCGCCGTGGCGGCCAGCGCGGCCTCGCACCAGGGCTCCAGCGCCGGCACGCCGGGCAGGGCGTCGGCCAGCAGGAACAGGGCCAGGGGAAACGGCCGCCCAATCCGGTCCGCCGAGGGCAGGACCAGCCCCGCCGCGGCGCGCTTCCCGCCCTCGATCCGCAGCCGCAGCCCGCCTTGCGGCCAGTCGGTACGGCGGGCGAGATGGGCAGATGCCCAGGCGTCCCAGCGGCGTCGAAAACCCCCGGGCAGGCCACGGCCGACGAAATCGCCGCGAACCGGCAGTTTGCCCCAGAAGCCTGCCTGTGTGTTCAGAAGGTGTCCGGGCATCGGAAAGCCCCGAACATCCCGAGGTCGAACGGGTTTTCGACCGAAGCCGCCCGAAGTTCGAAGCTTGCGGCATAAGGACCTACGGCAAGACGCAGGCCGAAGACTTCGGGTTGCGCTGTCGGCGCAAGCCCGGCCTTCCGGATCAGCCGCAACCAGGCCCAGGCGCCGGTTTCGGTGATCAACGCTTCGCCTGATCCGTCCAAGGGAGTGAAGCTCAGCGAGATCAGGTTGGTACCGTCCTTGCCGGGCCAGGTCATCGGCACGGGGCGAGTGGGGTTGTTGAAGTAGACGATGCTTTGACCGTCCACGTCCAGCGTGACCCGTGCGGCGTTCGGGGTCAGGTCCTTGGCCTCCAGCGTGAAGGCCAGGACCGGACCCGCGCCGCCGGGAAACAGGGCGTCCCGCAGCGTGCGCGCCTGTTCGAAGGGCGCCAGAGTGCGGGCGTTCAGGCCCAGATCGGTCCGCCAGCGCCAAGGCCGCACGCTTGTGTCCACATAGGGGGCCAGCGTGTCGTTGGTGAAGCTATCGAAGCGGCCGCCGGGGCCGAAAAGCTGCTGGAAATCACTTACGGTCACGTCGATGATGGCGCCGGGGTCAAAGGGATAGCGCCCCGCCGTCGCCATGCGGCAGAAGGGCAGCACATCGGCCCGGAAGCGTGCATTCAACTGGGCGACGATCGCCTCGCGCGTGACGCTGATCGTATCGCCGGCAATCGAGGCAAGCCATGCGTTCACCGGGTCGGGAAGGGTGGCCGCGACATTCCGCAGGTCTCCGGTCAGTTGCGGCAGGCCGCCCCGCGACAGCAACGCCGCCTGCGGATCGGGGCTTGCCTGGACGCTCAGCAGTTCCTTGGAGAGGGCGCCCAGAGCGGCCTCCGCATCCGTGATCAGGGGCGGCTTGCCGTCCACCTCGGTCACGATCGCCTTCAGCGGCGCGAAATGGCGGGCGATCTCGGCGCCGGGCGGCGGGGGGGCGGCCCCGCCCCGGTCCCCGGCCACGTCTGCGACCTTGGTGCCGATCTTCGCGGCTTTGCCCAGGCCAAGTCGGCCGGCCATCTTCTTCAGCACGCCGGGATCGATCTCCGGGGCGCTGCCTTCCTCGGGCGGGCGGGTCAGGTCGGTCTCGGCGACCACAGCGTTCAAGAGCCTCTTCAGCGTGCTGTCGGGACTGGCGAGATCCTTGAGACTGGCGGTCGCGGTCGCCAGGTCCGGGATCGGCGCCAGCCGCACGTCGCGCAGGAAGCTGTCCCACTGGCTGATGAAATCATCCTGGTAAAGCTTCATCATGTCCGCTTGCAGCGTCTCGGCCGAGGCATCCGAGCTTTCCGCACATCCCCCGGCAAAGACCTCGCGGTCGTGCAGAGCCGCCTCTGCAGTCACCGGCAGCAGCGGCAGGACCGCAGCATGGAAACCCTGCCAGGTAAAAACCCCCGGAATGCCCTGCCGCAGGGTCTGGCCGGACAGCCGCGTCAGGACCTGCGTCGCCATCGGACCGGCTTTTTCTGCGGGAATCCACACGGGCAGGCCGGTGATCTCGGGCTCGGACCTCAGGCTGCGATAGGCGCGCACCGACAGCGGCACGGTGCAGATCGTCTGCAGGGCGGCCTCGACCAGTTCGGGATCAGCCGCGATGCGCGTCTCGTCGGTTCCCAGACGCTCCAGCGCGGCCAGTTGATGGGCGCGGGCGGCCTCGGTCGGAAACAGCGGCTCGGCGGCAAACCCGGGCAGAACCTGCTGCCACCAGTCTGCCAGCCAGACCCTGTCATAGGGTCCCAGCCCGGTCAGCATCTGATAGGCCTTCGTCGCACCCAGCAGGAAATCGGGATCGCGGATCTGTCGCCACATGGTTGCTTCAAGAAAGGCGACCATGCGCGGCTCGAGAAGGTTCCGGAGACCCCGCTCGTAGGCAAGATCGCTCGCGCGCGCGATCTCGGCCATCGCCGAGGGGCCGATCAGCGCCAAGGGTCCCCCCGGCACCTCGGCCCGCGCGGCCGCGATCCGGGTCACCGCGTCCAGCGCCACGGGAAGGTCGAGGGGCTCGGTTGGAGCCTGGCGCGAGGCGGCGTTGGCCAGCCGTCCGGACAGGTCGGCGAATAGGCTTGCCTGGTCGGCGACCGCGCCGGATTGGCGGGTGAAGTTGACCAGGAAGGCCAATCCCGCCAGCAGGACCAGCAGCGCCGCCACCGCCGCCGAGCCGCGCCAGATCCATGTCCGGCGCTCTTCGGCCCGGGGATCGAACAGCGCCAGCCCCGCCTCGCCGAAGATCACACCGGCCAGAAGATCGTGCAGGAAGAACGACCGCCGCTCGCCCAGCGCACGATGGATGGCCGGCGCCGGGGCCAGGCCGAAACCTGCGGCAATTCCCGCCACCATCCGGTCAAGGGGCGATCCCTCCTGCGTGGCCGAGGTCAGATAGAAACCGCGCAGCCAGGGCGCTTGCTCATAGCGGCTTTCCCCGAAGGTGGTGTCGATCAGCAACCGCAGGCGCGGCTCCAGGCGTTCGAACTCGGCCGGGAAGCGGAAGATCGCGGCGCGCTCGGGCAGGTCGGCATCCTCGGCCAGCCGCGCATCCAGGCGGCCTTCGAGCACGATTCCGAGGCTGCGGAACTCGCGGACGATCGCCTCGGGTTCGGGCTGCTGGTCCACGGCCAGGGTGGCGCCCCAGACCTGCGCCCGTTCGCGCGAGTTCAGCGCGCCGAAGAAGGCCTCGAAGCCGGGCAACCGGTCGGCCTTGGTCAGCATCAGGTAGACCGGAAGCTGCATCTGCAGCCGTTCGCCAATTTCGGTGAGGCGCTTGCGGATTTCGCGCGCATGATGGCGCAGAGCGTCTTCGGGGCCCAGAATCTCGTCCAGCGACAAGGCCACGATCACCCCGTTCAGCGCGCGCCGGCCGCGATGCTTCTTAAGCAGGTCCAGAAAACCCGCCCATTCCGCCGCGTCGCGCTCGGGCTCGCTGGACTGGTCGGTATAGCGGCCCGCAGTATCGACCAGCACCGCCTCTTCCGTGAAGAACCAGTCGCAGTTGCGCGTGCCCCCGACGCCTTTCAGGTCGTCGTCCAGGGCGATGGGAAACTTCAGCCCGGACTGGCGCAGCGCGGTGGTCTTGCCGGTGCCGGGAGGGCCGATGATGACATACCAGGGCATCTCGCGCAGGAAGCGTCGCTTGCCCAAGCGCGAACGGCCCAGGGTGGCCAGGATGTCCTGGAACTTGCTGCCGATCTCGGCCGCGGCATCGGGGGTCGGGGACGCGGGCGCGGGCGGGGCCAGTTCGGTGACGAACATCCGGTTGCGCCGTGCGGCGCGCATCTGCCCGATCAGCAGGATGACCAGCCACAGGACAAGGATCGTGCCCATGACAATGGCGCGCACTTCCGCGCTTTCCAGGGGAACGGCACCGCCGATCGAAACCAGCGGCCCGTAGAACCACACCCCGGCCGCCAGCAGGGCAAGGCCCAGGAAGGTCCACAGTCCGCGTGAGAGCAAAAAGCGGAACATGGCCTTCAGGACACGCATATCACTGCCTCTTCTCGATCCGGATCTCGATCCGGCGGTTGCGGGCGCGACCCTGCGGGGTGGTGTTGTCGGCCACCGGCTCGGCGTCTGCGCGGCCGGCGGCGCTGAGCAGCTCGGGCGGAACGCCGGCGGCCGCCAGGGCCTTGGCGATGTTCTCGGCTCGGGCCTCGGACAGTCCCTGGTTCGAGGCGAAGGGGTTCGAGCGCTGCACCGGCACGTTGTCCGTGTGGCCGCTGACCGCCACTCCGCCGATCCGGTGCAGATTGGCGACGATGGTCCGGCCGATCGCGTCAATGAGCGGCTGGTAGGTGGGATTGATCACCGCCTTGGCCGAACGGAACAGTTCGGGATCGCTGGCCTGCACGACAAGCACGGCAAGCCCCGGTGTCTCGCGTCCCTGCAGGGCGGAGCGCAGCGCCGTTGGCACGGCGCGTTCGAACTCCGGCAGCAGGGGGTCGACAACGGGGCCGGTCAGGACCAGGGGCTCGGCGTCGGTTCGGCGCAGCGGCCGGAAGATGGGGGCACGATCGGGCGGCGGCAGGGCCGAAGCCTGCACGAACAGTTCCTGCGCCTGATGCGACAATCGCATGGAGAGGCCGGCATGGATGGCCAGCGCCAGTGCCAGCGCCGTCAGCCACAATGTCCACAGCGGTATCGTGAACCTCCGAGGCACGTCAGGCGCCTCTACCCCTGCACCGTGAGGCGCAAGGGGCGCCGCCTCGCGCTCGGGGTCGCGCAAAAGCCGGGCGATCTGGCTCCGCAACGCCACAAGCGCGCCTTCGCCCGCACTGCCTTGGACGCGATACTTGCCGCGAAAGCCCAGGCACAGGCAGAGCCAGGCAAGTTCCAGCAGGTCGCGTTCGGCAACCGGATTGCGCATCAACGTCTCCAGCCGGTCGAAGAAGCGGGTGCCGGCATCGACCTCGCCGCTCATCTGCGTGACCAGCGGCTGGCGCGGCCAGCCGCTTTGTCCTCCCCAAGGCGTATTGAGCGCGAGATCATCCAGCAGCGCCGCGACGAACCAGGCGCCCTGATCGGCGCGGGCCAGTGGCATCCCCGCCGCGACCGAGGCCTCCCGTCCCTCGATCAGCACGGCCTGAAGTCGCGCCCGCAGCGCCTCGGGTCGGTCAGGAGGATTGGCCCGCTCGAGTTCGGGCGCGAGTTCAAGGAGCGTTGCATGCGCGGCGACCAGCGGATTGGGATGGGCCCGTCCGCGCCGCGCGCGCGGCGCGGCGTCGGAGCCCGCCTGCCATGAGGAACCGGTCGCCTTCCATCCGGCGGCGATCGGAGGCTGTGCCTCGGCAAGTGGCCGGCCCGCGCCGATGGGGCGGATGCGGGTGCGTCCGGGGTCGCCAAGGCCGAAGGGATCGTCCTGATGGCCCATTGCCGCCCTCCTATCTGCTGATCGCGTAGCAGTCGATCTCGGGCTCGCGTTCCAGCTTGCCCGAAACGCCCAGCACGAAGCCGGGCGATGTCTGCAGCCGCGCCCAGTGCTCGGACTTGCGATCCAGTTCAAGGCACAGCCGGTCGCCGTCGTAAGGGATCTCGCGCGGCTGCGAATGCAGCGGCTTCAGCGGGATGCCGGGCAGGCGCGAGGTCCAGAGCGTCTCGAATTCATCCGCCGCGCCAACGGTGACCTGCCGCGTGAACAACTGCATCAGTCCTTCGTCCGACATCTCGGAACCCACGCGCAGCACGATCCGACAGGTCCGCAGCATGTCGGGGTTGTCGATGCGGACCTTCCAGACGTTCTGGGCGTGGCGCGCGACTGGCAGGGCGCGGGACTTCGGCTCAACGTGGCGGAGCGACAGGATCAGCGAGCGCAGCGCGTCGGTCAGTGCCGCAAAGGCCGGCTGCGGATTGGCATGGTCGTAGTCGGGCAGGGGCGACAGCCCTCGCGTGGACGACCCATAGGTTGCCATCTGTCCGGCAAGTCCGGCGAGTTCCGCGAACAGGTCGGACGGATGCGCCAGATCTTGCGCCAGCAGGTGCTGCAGCCGTGGCCGCGCGGCATTGGCCAGTTCAAGGATCAGCAGGTTTTCGACTGAGCGGCCGGCGCCGCCCAGCACCATGGCCCCCTGCGCCTCGATGATGCGATCGAGCCCGGTCACCAATTCCTTCAGCAGCCCCGCATACCAGGGTGCAGCGCTCACCGTCAGCGCCGGCGGCAGCCAGCCCTCGGACAGGGCGACATGGCCATCGGCCGCCAGTCCCTCGATCCCGGCCAGTGGCAGGGTTATCGCCCCTTGAGTCGGTTCGCCCGGCAGGATCAGTCGCATGTTCAGACGGGCGATCTCGACCTCGGCAGGCTCGGCTCCACCGCGGATCTCGTCGGGCAGGGTCGTCCATTCGCCGCGCCAGCGCGCCCCGCCCGCCTCGGCATGGGCAGGATCGACCGCAGGGACGCCCGGCTGCCGGGGCGCGACCCCGAGCAGCACCGCGCCCGCGGGCGTTGCGCGCGCCACCGTCGCGGGCGCAGGCGCGGGGCAGTCGGCGGGGATGCGGAAGGCCGTGCCGTCGGGCAGGATGCCCTCGGCCTCGGTCAGGCCGACCTGCCCCGCGTCCAGCGCAGCCGCATCTAGCCGCAGCGTGACGAAGCCCCAAGCCTGCCGTGGCTGCGCGCGCAGCACCATCCGCAGACCGCCCTCGATATGTCGGTCCTGCTGCTGGAAATGCTGCGGCCGCAGGAACAGGCCCTCGGACCAGACGACGCGACTGCCTTCGGCCATGAGCTTTTCCTTTCAGGCCGGAGCCATCATCACGCCTTTTGGCCCGACCGTCACGGCAAAGCTGGCCTTGTCGGTGGGCGAGACGGCGGCCTTGGCCCGTACCGTCTTCCCGGCCGGGTCTCGATAGCCGCCCACCACGCCGACAGCCGTGGTCGAGGGGTCGAGGACCAGGGTCTTCGAAGCCGTCCCGCCCGGCGCCAGCGCGACGGTTTCGACCTTGACCAACTCGGCCCCAAGCGCCGTGGCGGGATCCTGCAGCGACAGCGCGTTGGCCGCGTCGAAGGCGGCGGTGCCGCGCAGCTGCAGGATCTGCAGCGTCAGCGGACGGTCGTCGCCACCGGGGCCGGGATTCGCCCCCGCCTGCCCCGATATGGCCAGATCGACCGAGCCCGGGGGCTTCGGCCCGCCGCCGCAGGCCGAGGTCAGCGCCAGGGTGGACAGCCCGCCCAAGGTGGCGCGGCGCGAAAGAAGACGGGGCATGGCGGTCATGGTTCCCTCCGGTCTGGTGTTTCGTAGGTGTCGCGGAACTCGGGGCCGACCTCGCCAAGGAAACGATCCTCGGCGGCGCGGGCCGTCTCGGCCCAGCGCGCGGCATAGGCTTTCCACAGCAGGGCGGGGCGTCCCCCCGCCAGCAGCGCGCGCAGTTGCCCCGTATCGGCCAGTTCGGCCTCGATCGCCTCGGGCGAGAAGCGGTCGATCATTCGCCGCAGGGCAGCCTGCATGGCCTTCCAGCTTCGCATCCGGTGGTCGGCCAGGTCGCGGAAGGCCTCGGCGATGGCGGCGTCCGGGTCCAGATAGCCCGGGCCGCGCGGCGCGACGAGGGCCGCCACCTGTTCCTCGGCCAGAGCAAGGAACTTCAGCGGGTTCACCTGCTGCGCTCCGATCAGCGTGGGCGCGACGCGCAGCGCCGCCTTTTCCTCAGATCGCGCGCGCAGGAGAGCCACCAGTCCTTCGGTCATCATGCGATAGCGGCGACCGAGTGCCTCAAAGTCCGGCACATCCGTCCCGTTCGGGTCCAGGCCCGCACCGCGCAGGAAAGCCGCCGCAGCCGCAGCCGACGCAGGCGTCGGCGCCTCGGGCTCCCGGTCCTGCAGATCGGTGACTGGCGAGACCCGGTCCCCCGGCTCGGTTGTCTCGGACCCCGACTTGACCGGCGGGGGCCCCCAGTCCCACTCGATGCCCCCCTTGGCCGCTTTCTCTGGCGGCGGTTCCCGCGAGGTGGTAAGGGGGTCCAGGGTGAAGGGATCATCAAGGCCCGGCAGCGTTGCCTCGGGAGTCCGGTTCTGCACAGGGATCGGGTGCTCGAAGGGGGGGGGCAAGTCCGCGGGGCGGGAAACGGGTGGCGGCACCTCCTGCGGATCGAAGAACGGATCGCGGCCGACGCCTGAATCCCGGGGCGCCTCAGGTGCCTGACCGAACTGGCCAAGCTCGACCCCGAGGATCAGGTCCCCCATCCGCAGCCTCATCCCGTCACGAAGCGAGGCCGAGCGCCCCTGGCCCAGCGGCTGCGGCCCCTCGTCAAGAAAAAGCCCGCCTGAACTGGTGTCGGTGACGGTGCAGCCGCGGTCGGTGACCTCTACCACGCAATGATGGCGCGAGACGAACATCCCCGGATCCTCAAGCCGCCAGTCGCAGTCCTCGCCCCGCCCCAGCACCGCCCGCCCGGACTCGAGCCGGAACGTGGCGAGCGGCTGGGGAACCGGGCTGGAGAGGACGGCAAGACTGAGGGTCATCGCAGGGCCTGCCTTTCATCCAGCGACATCACCAGATCACCCCGGTTTCCCGCCTTGCCCCCCGCAAGCCAGGCGGTGCGGCCAAGGGTCGGGCCTTCCCCCAGCAGGGAAGCAGGGATTTCACCCCCCGCCAGGACAAGGCGCAGATCGAAGCCGGTCTCCTCGCCCATGACGAAGCGCAGGACGTTGCAGAGAGCCTGTTGCGCCGAACCCTCGCCGGCCAGCGCCAGATAGTGCCCCAGCGTCAGCGGGCCCACTTGGATCTCCGCCCGCCCTTGCGGCTGGTAGATGCGCGGACCCAGGACGGCACTGCGGCCCAGACCGGCGTAGGCCAGCCCCAGACGGCTACTCAGGCCCGCAGGGATGGTTTGCCAGCAAGGCGTGAACTCCACCACCTGGACGGACGCGTCGAGCAGGTCGGACAAGACCTCCTCCAACCGCTCGGGGTTGCGTATCTCGCTGGCGAGGCTGGTGGCATGACGGAGTACAAGGTCAGGGTCGTCCAGCGCCTCGGTGATCCCCGGTAGGCCGATGCCCGCCAGAGCGGCGAGCATGATGGTCACCTGTCCACGGCCGCCATGATCGGCGGCGACGGCAGGCTGCGCCTCGGCGAAGGCGCGATAGTGGAATGCGATCATCCGGTGCTGCAGCAGGTTGCAGAATTCGAGAAAGGTGCGGTCGGCGCCGGGTTCCGGCGAGGGATCGCCCGGAAACCAGCGTTCGGACATGCGCTCAAGGATGCGGCGGCTGAGATGCAGAGGCATCGGACCCTCGGGGCCGAACAGCCCGGTGATCTCGACCGCGATCCAGGCAGGAGCGTCGCTTCGGCCGGGGTCCCATCCGGCGATCTCGCAAGCGGCAGGACCGAGCCGGATCTGCTGCCCCAGCCGGGCGGGCTCCTGCGCCGGGCCACCCGCCCGCCCGAAGTGGCGCTCGGGGGTTTCCAGCCACCGCATCAGCTCGAAGGCCTCGATGTCGGGCGGCGGGTTCGGTGTGGTGCTGTCCGGGGTCAGATCCGGGCGCGACAGCCGGGCCGCATCGGCCATGACATCTCCTCCTGTTTGCGGACAAGCCGGGTGCGCGTGCGGACAAAGGCATTGACCGAAGCATACCGAGCGAACAGCCGGTCCAGCAGCGCGGACAGCAAAAAATGGCTTGCGCCGGCCAGCAGGGTTTCGTCGATGTCCAGCGTGATCTCGGTGCCCCGTCCGAAGGCGAGCGGGCCGGGCAGGGCCAGCCGTTCGATCACCGGCCGGCTGGACACAGACGCAACCGCACGAGCGTGGCGGGCCAGCGCCGGATCGCCGCGGTCGGCGTAAAGCGCCAGCAGTGCATTCAGCGGCGCGCCCCCGCGCCCGGCCTCGGCCAGCGAAAGGTGGCTGGACGACAGTTGCGCCACCAGCCGCCATGCGGTGTCGTCCCCGGGGGCCCTGGTTGCGCCCGCATCCGCCGCGGTCAGCGCCGGCTGCGGGCGACGCATAGGGGCGATCAGATCGACGCGCAGGATCGGCTCTCCGCCCTCGGGGGTCAGGCGCGGCGTGTCGTCCAGGATCGGCAGGTCGCGGTTGGTGCAAAGCGCGCGGATGTCCAGCCGCCGGGGCATGGCGCCGGCGCTCTGCGAGACAGAGATCCACAGGTCGTCGCCCGCATAGGAGCTGCGCATCTGGCCGCGGCTGATCTCGTCGGTGGCAGGGCGGCGGGGGCGGCGTTCGGCCCACCACAGCGGGGCTTCGCCGGTGCGGGCCCGCGGCGCATGGACAGGGCAGAGAAGTCCCGAGTCCCCCTCGCGGTCGGCATCGGCGACACGGAGCAGGCGATAGATCTCGAAATCGCGGGTCCGGGCGCGGTCGGCATGGACCGGGTGGGCGGTCGCGCGGGGGTCGAGATCGACGAAGTTGCATTCCTTTTCGAACAGGTTGACCAGCGGCGTCGCGAAAAGCCGAAAGTCGCCCGCGTCCAGACCGGCCAGTTGCGGTTCGGGCCGCGACAGCAGCACGGCAAGGTCAAGCGCCACGCCGGGACCGCATTGAGCCGCGGCCGGGGAAATCTCGTTCAGACGCAGAAAATGAAAGCGCTCGGGCATCAGGAAATAATCCCGCAGCAGGCGAAATCCCTCGAAGCTCTGCCGGACGCGGGGGGTAAGGCCCTCATCATCGGCAACGCCGACCATGGCCGGCAGCGCAATGGCCTGCCCCGCCGCGCCGGGCCGCGCCGGGTGGGCGACCGCAGCGATGGCGCTGCCGTGGACCGCGTCGAACAGCGCGGCCGCGCGGGGACTTCCGGCGAAGCACAGGTCCAGCCGGTCGAGCGTCAGGGCGGAGAGGGACGTGGGCCCGGCGCCGCGCAGGATCAGGCGGATCGCGGCCTCGGCCCGGCTGGCTGGCACCCCGAGGCCCGCGGCGGCCAGAGCGCCGCGATCGGGAAGATACTCTGCCGCTTCCAGCGCGATCGGCCAAAGGGTGACATCCTGTGCCGTGGTATAGGTGGCGCGCGTGGTCAGCCCTTCGCGCATGACGGCGCACAACCGGCTGCCGCGGGGCACGCGGTGGCCTGCGGGCATGGCCTGGACCTGGGGGCCGGGCTGCAGCACGCCCATGCCCATGGCGGGCGCCGGCGCGGCAAGATCGGGCCACAGCGCCTCCAGTACGCCCGCCGTGAACCGCCGGCCCTCGGCCTCGATTTTCAGCGCCGTGCGCGCCGCCAGGAAAGCCACGCCTTCGAGCAGCCGCTCGACATAGGGATCGGGGCAGGGCACTGAATCCAGCGACAGGTTGCGGGCCACGTTCGGATGCAGCGCCGCGAATTCCGAGGCGAGCCCCCGGATATGGTCCAACTCGGCCTCGTAGGCGGCAAGGAAGGCGCGGTCCATCAGCCCTCCTCCAGCGCCGTCGCGGCGGCGCCCGTGTCGAGGTCGATGGTGGTCAGCAGGCGCAACCTTTCCGGCACCGGGGCCATCAGCAGCAGTCCCTCGATGCGGATGCGCAGGCCGACGCGGGCGCCGGGTTCGACCGTGACGCGGATGCTGTCGCGGCGCAGGCGGGGCTCGAACAGGGCCAACACCTCGCGCAACTCGCAGGCCAGCGCCTCGTGATCGAAATCGCTCGCCCGTCGCCCGGCAAAGGCGGGCACGCCGTAGTTCAGGACCGAGGCCCGGACATGGGGAAAATCGACCAGCATCTCGGCGGGATCCTCGGCCCCCCCGGCCATCCCGCGCGGGGCCATGCGGCGCTCCATGTCCGTCAGCAGATAGCGCACCTCGAACCGCTCGACCCCGAACAGGTCCTCGACGTCGCGGCGCACCGCCTCGCGCAACTGCTCGGGGGTCACGAAGACGCCCCGGTCCTGAAGCACCGTGCGGCGGTTGCGCAATTGCGCCAGGGCTGCCCAGTCCCGCGCGTCCTCGGGGGCAAGCCCCTGGGCATCGCCTCCTGCAGACAGCGCCTCCAGCCGTTCGGCGCCGATCCTGGGCCGCAGCGTGGCCTCGAGGCGGGCTATCTCGGCCGCAAGGCCGGGCAGGTCGTCGATCAGCCGGTCCCACAGGCTCGGCTGCACCGCCTCGCGCCGTCCACGCGGGGGCAGGGCGGTCCGGGGGCGTTCGTCCAGGGGTGGGCCGGGCATTTCGGCACTCCTGCGGGCGCGGCGGTCACTTGGCCGCCATCAGGTCGTATTCGACCTCGTGCTCGTCACCCTTCGAATGGTCGTCGGCCTGCAGAACATACTTGATCTTGATCTTCTCGAACGAGATCCCGACCTCTTCCGAGATCAGGGCGGCCGAGTCTTCCGAAGGCGAGTCCTGCTTCATGTCATAGCCAGAGATCAGGCAGTTGCTCATCGTGATCGTCAGGTAATCCAGATGCGCCTCGCCGGAATCCTTGCGGGCGGTGAAGACGATCTCGGGGAAGGCCTTGCCCTGCATGCAGGCCAGCGCGAGATAGGGCGAGGCGGCGTCGTACCACTTGCGCAGCGTCAGGTCGCTGACCGTCGCACGCCCGCGCACGCGACCGGAGCCGGTCGCGGCCGAGCTTTTCTGCGCGGCGTTCAGGCTGACGCCCCAGACGTCGATCTCGCCCTCGTGGTCGGCTCGTCGGGATTCGCCGTCGATGCCGTCGATCTTGAGGTATCCGGTGAAGGCCATGACAATGCTCCTGTTCCGGCAGGCTGGGGTTCAAGGGTGGCGGGTCCCCGCGGGGGCCGCGTCGGAGGTCCGGCGTCGCCAGGCCAGGAGCGCGGGCCGGGTGGCCCGGCGCGAGAGTGTCACGCGCCCTTGACCGAGGGCAGTTCCGACACCAGCCGCAGCGAGGCATTGATCCCTTCGAGCTGGTAATGCGGGCGCAGGTAGAAGCGGGCGGCGTAATAGCCGGGCCGGCCCTCGACGCTGTCCACCTTGACCTCGGCCTTGGCGAGCGGTCGCCGCGCCTTGGCCTTGTCATCGGCCATCGCGGTGTTCGCCAGGACATAGCGGTTGATCCATTCGGACAGCCACACCTCCATGTCGGCGCGTTCCTTGAAGGTGCCGATCTTGTCGCGGGCGATGGCCTTGAGGTAATGGGCGAAACGGCAGACCGGCAGCAGATAGGGGAGGTTCGCCGACAGCCGTTCGTTCGCCTGGGCGTCGGGATCGACCAGCCGTCCGGCCCTTGCCTCGCAATCCTGCAGGGACTGGGCACCCAGGAAGGCCGCGACATCGGTGTTCTTGCGATGCAGGATCGGCATCAGCCCGAGCCTTGCCAGTTCGAGTTCGCGCCGGTCATCGATGGCGATCTCGGTGGGACATTTCATCACCACCGATCCGTCGTCGCCGGGGAAGGTATGCACCGGCAGGTTTGTCACCGCGCCGCCCGATTCCACGCCGCGGATCTGGCTGCCCCAGCCATACAGCTTGTGGCTGCGGTTGATGTTCACCCCCATCGGGAAGGCCGCGTTCATCCAGACGTAATGGTCGTGCCGGCCGTCGATCTCCTCGCGGAAGTCGAAGCCCTTGACCGGGATCGTGTCGGGGCCATAGGGCAGCCGGGCCAGAACCCGCGGCAGCGTCAGCCCGATGTAACGCGCGTCCTCGCTTTCCCGCAGGCTCTGCCAGGCCGCGTAGTCGGGGGAAGAGGTCACCATCTTCAGGTCCTGCGGATTGGGCAGTTCCTGCCAGCTTTCCATGCGGAACAGCCGCGGGGAAGCGGCGGCGATGAAGGGCGCATGGGCCGAGGCGCAGATTCCCGACAGACTCCGCAGCAAGCCCACGTCGCGAGGGTGATGGCTGAATTCGTAGGTCCCGAGGACGGTGCCGAAGGGCGCGCCGCCGAAGCTGGAATACTCCTCGGTATAAAGCTTGCGGAACATGGGGGACTGGTCCCACATTTGTCCCTCGAAGTCCTCGAGCTGGTCGGCAAGCTCGTCCTTGGTGATGTTCATCACCCGGATCTTCATCATGTTGTCGGTTTCGGTGTTGTTCACCAGATAGTGCAGCCCGCGCCATGTGCCCTCCATCGCGCGGACCTCGGGGGCGTGCAGCACCTCGTTCATCTGCATCGTCAGAAGCTGGTCGATCCCGGCGATCAGCGACTTGATCGAGCGCACCGCATTGCCGCTGATCGTGGCGCTGCCCGCCTTTTCCCGTGCGGCCAGCGCGAGGTTGGCGACCAGCTCGCGCAGCTTGGCGCTGTCGTCCTCCCTGACGCGGAAATCCTTTTCCAGCAATGCGCCGAATTCGTCCAGGTCGACGGCTTCGACCTCGGCGGCGGTGTCGGCGGCCTTGAGTTCCTGTTCGGCCATGGCTCAGCTCTCGGACTTGTCGCCGCCCATCGCCTGTTCGGCGATGCGGGCCAGCAGGGGTTCATCGTTCAGAAGCTGGGCAATGCGCTTTTCGGCGCTGGACTTGCCGTCCATGTAGCTCAGCAGTTCCTCGAGTTTGCGGCGCATCTTCAGCAGTTCGGCCAGTTCGGGGATCTGCTCGGCTATGCGGTCCGGGGTGAAGCCTCCCATGTCGCGGAAGGTCAGATCGACGAACATCTCCTCGTCGGGTGCCTCCTGGCCGGGCTTGCCCGGCAGGCGGTTGGGGACGCGTGCGGTCACGCGCGGAGAGAGCGCCTCCATGAAGGACCGGAAGCGGCCGGCATCCACCTCGACGAAGCTGCGTTCGGCCGGCGGCTTCTGCGCCTCGCGCGACGTCGACTGGCCCGCCAAGTCCGCCATGACGCCCATGACGAAGGGCAGCTCGATCGTGGTCGGGCTGCCGTAATGCTCGACATCATAGGAGATTTGCACCCGCGGCGGGCGATTGCGTTCGATGACCTTTGACTTGCTCTCGCTCATTGCGGCTACTCCCTCTTGCGGCGGGTCCAGCGGTGTCGGGTCCATTGATGCCGCTCAGCGGCCCTTGTCCTCGGTGACGCCGGCGACATTGCGGAATTCCTTCATCCCTCCGGGGGCAAGTTCCTCGATCAGTTCCAGAAAGTTCATCGACACCATCCTCTTCATGCGTCGTGCCAGATGCGGCAGCGGCGAGGCCGGTTCGTTGCGTTCGTAGAAGTCTATGACGAGGTCGAGGCAGGTCTCGACCTCGCGGCGTGATGACAGCCGGGCGGGCAGGCCCATCGGCTGAGCGCAGGCACTGACCGGCATCTGCGCCGGTGCCGGCCCGACATTCTCCGGTTCTGCCGCATTGCCCGGGCTGCCGGAGGCGGGGGCAAGCTGGGCGGCCGGACTGGCCAGCGCCGCCTGCATCCGCTGCAGCATCTGGCGCAAGGCGGCAAAGCGGGTTGGGGGCTCGTCCCCGATGCGGGCGGCCAGCGCGGTCTCGAGCCGGGCAAGCGCCGCCAGCGCGGCATCCAGGCCCGTTTCCAGCACGGACACCGCTTCGGGCTCGAGGTCGCGCGAGGCGCGGCAGGCGGTCATCACCCGCGCCACCCGGGCCTCATGGCGCGCCGCGCGCTCGGCCTGTTCGGCCGGAGATAGCCCGGTCTTGCCCTCGGCCGCCAGAATGGCCTGGCTGACGGCGCCCGCGGCGAGATCCCCTCCCGAGACGACAGGCAGGCCGCGGGGCGCCAGCATCGTGTTGAAATCCAGATCGCCCAGGATCCCCGCATCGGAATTCTCGATCTGATACAGGGCATTGATGCGCCGCAGCGCCGACTCGCGCGGGAACTTGCCGTCGCGCAGGGCGGGATGAAGGTTGTCCCACCAGTCCTCCAGCGCGCCGCCCAGCAGGTTCAGCCCTTCGGCCAGCCCGGCGGGACCGTCGAGGTTGGTCATGATCCGCGCGGCGATGACCAGCAACCGCAGATCGCGCCCTGCCTCGGCCAGTGCCGCCGCATCCTCGAGCAGCTTCGCCCACTCCAGCGGCACGTCGCCGGTGTTGCCCTTGGCCACCTGCGCCGCCCTGACTGCCCGCGAGGCCCCGTCCAGCGCCCGCTCGAGCGCCAGAAACCTCGTGTCGTTGCGAAGATCCAGCCCGGCTGAGTCCGGGACGGACAAGGGCGCGAGAAACATGGCCGAAACCTTTATGTGCAAGGCCGTGTGTGCAGTTCCCCAAGCCTGCCGATCATCCCATGAATCAGGCTGTTACGCAATGAGTCCTGCAGAGTATCGAAACACGCCCTACTGTCGGGGACGGAGATCCAGCGCCCGGAAGGTGGCCGCCAGCACAAGGTCGGGCCGCGCGGCGCGGCGGGCCGCCACCGCCTCGGCGAACGAAGCCGCGGACTCGTCGCCGGGCCGCCGTTCGGGGAAGAGCGGCCCTTGGCTGATGAGGGCGAACAGCCCCGCCTTGCCGAAGTCCTTGTCGTTCACGGTAAAGCCGGCTCTTCCCCTGACTGCCTTGACCTCATCGGCAGTCCACAGCGCCCGGACGATGTGGAGTGCACCCGACGCCTGCCCGATCCGGTCGAGCCGCGTCTCCTCATCGGCAAGAGTGGGTCGCAGGGGGTAAACCTTTCCTGAATATGCAAGGGCAAGCCAGAGTTCGGCTCCCGGGGTCGCGGCCAGCGCCGTGGGAATAAGCACGTCGGCGACGGGATTGTCGCCGGGATGATAGATGCCGGTCAGCGAGGGTTCGGGACGGCGTGCCTCGGACAGGCGAATGGTGACGCCACCCTCCGGCAACCCGGCCAGGGCGGCCTGGATCCGGCACAGCTCCGGGTCCAGCGTCTCGATATCCAGCCGAAGCGTCCGTGCGCCAACCAGCGGACCTAGATCCCCGGCCAGCGCGGCTTCCGCGCCCGCGTCGGGCAGCGTGCCCGTGATCGTGACGCTGCCATCGTCCGGTACCCCGGCGTTAGGAATGTCGCTGGTCAGTGCGCCGCAAGCCGCATGGCGCGCCGACACCGCCTCGATCTCGGCAGCGGACAGCAGGACCGGTGCGGTCAGGTCCAGGCGCAGGGTCATGCCCGATTGGTGCGCCCAACTCTCCAGCCTCTCGGCAATGATGTCGCGTTCCTGGGTCGAGGCGGCACGCCCTGCGATCTCGACGGTGAGGTCCGTGACCGAGACGATCCAGTCCTCCAGTCCTTCCAGTTCCGGGAAAAGCCGCTCCATCGCTGTGGCCCAGCCCGGCGCCGGCATGCCGCGCGCCTCGGCCAGTGCATCCGGAGGCAGTGGGGCGCCGGTCGCCGACGCGACGGCACCCGCGATCCGGCCTGCCGTGGCCGTGTTGGGGGCATGTCCCGACAGGCGTGGCGCCGGGCTGGACGCGGCCTCGAGCCGCCAGGGCGCGGCCAAGGGCAGGTCGGGCCCGACAAGCGGCCGCACAAGGAGGATCGTGGCCGCCACCAGCAGGACCGCCGCCAGTCCGGCAAGCCACGCCCGGCCCAGTCCCCCGCCTTTCCGCGCGCGCTTGGTGCCCCGATCCCCGGTCGTGCTGCGTCCGCCGCGCGCCGGCGCCTGGGGCTGACCCTTGAGCAGCGAATCCAGCCGGGCCAGCACGGCGGTGGCCGAAGGGGCGCGGTCCGCCAGCTTCGGGGCAGACAGCCAGAGGATCAGCCCGGCCAAGGGCTCGGGCAGGCCAGACACGTCCAGTGGCTCGGACTTGCGGCGGATCATCTCTCCGGGCGTGGACCCGGCAAAGGGAATCTCTCCGCGCGCGGCGGCGGCCAGCGTCGCGCCCAAGGCGTAAAGGTCGCTGGCCGGCACGGCCTTGCCTTCGAACTGTTCAGGCGCGGCATATTCGTACTTGCCGGCGAACTGGTTGCCCACCACCGAGCGCGCGCGGCTGAAGGTGTCCTTGGCTATGCCGAAGTCGATGATCGTCGCGCCCTCGACTCGGTTATCGCGCAGGATGATGTTGTCGGGCGACAAGTCGCGGTGCACGACTCCATGGACGTGGGCGGCGGCGAGGCCCTCGGCCACGCGGTGCGCGATGATCAACAACTCGCGCGGGCTCAGCCTTCGGGCGTTCATGACCTCGGACAGGGCCGGACCGTCGATGAAGTCCATCACCAGGAACATATTTCCCTCGGCGGTGCGGGAGCATTCGCTGTAGCGCACCACGGCATCGTGGATGATGTTGCGCATCGCCTCTTCGCGGCGCATCAGTTCCAGATAGCCTTCATCGCCCGCGAACTGCGCCGACAATGCCTTGATGGCCACGATCCTGCCGGTCACGAGGCTGCACGCGCGATAAACCTCGCCCGTGCCGCCGCGGCCCAGGACGCCCTCGACAGTCCAGGTGTTGTTCAGCACCTGACCCGGGCGGAAGATGTCCCCAGGCAGAGACGGGATCATGATGGCGGCCCTTTCGCCCCTGCGTCCCGGCTTCGCGGTCCCGCGAAAATGTTTCCGGATGCAGCGGTTTTGAAATACACTTTCCGCAGGAACAGTTTTCTCTCGGCACCCGCCTCGCGCAAGCCCTGTTTCATTGCGTCGGCTTTTTGCTCTGCAGTTCTTTCGTCCCCTGTCCAAGGATGGCCGGAATGACGACCGTGACCCCCCGTATCCTTCCCCCTGGCTCGAGAGAGACCGTCAAGCGCAAGGAACTGGTGGGCCGGCTGAACCCGCTTTGCCTGCGGGCCTTTTCCGACGCGGCGCGAAAGGCCAAGTCCCGCGGCAATCCCTATGTCGAACTAGCTCATTTCATCGCTGCACTGGCAGAGCGGCAGGATTCGGATCTTGCCCTGATCGGCGCGGCGGCGGGCGTCGATGCGGCCCGTCTGGAGGGGGATCTTGCGCGTGCGCTGGACGCGCTGCCGCGCGGGGCAAGCGCGGTCGAGGAGTTTTCCGACCACATCTTCCATGCCATCCAGGAAGGATGGACCCGAGCCGCGCTGGAACGCGGCACCGATCAGGTGCGATCGGCCGACATCCTGATCGCCTGTCTCAAGACCCCTGCGCTGGAATCGCTGCTGCTGCGGATCAGTCCCGAACTCGGCCGCATCGACGCGGACCTCATGGCGCCGGACCTGCCCGGCATTGTCGCAGCCTCTGGCGAGGCGGAGCCCCCGGCGCTTGCCACTGCAGAACCGGTGGCGGCGCGGCAGGCCGACGGAGCCTTGGCGAAGTATGCCACCAACCTGACCGAACGGGCGCGGGCCGGCAGGATCGATCCGGTCGTCGGGCGCGACCCCGAGATCCGCCAGATCATCGATATCCTGATGCGGCGGCGGCAGAACAACCCGATCCTGACCGGCGAGGCGGGTGTCGGCAAGACCGCCGTGGTCGAGGGCTTCGCCCAGCGGCTGGCGCGGGGCGACGTGCCGCCGCAGCTTGCCTCGGTCGATCTGTGGCTGCTGGACATCGGATTGATGCAGGCCGGCGCCAGCGTGAAGGGAGAGTTCGAGAAGCGGCTGAAGGCGGTGATCGACGATGTCCAGTCTTCGGTCAGGCCGGTGATCCTGTTCATCGACGAGGCCCATACCCTGATCGGCGCGGGTGGCGCGGCGGGCACCGGGGACGCCGCGAACCTGCTGAAGCCCGCGCTTGCGCGGGGCGAGTTGCGGACCGTCGCCGCCACCACATGGGCCGAATACAAGCAGCATATCGAAAAGGATCCCGCGCTGACCCGCCGCTTCCAGGTGGTCCGCATCGAGGAGCCGTCGGAAGCCGCCGCGATCGAGATGCTGCGCGGAATGGCCGGCGTGCTCGAGGCGCATCACCGCGTCGAGATCCTGGACGAGGCGATCGGCGCCGCGGTGGCGCTGTCCCATCGCTACATCCCGGCGCGGCAGTTGCCGGACAAGGCGATCAGCCTGCTGGATACAGCCTGCGCCCGCGTCGCCGTCAGCCAGCACGCCACGCCGGCCGAACTTGAGGATCTGCAGCGCCGCCTGCAGGCGCTGGAGATCGAGGCGGGAATCATCGCGCGCGAAACCGCCGTGGGCGTGGACACCGCAAAGCGGCAGGCGGCCAATGACGCGGCCCGCGTAGCGGCGGAAGCCGACCGCGATGCCGCGGTCGAGCGATGGAAGGCGGAGAAGGCGCTGGTCGCGGATATCCTGCGGCTGCGGGCCGAGTTGCGCGGCGAGGGCGTGGCCCTGGACGGGGTGACGCCGGAACAGCGTGCGGATGGGTCGGAAGCGGGGGGCGAAAAGGCCGGGGTGCCGCCAGACGCCTCGCCCGCCCCTCTGCCAACGGAAGATCCGGGTCTGGACGGGCAGGGGGCCACTTCCCCCGACCCGGCGGCGCGCCTTGCGGATCTGCGCGCGAAGATGTCCGAGCTGGCCGGCAGGCAGGGCGAGCGGCCGCTGATCCTGCCCTCGGTGGACCGGCTGGCGGTGGGGGCGATCGTGCAGGACTGGACCGGAATCCCGGTCGGCCGGATGCTGGCCAGCCAGACCGAGCGCGCGCTGGGCCTGGCCGCGCTTCTGGCCGAGCGGGTCGTGGGTCAGGACCACGCGATGGAGGCCATCGCCAGCCGAGTCCAGACCGGTCTGGCAGGCCTTGGCGCGCCGGAAAAGCCGGTCGGCGTCTTCATGCTCTGCGGTCCCTCGGGCGTCGGCAAGACGGAAACCGCGCTGGCGCTTGCCGACGCGCTTTATGGCGGCGAGCAGAACCTCATTTCGATCAACATGAGCGAATTCCAGGAGGCGCATACCGTCTCGACCCTCAAGGGCGCGCCGCCCGGTTATGTCGGCTACGGCAAGGGCGGGGTGCTGACCGAGGCGGTGCGCCGCCGTCCCTATGCGGTCATCCTGCTGGACGAGGTGGAAAAGGCCCATCCGGATGTCCACGAGATCTTCTTCCAGGTGTTCGACAAGGGCAGCCTCGACGACAGCGAAGGGCGGCGGATCGATTTTCGCAACACGCTGATCCTGATGACCTCGAATGTCGGCACCGACGAGATCATGGCCCTGACGGATGCCGGCCATGCGCCGGTCCGCTTCGACCAGATGGCGGCCGCGCTGCGCCCGCCGCTGCTGAAGGTCTTTCCCCCGGCCTTGCTGGGGCGTCTGGTGACAGTCCCCTATCTGCCGCTGTCGGACGCCATGATCGAGACCATCGCCAGCCACAAGCTGCGCGCCATCGCCCGCCGCCTGCACGAAGCGCATGGGGCCGAACTGGTGGTCGGTGATGGTGTCATGGCGCAGATCCGCGCCCGCTGCACCGAGGTCGAGTCCGGCGGGCGGATGATCGACGCGATCCTGACCGGGACCCTGCTGCCCGAACTCAGCCGCCGGGTGCTTGAGGCGCGACTTGAAGGCCTCGGTATCGCTCGGGTCACGGTCACGGGCGGGACCGACGGCTTCGCTTACGATCTGGGCTGAACACCATGCAGATCCTCGACCAGACCCGCTTTCCCCATCAGATGGGCGCGGGAATGGACGTGGCGGGCCGCAGCTTCATGACGCTGACGATCAAGGGGAGCTTCGCCTTTCCCGACCGCGAGGGCGATCCGCCGCGGCCGCTGGAAATGCAGAGGCCGCTTGTGATGGCCGACGAATACACCGGCGCCCCCGGCTTTTCGGCGCCGCTATGGGAAAGCGACTTCGCCTTTCGCAAGCCCGCCTGCGACGTGGTGCTGAACGGCGCGGCCCATGCGCCCGGCGCCCGGCCGGTCGAGCGGCTGCGCGTGGGACTGGCCGTAGGGGGCTGGTCCAAGCAGTTCGACGTGGTGGGCCAGCGCGAATGGCGCACCATTGGCCCGGCGATCACGGCGACCCGGCCATATCCCTTCACGCGGATGCCGTTTTCCTATGACACCGCGTTCGGCGGCCCGGACCGCAGCCGCCCGCCCGGTCCGGACGTGCCCGTCTATGCCGCAAATCCCGTGGGCCTGGGCTTCGCGACCGCGAAAGGCGGCGATCCGGCGGGACTGGCGCTTCCCAATACCGAGGCGCCGGGAGAGGAGGTCGTCTCGCCCTATGGCAGCAGCTACCGGCCGATGGCGCTGGGCCCTTACGGGCGCGGCTGGCCGCTGCGCCTGCCCTTTGGCGGGACCTACGACCAGAACTGGGTGGACAATATCGCGCCCTTCCTGCCTCCCGACTTCGACGAGCACTACTACCAGATGGCGCCACCCGACCAGCAGATCACCCCACTTGCCCCGTTCACTCCGGTTGTTCTGGTCCATCTGACTTCGCGCGGGCGCGAGGCATTCCGGCTTCCCGACACCCGCCTGCCGATCCGGATCTGGCGCGGGACGGACGTCTGCCTGGAGGGCCAGCCGTTGCCCGACAGCCTGCTGATCGATGCCGAGGCGCGCGTCTTCATGCTGGTCTGGCGCGTCAGTGTGCCTGTCCGCCGCACCTTGGCTGAGTTCTCGCGCGCCTGGATCGGTCCACCGACCGAGGCCATGCTGCGGGCCGAGCGCGAGGGCCGGGGCTACCTGCGCCTGTCCGCCGTGCTCGGGGAGGAGGCCGAGCCATGATAGGTGTCCGCGCAGCCGGGATGGTGACGGCGGTGGGTCTGGACTGGGCCTCGTCGGCCGCCGCCATCCGCGCCCGTCTGGACGGCTTCGCCGAGACTCGCTTCGTCGCCGGGGGCGGCTGGCGGATCGGCGCGGCGGTGCCGCTGCCACGCAACTGGATCGGTCCGCGACGCATGGCGCATCTGGCCGCCGGGGCACTGGCTGACATCCTGCGTCAGGAGCCCGCGGCGCGGGATGCGGCGCTCATCCTGTGTCTCGCCGAGGAAACTCGCCCCGGCCGACCGGTCACCGATCCAGCCGCACTGCTGCGGATGCTGGCCGCGATCCTGCGCCTGCCCGAGCGGCGCACGCATGTGGTCCAGCATGGCCGGCCCTCGGGCTTCGTGGCGCTCGACCAGGCACGGCGCGTGATCGCCGGGGGACAGGCGGGTCAGGTGATCGTGCTGGGCATCGACAGCTACCTGACCGGCCCCGCCATAGCCCATTACGCCGGGCTCCAGCGGTTGCTGGAGGAGGGCAATGCCGACGGATTCATCCCCGGCGAGGCCGCGGCGGCCGTCCTGCTGGGACCGGGCGGCCCGTTGCGGCTGACCGGCCTGGGGTTGGCACGCGAGGTGGCATACCTCGGCAACGGCAAGGATAAGGACGGCGAGGACCTGCCCCTGCGCGGCGACGGCATGGCGTCCGCCTATCGCGCCGCGCTGGCACAGGCGGAAACCGATCTGGCCCATGTGGAATACCGCATCTCGGACCTGACCGGAGAGCAGCACTTCTTCAGGCAGGCCGCGCTGATGACCCTGCGGCTTGAACGGGGACGCAAGGCCTTCCAGGACCTGTGGAGCCCGGCAGAGAGCCTTGGCAATGTCGGCGCAGCAGTGGTGCCGGTGATGCTGGGCATGGCGCTGGCCGCCGCGCGCAAGAGCTATGCCCCCGGCTCGCCCGTGCTGATCGAGGCCTCGGGCGATGACGGCGCCTGCGGAGCGGCGGTGCTGCAAGAGGCGCGTGGCCCGATGCGACACGCGTCCATCGAGGACCGCTTCCGCGCGGAGGCCGCGCCATGAGCGGCGTCTTCGCCAACGGGCTGGAGATCAGCGGCAAGGCGGTGAACGCGAAGACCATCGCCGCCTTCCCCGACACCTGCTTCACCCCGCCCGAGAACCCCGCAACACCGCCAGGCGTGCCAGTTCCCTATCCGAGTTTCGGCATGGCCTCGGATACCGAGAACGGCAGCGGGACGGTGTTCATCGGCGGCAAGACGGTGAACATAAAGAACAAGTCGGATGAGGCGAAGACCTCGGGCACAGAGGCAGGCTGCGCGGCGAAGAAGGGTATCATCACCTCGAAGAACACGGGGAAGAAGTACTTCCACGCGTGGTCCAACGATGTGAAGTTCGACGGCGAGCCGGTGATCCGGTTCTCCGATCTGGCGACGCATAACCATGCCTCTGATCCGGGGCAGACGCCGCCTTTCCCCGAGATCTGCGCGGTCAATCCAGCCTTCGCCGACTGCGTGACGCTGCTCAATAAGCTGGACATGCAGTTGCACGAACATGGCAAGAAGACCTGCACGCATCCCGATCAGTCGGAGCATCCGCTCGAAAACCAGATGATGCAGAAATCGCGGGGCGGAATTAATTATGCCGCCTTTCCGGGATATCATAAGGACAAAGCGCCCTGCATCTGCATGCGTTCCTACAACCTGAACCCGGACGGCAGCCCCAAGAGTGGCGCGGGCAGCATGAAGGGGGCGCCGCATCCGATGAAGACCAAGGCCAACCGCGACCTGCTGAAGAAGACAGCCAAGCCGACCGTGCGCGAGTCGCTGGATGTGACCAAGCAGGCGTACGGTGATCACCATGACAAGCTGCAGCCCCCCAATGCCTCGAAAGATGAAAAGAAGGCCGCGCTGGAGTGCATCGAAGTGGTGATCGTGGCCTATCTGCAGAGCGTAGCCAAACCCAAGCAGAATGCCGATGGCACGACCAGCCAGCCATCGACGCAGGAGATCCTGAACACGCCGCTGAGGAGTTGAGAATGACCGATACCGACACCCCTTCGGACAATCCGCTGGACGACCTCGACCCTTCCGAGGTCCGCATCGAGACCGTCGACGCCTTCCATCTTGGCGGCACGCGCTACAGCGCAAGTTTCGAGCTGACCGATGTCGATTGCGAGTTCTCGCGCTCGTTCCTGCTCGACATCGACTTCGGCGAGACGCTGACCTTCACGATACGGCTGCAGATCGAGGACGCGATCAACTCGCATGCCACACTGGTCCCGGACCGACATGTGGTACTGGAACTGGGCGGGCTGGTCCATGACCTGACGCCGGCGGGTGACAGCGTTACCGCATTGCCCGAGGGGGTGCTGCGCCGGGTCTGGCATCTGGAGGGCGGCCCGCAATTCGTCTTTGGTGATCACGGCGTCGCCTATATCCGCGAGGTAGGCGCGGGCTGGAATTTGATCCAGCCCTACGATCTTGCGGTATTGCGCGATATACACGGCACCTCGGCCGGCGACGTGCATGCCTGCGGTCATGGCGGTTTGCTGCTGCGGCTTGAGGGGCGCGCTTGGGTGCCGCTGGAGATCCCGGACCAGCGCAATCTCTATGCGCTGGAGGTTTCGGCCGATGGCGCGCTGCATTTCGGTGGTGCTGGGGGCACCGCCTATGCGCTGGTCGCGGACGAGTTGATCGCGCTCGAGGCCGAGCCTTGGGACTATTTCGGGATACGCAGCTTCAAGGGCCGGCGCTACTGGACCGACCCCAGCTATGGCATCAGCGTGCAGGAGGGCCGCGCGCTGCGCCCGTTCCGCAACCTGGGGCAGGGCTTCTTTATGCATGCCTCGGCCGAGAAGCTGGTGATCTCTGGTTGGAAGGAGGTCTTCGTCTTCGACGGCCAGAATTGGGAGGGGTTCGAGATGGGCTATGACGGCAACATCTTCCTGCGCCGACTGGATATGGCGGATTACGGCGGCTGATCGAGGCAGCGGGTCAGATACCCCCTGACCCGCTCCCAATCCAAGTCCGCCACCCGCACCTTCTCCGCTCCCGGCTGCAACATCCGCACCACGAACAACTCCCCCGCCTCGGGGTATTCCGCGAACCGCGCCTCCGCCACCCGCAGCCCCTCGGCGCCAGCCACGCGCAACCCGTCCAGATGCGCCTCCAGCCGCTCCAGCAGCCGGGCAATGCGCAGGGCGTCCATTTCCGGGTTCTCCTCGGGGAACAGCATCGCCCGGTCATAGACCGTCCACAGGAACGCCGCCTGCTCGGCGTGTTGGCGCAGGATCTCGGGCAGGACGGGGGCAGGCGGGTACATCAGTTCAGGTTGATCGAGCCGCCCCGGATGCGGTTCGCGGCCGAGGCGTGGCTGACCAGATAGCTGCCGCGGATGGTGATGTGACCGTCCGCCTCCATCACGATCGATGCCTTGCCGCATCGAAGTTCGATCCGTTCGCGCGCGGTGATGCGCAGCGGCTCGCCGTCGCGGACGACGATCGTGCCTTGGGGGAGGGGGGTGACGATGCGGCCGATCACCAGTGGGCGGCTGGCGTCCCCGTCCTCGAAGAGAAGGGCGAGTTCGGCACCGATGTCCTCGGGTTCAAGGCGCACGAGACTGCGTGCGGGGATGGCTTCCGGCGACAGGTTGCCGGCAAAGACGACCAGTGGGCTTCCCTGCTCCAATCCCAGCAGCATCCCGATCACCACGCCGTCGCGAGCAGCCTCGCCGATCATGCCGCGTTCTCCTGTCCGGCAGATCCGAACATAGCACAACGATGAGGGCATTTCACCAGCGATCCTGGCTAAGATCCGCCTCACCAGTCTTGGGGAGTGTCGAGGTACCCGGTCTTCAGAGCGCAGAACGGCGTCAGTGATGGACCTCCTCATGCGTTGTCAGAGGAATGCGAACTTGTGTGCTGCCAGACGAATGCGAACTCGTCTCAGTGTTCGCGGTCGGGCGGGCCCTCAGGCCGCGCCGAGCTGCCGCCACTCAGCGAGAGCGGCGGCTCGGTTGGCCTTGAAGTGCTGACGACGAGAGAGGCTGCGATCCTGGTTGAAGTGGTTTGAGACGGAAGAGCGGACGGCAGCAAAGAGATGTAGCGTCTTCATCCGCCGGAAGCGGAGCATGGCCCGCTCTCGTCGCCGGAACGGCAGATGCGAGTTCTCGACGCGATTATTCGCATGTCTTGCCGAGTGCTGTCGGGCGCCTGCGCCGAGTTGCCGAAGGGCTGCCCCGTAGGAGCGCAGTCGGTCGGTGACGATCTGCTCTGGCCGGCCGTACCTGCGCATCAGTTTCCTCAGGAACTTCAGCGCTGCCTTAGAGAGTGTCCGGTCTTCTGTGTATGACTGACCCGGTCCATGCTTCCTGAGAGGAGCAAGGACGATGACGATTTCCAACGAGTTGCTGGACGAGTTGCTGAAGGGCTGCAAGCGGCCCGAGGATTTGCTCGGCGATGCCGGGCTGATGAAGGAGCTGAAGGTCCGGCTGATGGAGCGGATGCTTGGGGCCGAACTGACCGCGCACCTGGGCTATGAGGCCGGGGCCGAGCCGCCGCCCGACCAGGCCAACCGCCGCAATGGCACCGCGACGAAGCGGGTGAAGGGCTCGGATGGCGAGGTGCCGCTGGCGGTGCCGCGCGACCGGGACGGCAGCTTCGAGCCCGAGCTGGTCAGGAAGGGCCAGACCCGGATCGACGGAGTGGATGACAAGATCATCGGGCTCTATGCTGCCGGGCTTTCGGTGCGCGACATCCAGGCGCATCTCGAGGATCTCTATGGGCTGCGGGTGTCGCCCGACCTGATCAGCCGTGTCACCGATGCCGTGCTGGAGGAGGTCCGGGACTGGCAGCACCGGGCGCTGGACCGGATGTATCCGATCGTCATCTTTGACGCCCTGCGCGTCAAGATTCGCGATGCCGACAGCCGGATGGTGCGGAACAAGGCGGTCTACATCGCCCTGGGCGTCACGCGGGAGGGCGAGCGCGAGGTTCTTGGGCTTTGGATCGCCGACAACGAAGGTGCCAAGTTCTGGCTGTCGGTGATGAACGAGCTGCGCAACCGCGGCGTCCAGGACATCCTGATCGCCGTTGTGGACGGGTTGAAGGGCTTCCCGGAGGCGATCACCGCCGCCTTCCCGGAAACCACGGTCCAGACCTGCATCGTCCACCTGATCCGGCACTCGATGAACTTCTGCAGCTGGAAAGACCGCAAGGCGGTGGCCGCCGACCTGCGCCCGATCTATGAGGCCCCGACTGCCGAGGAGGCCGCCCGCCGGCTCGATGACTTCGAGGGGACATGGGCCGGAAGATACCCGTCCATCGCCCCGGCCTGGCGACGGGCCTGGGCCGAGGTGATCCCGTTCTTTGCCTTCAGCGCCGCGATCCGGAAGATCATCTACACGACCAACGCCGTGGAATCGCTGAACCGGGTGTTGCGGAAAACCCTGAAAACCAAGGGCTCGTTCCCGACCGAGGAGGCCGCAACCAAGCTGATCTTCCTGGCCATCCGCAACTTCGAGAAGGGCGGTCGCGCTGTCCGGGACTGGGTTGCCGCCCGCAATCAGCTGGCCATAATGTTCGCCGGCCGCCTCGACGCCTGACCGTATCTGAAAACCGCATGGGCCCGGTCAGATACACAGAGTTTCAGACACTCCCCTGCCTTACGATCGCGGGTCTTATCGCGGGTCTTGGTGACGACGGATTCCAGCACCTCGCCCTCGTGGACGACGGCCCGCCAGAGGTAGTGGGTGCGTCCGTTGATCTTCACGAAGACCTCGTCCAAGTGCCACTTCCATTGTGGACCAGACCGCATGGCCGAAGCACGCATTCTACGGATCTCGGCGGCATAGAGTGGCCCGAACCTGTGCCACCAGAAGCGGACGGTCTCGTGGCTCACGTCGATGCCACGCTCATGCAGCAGGTCCTCGACGTTCCGCAATGATAGTGGAAAGCGGACATACAGCATCACAGCCAGGCGGATGATCTCGGGCGAGGTCTTGAAATAGCGGAAGGGACTGCGCTGGGTCATGCCGGGCAGGGTAGGGCGGTCAAGGTCTCGCCGCCAGCCGGTTCCTTTGACAGCGCCCGCTGTCGCCAAGCGGATCCGGGAAATCTGCGAGATGCGTGTCCGGTATGGCTACCGCCGGGTCCATGTCCTGCTCGACCGCGAAGGCTGGGGCATCAACATCAAGAAGGTTTACTGAATTTACAGGGAGTTGGGGCTTCAGTTCAGGAACAAGACGCCGAAGCGGCGGGTGAAGGCCAAACTGCGCGACGACCGTGTCGAGGCAGTCGGCCCGAACGAGGTGTGGGCAATGGACTTCGTACATGATCAACTGGCAACGGGCAGGAAACTGCGCGTGCTGGCGGTCGTTGACACGTTCTCGCGCTATGTTCCCATTCTCGATGTGCGTTACAGCTATCGCGGCGAAGACGTGGTGGCGACCCTCGAGCGGGTTTGCCGGAAGATCGGCTATCCGAAGACGATCCGGGTCGATCAGGGCAGCGAGTTCGTCTCGCGAGACATGGACTTGTGGGCCTATCAGCGCGGCGTTGTTCTCGACTTCTCCCGGCCAGGGAAGCCGACCGACAATGCGTTCATCGAAGCGTTCAATGGCCGGTTCCGGACCGAGTGCCTAAACCAGCATTGGTTCCTGACCCTTGCCGATGCGGCAGAAAAGCTGGAGGCTTGGCATAGATACTACAACGAAGAGCGGCCATACGGTGCGATCGGCAACAAGGATCTGATCACGCTGACGAAATCGGGGGACGTCACCAGCCCGTCACCCTGAGCGAAGCTGGAAGACTCTGCCTTCAGGCGGTAGAACGTTGGGGAGCAGCGTATTTGCTGTCAAAGCTCGAACACAAACATGCGGAAGTCAGGCGAGCGTGTGAATACGTCGACAAAAATCGCGCTTGGAATGGCCACGAGGGTCGCGGCGGTTACAGCGATCCCGTCGGCACCGTAGTCTTCAATCGCCATCTCACTGGACAGGGCCAGGATGCAGGGCTCACCGGGCCCCAACTCAAACGGGGGCGGACTGCGCCCATTTTCAGGTGGTCGCTGGACACTTACCGTCCCGGAGAGAACCACCAGCACGTTTTCTGCCGACTGACCCGGGGCAAAGACCTGCCCGCCGGCCGGCACCGACACGATCGTCGATCCTGTCTCCAGATCGGCACGGATATCCTTAGGCAAGCGCGACAGCAGCCTGAAGCGGTCGATCCAGCTTTGCGTCGTCCGCTCTGCCGTCAGATCCTGATCATCTGCTGTTCCTCTTGCTGGCGGCCGGGTCGTTTCACTGCCCTCGGCGTCGGACTTGTTCTGCTCGATCTCAAAGGCGACCTGTGCCGTTGGCTTTAAGGCGGACTTGAACAGTGCAAGTCCCAACTACCGCGCCTTACATCTGCCGGTGGATCAGGCCATCTGCCCTCCCGCACCCGCTGCTCCAGCACATCCTGTTCCTGGCGGTCCTCTGACACCTGCCATGCCGGAAGCGAGAAGACGGTCATCAGCTTCATGTCGTAGAAGGTCAGCCAATACCCGTTCGTCTCGATGCTCTCGGTCAGGTCTTTTCGTTCCTGCACATGAGACGGAGCCAGTCTGGCCAGCTTCTTTCGCGATTTCTCGATCTCGCACTGGAACGAACCCAGGTACGCCCACATCCGCTCCCACTCGACTTTCTGCTGCCGGTCAGCAGGTCCGCGGATGATCATGTTCCCGGTCGCGCGGTCGCGGACGATATGATCGGGGTTGGGGATGATGTCATCTTCGGACAAGCCGAGTTCCCGGCATCGATCCCGGCTGGCCAGCTGGCCGTTGCGCAGGGCAATCAGGGCCTGATCATGCTCTGCCTGCCGTGCCGCCTCCTGCATGTCGAGGTCGCGCTGCAGCGCGATGACCTGTTGCTGGGCACGGACATTGCCTTTGACGGCTTGCACCCCCAGCGCCCGCATCGCGGCTTGGGCAATGGACAGAACCTCAGGTTCGCTTGTCCCCCGGATCTCGACCTCTCGCTCCAACTCCCGGCGCAGCATGTCATTCAGGGTATTGCTCGAGAACTTCGACTTGTTTTTGGCCCCGCGAGGCCGACCGGCTGGATTGCCCGATTTGCCCTTCTGGAAGCGCCTGTGCTTCGGCGGCTTGCCATAGCCCACTTCGTAATCGCCGTTCGTGGGCGTTCTGGGCGCATCCGTCATGAGATGAGCCGCCTGATGTCATCATCCGCGGCGCTGACCGCCTCCGTGCTTCGCGGCGAACTGCTTGCCGCAGCTGGGGCCGGGCGGTCGATCAGCACGGCCTCGTCATGAGCCCAAGCCTCATAGCGGGTCAGGATGATGTCACAGTACTGTGGATCGATCTCGCAGAGATGTGCCCGCCGGCCGGTCTTCTCGGCGGCAATGAGGGTCGAGCCGGAGCCTCCAAAGAGATCAAGGACGATCTCGCCGCGTGCCGAGACGTCCCGGATAGCATCCACGATCATCTGAACCGGCTTCACGGTCGGGTGCAGCCGAAGCTCCTCCAGATTGGCGCCGCGATACTGCCACACGTTCGTCCGGTAGCGCCCATGCTGGCCGAGTTCAAAGCTGTTGGTGTGAGACGCCGTTCCCTGCTTGTAGGCAACGATCAGTTCATGGCGCGAGCAGTAGAAGGTCCCCATGCCGCCACTGTCCTTGGCCCAGACGATCAGGTTCTTGAGTTCGCTATAGATGCCCTGAGCCGCGGCCATGATCTCACCCATGTGGCGCCAGTCCATGCAGATGAAGTGGATCGCGCCGTCTTCTGCATGGGCGACGAGGTTCGAGAACACCCGGCGCAGGAAGTCCGTGAACTCGGAGGCCGTCATCTCACCCGACGCCATTGCGAACTCCCGGTGCCGGATCGCCCCCTTGCCGCTGACATGGCCGTCGATCGGAACATTGTAGGGCGGATCGGTGAACACCATCCGGGCCTGCTCACCCTTCATGAGCCGGCCGACGACACCCGGATCGAGACTGTCGCCGCAGATCAGGCGATGGGGACCGAGCGCCCAGACGTCGCCCGGCTGCACCCGGGCCTCGACATCCTTCGGGATGGCGTCGTCGCGCGGGTCCTGGTCGGCTTCGGGCTCGGCTGCATCGATCAGCGCATCGATCTCGGCGATCTCGAAACCGGTCACGCCAAGGTCGAACCCGGCATCAATGCTCGCCAGTGCCGCCAGCTCTTCGGCAAGCAGCTCTTCGTCCCAACTGGCATTCAGCGCGAGCTTGTTGTCGGCCAGCACATAGGCGCGCTTCTGGGCCTCGCTCATGTGCTCGATGAAGACGCAGGGAACCTGGGCAAGGCCGAGGAGCTTTGCGGCCTCGACACGTCCATGTCCGGCGAGAATGGTGCGCGTCTCATCGATCAGGACGGGGTTGGTGAAGCCGAACTCGCGGATGCTGTCGGCGATCTGCCGCAGCTGCTTGCGGGAGTGCTTGCGGGCGTTTCTGGCCCAGGGCTTCAACTCGGCGGGCGGGAGATGCTCAATCCGTGGGGTTTTGGTCATCGTTCAGCCTCTCCTCCCTTGCCCATGCCGCGATGGCCTCCCGGTCGCAGAGACGCGCCCACAGGAAGAGCAGATCGCCATCGGATATCCCATGAGCCGTCGTTCTGTCGCCAATGAGGCTGGGAGGCCTGGCCACTGAGCTCCCAGTCTGGTTGCCGCTGTCGTGCATCGCCCAGAAAACTGTGGTTAAATCGGTGAGGCGGACGCCGGATTGACCACGAAGCTCCTCGCGACACTTGGCGAGCACCTGCTTCAGCTCCTGGAAATCGCCGGAGCTTCGGCTGCGATCGGCAAACTCGGCCACCACGGAAGAGAGCAGGAGCAAGGAGTCACGAACCGCAGGGGCTGCCCGGTTGCGTCGGGCGTCATCGAGAAAGGCTGGGCCGACCTGTCGCCACCGTGCCCGGAGCCGTGCAAGATCCTTCTCCCGCGTCACGTCACAGGCCCGCAGGACAGCCGTGAGGGTCAGGGCATCGTTCTCCGCCAGTGCACAGGCGGCCTTCCTCAGAAGGGCCTCATCCTCCGCCTTGTAGGGCGCGGAGCCAGCCGGGCGGCCCGGCGGTCGCTTCGATGGCTTGTATGAGTAACAAGAGGTGCTCATAGATCCAGTATGTGGCTGAGGCCCGGCGCTGGCTACAGGATAATATCTGTCTGCGGAGAAAAATCCTACAAGACGGGCAGGTCTCTCGATGTTGCCGTCGGGATCGTCTCCCTCCGACTGGACTTCCGGCCGACGCCGAGCGTGACTGACTGCACGCCCGGACCATCGCCGGGCTCTCTCCGGTACCAGCGACCGCAACGGTCACCACAGCCGGAAGAACCCGATGTCCCAGTCCCAGACCGCTCCGGCCGCAGCGCCGCGTACCGCCGCCTCGGTTGCCAGCCTCTCCAGTCTCGACCGTGCCGGGCTTCTTGGGCTCTGGCAGGAGCTCCACGGCGGCCGACCGCCACGGTCCATGAGCCAGCCGCTCCTGCGCAAGGTGCTGGCCTTCGATCTTCAGCTCGGCACCGTCGGCGGCTGGCCCCCGGCCCTCGCCGAGCGGCTCGAACACGCAGCCCGTTCGGACAGTCGCCCGAAGGCGGCAGTTCCGGTCGCCGGGGGGCGGCTCCTGCGCGAATGGAACGGCACCACCCATGTCGTGGAGATCAGAGCGGAAGGATACTTCTGGAACGGTCGCCCATGGCGCTCGCTCTCGGCCATTGCCCGCGAGATCACCGGGGCGCAGTGGTCGGGTCCGCGCTTCTTCGGGCTTGATGGGACAGGGCAGGACGCAGGGCAGAAGAGGCGGCGGACATGAGCTCGCCGGCCCCGGTCCGCTGCGCCATCTACACCCGCAAGTCCACGGAGGAGGGGCTCGATCAGGGCTTCAACACCCTCGACGCCCAGCATGAGGCCTGCGCCGCTTACATCGCGAGCCAGAAGCACGAGGGCTGGAGACTGGTGAAGGACCGCTTCGATGACGGCGGCTTCTCGGGCGGCAATACCGACCGGCCGGCGCTGCAGCGGTTGCTCGCCGAGGTCGACGCGGGCCGCATCGGCATGATCGTGGTCTACAAGATCGACCGCCTCACCCGCTCGCTTGCCGACTTCGCGCGTCTCGTGGAACGGCTGGAGGCGAAGGGCTGCTCGTTTGTCTCGGTGACGCAGGCCTTCAACACCTCGACCAGCATGGGGCGGCTGACCCTGAACGTGCTCCTGAGCTTTGCGCAGTTCGAGCGCGAGGTTGCGGGCGAGCGCATCCGCGACAAGATCGCAGCCTCGAAACGACGGGGATTGTGGATGGGCGGCACGCTGCCCTTGGGCTACGACCGCCACCCCGATGCGCGCGAGCAGGTGCTGGTGGTGAACCCTCTTGAGGCCGAGCAGGTGCAACGACTCTTCAATCTCTACGAGGAGACCGGCTGCCTCACGGCCCTGACGGACCAGGCAAAGGCGCTCGGAATGTGCACCAAGGCGCGCCGCAATCGCATGGATGAGGAGGTGGGTCAAAGACCCTTCGGGCGCGGGCAGCTGTATTATCTGCTGACCAATCCGGTCTACATCGGTCGCGTCCGGCATCGCGGCATGGACCACCCCGACCGGCATCCGCCGATCATCGGAGCGAAGCAGTGGCAGCGGGTGCAGGAGCGTGCCGGGCGGATGCGTGGGCAGGAAACTGCGGAGGGCAGCGCCTCCTCTCCGCTCATCGGCAAGCTGACCGATGAAGCCGGCGACCGCCTCACTCCGACCCAGACCACGAAGGGTTCGCGCCGCTATCGCTATTACGTCTCCAACCGGCTCATCTCCGGTCCGCCCGATCCGACCGCCTGGCGCCTGCCCGCGGCGACGCTGGAGACCGGGATCGCAACCGGCATCCGTGCGCACTTCGCCCGGCTCCTGCACGAGCACAGGTTGCTCGCTGAACCCGATCTTCTGCGCCACGGCTCGGCTGAAGAGCAATTGACAGCGAAGATTTTTGACGCGAGCGGCAAGTCCGAAGCGGAGGCGCGGCTCCTAGGACTGATTGAGGAGGGTCGGGTCGCGACCGACCGTCTCACGCTTCACTTGTCCTCCGGCGCTGTCGCAGCGCTCTGCGGTCTGGAGCCGCACGACCTCTGTCCCGACGCCCTGAGCCTGACCCTTGCCGTCTCCCTCTGCCGGCGTGGCGTGGGAGCAAAGGTGGTGATCGGCGAGTTTGCCCGGCAACCGGATCCGAAGCTGGCCGGCGCGCTGATCCGCGCCCACCGATGGCTCGGTGCCCTGCGTCAGGGCGCGGATCTGGGTCGGCTGGCCCATGACTCCGGCATCTCCGCCGGCTGCCTGCGCGGGCATCTGCAGCTGGCCTTTCTCGCTCCTGAGATCCAGAGCGCGATCCTCGACGGCACACAGCCCGAGCACCTGACCCTGCACAGTCTGACGCGGCCTGAAATGCCGCCGGAGTGGGATCAGCAGTACCGCCGCACCGGCATCTCCCCGGCTTGATCCGCTTCCCTGTTCCTCTCTGTTGTTTCCCTGATCGGGCGGCGCCTGTTCCCTGATGCTGCGCCACCAATTCCCTGTTCATGCGGGCAGGGAATTCCCGTGCCAAGCCGTTGAAAACCGGTGCTCAAACAGCTGTCTGATCCTGCCCCGACTGAGCTTTGCCTGATATTTTCCCTGTAATTTCCCTGTAAACGCCTGCGGCAGGCGAAAACCGTACGACCGAAAACCCCTCCTGAGACGGGCACGGAAGATGCGGGGATATCAGGGAGAAAGCCGCGTCTCAGTGCGCAGCGAGCCTGCACAAGCCACGGAAATAGCGCAGGTCTTCCTGCGCCTCAGGCGTGAGATGAAGTCAGGTAAGATGACTGGCTGGGGCGGTAGGATTCGAACCTACGGTACACGGTACCAAAAACCGATGCCTTACCACTTGGCCACGCCCCAGCAGTGCGGGGGTGTTTAGCGGTGCCTCACGGGGCGCGCAAGAGGGCGCGCACAAAAACTTGTGCCGGCCTGTACGGACGGTTATCGGCGCCGGATGAAACAGGTGGATGTCGTCATTCTCGGGGCGGGGGCGGCCGGGTTGTTCTGCGGGGGCAGCCTTGCGGGGCACGGGCTGCGGGTCGTGGTGCTGGATCATGCCCGTGCGCCGGGCGAAAAGATCCGCATCTCGGGCGGGGGACGGTGCAATTTCACCAATCTTGCGACCCGGCATGACACCTTCCTGTCGGATGTGCCGCGATTCTGCGCCTCGGCCTTGGCCGGGTTCAGGCCCGAGGATTTCGTCGCGCTGGTGAACCGCGCCGGAATCGCTTGGCACGAGAAGGCGCAGGGGCAGCTTTTCTGCGATGGACGCGCCACCCAGGTCGTGCGGATGCTGGTGCAAAGGATGGGACCGGCCGAGCTGCGGCTGGGCGTTGCCGTGACCGGCATCCTGCCCGGTGAACGGCTGCGGGTCGAGACCTCGGCGGGACCGATCGAGGCCGCGCATGTCGTCGTCGCGACCGGGGGCAAGTCGATTCCGAAGATGGGCGCGACGGGGATCGGCTATGACATTGCCGCAGCCACCGGGCACCGGGTCGTGGATACGCGCCCCGGGCTGGTGCCGCTGACCTTTGCCCGGCAGGACCTGGAACTCTCGGCGCCGCTGGCCGGGGTCGCGGTCGCGGCCCGCGCTTCGCTGCCGGCGCTGAAGGCGCCCCGCCGCAAGGCGATCAGCTTTGACGACCAGTTGCTGTTCACCCACCGCGGGCTTTCCGGCCCGGCCATCCTGCAGATCTCCAGCTACTGGCGGGCAGGGGAGGAACTGGCCCTGGACCTGCGTCCACAGAACGGGATCGCGGCGGCGCTGAAGCTTGCGCGGCGCGAGGGAGGCCGGGTTCAGGTTGCAACGGTGCTGGCCCGGATGCTGCCCGAGCGGCTTGCCGCCGCCATCGTCGATGAGGCGGGCCTTGAAGGCGCGCGGCTGGCCGATCAGCCCGACGTGCGGCTGGGCGCGCTGGCCGACAGGGTCCATGGCTGGCGCATCCGGCCCGTGGGAACCGAGGGTTATCGCACCGCCGAGGTGACGGTGGGCGGCGTGGACTGCCGCGATCTCGATGCCCGCAGCCTGCGCTCGCGCCATGTTCCGGGCCTGTATTTCATCGGCGAGGTCGTGGACGTGACCGGCTGGCTGGGCGGTTACAATTTCCAGTGGGCCTGGGCCTCGGGACATGCAGCGGCCAGGGCGATTCTCGGCGCGCCGATGGCCGCCGCGTGATATGATCGCGCCGCACCGGCGGGTGCCGGTGTTCGACGGGCGGGCCTGCTGCCTGTCCGCCCTTCGCCCGGCCGGCTTCGCGGACCGGGCGTCGCGTGTCACCGCGAGGGTGGAGACCGATCATGAATCCGAACAAGGAATTGTGGGAGAAGGGCGACTTCTCGAAGCTCGCCGAGACCATGCGCGGCAGCGCGGATCAACTGGTCGAGGAACTGGGCATCACGCCGGGGATGAAGGCGCTGGATCTTGCCTGCGGGGACGGCGGCACGGCGCTGCCCATGGCGCGGCGCGGGGCCGAAGTGCTGGGCGTGGACATCGCCCGCAACCTCGTGGCCGCGGCGCAGGCGCGGGTGGCGGCCGAAGGGCTGACCAACATCCGCATCATTGAGGGCGATGCCTGTGATCTGTCGGCGCTGCCGGACAACGCCTTCGATCTGGTGCTCAGCGTCTTTGGCGCGATGTTCGCGCCCTGCCCGCAGGAGGTCGCGCGCAGCATGGTCCGGGTGGCCAGGCGCGGCGGGCGGATCGTCATGGGCAACTGGATTCCGAACGATCCGACCATGCCTGCCCAGATCCTCAGGATGATGCAGGAATACGGCCCGCCGCCGCCCGAGGGGTTCATCCCGCCAACGGATTGGGGGATCGAGGCGAAGGTGATCGAGCGATTCGGACAGGCGGGCATCCCGCATGAGGCGATCGCCATGCAGCCGTCCATCAAGGAGTTCCGGCTGGATGGCCCGCCCTCGGCCCTGCTGGAGATCTTCCTCAAGTATTTCGGCCCGGTGATCCGGGTGTTCGAATGGCTCGGGCCGGGGCCGCGCGCCGATGAACTGCGCGGCAGGATGCTCGCGCTGATCGAGCGCGAGAATCAGGGGGAAGACGGCAAGACCCTGATCCGGGCGCGCTATCTGCTGGTGACGGTGAAGGTGCCGCAGGTTTCCTAGGGATCAGCCCATCACCGGGTCGGACTTGGCCAGTTGGTCAAAGCGCATCAGGCTGGCGATCAGCGCCGGCATCCGGTCCAGCGGCACCATGTTCGGCCCGTCCGAGGGGGCACGGTCGGGATCCTCATGCGTCTCGATGAAGACACCTGCCACGCCGATGGCCACCGCTGCCCGCGCCATCACTGGCGCGAACTCGCGCTGCCCGCCCGACGATCCGCCTTGGCCGCCCGGCTGCTGGACCGAGTGGGTCGCGTCCATGATCACTGGCCAGCCCGTCCGCGCCATGATCGGCAGGGACCGCATGTCCGCGACCAGCGTGTTGTAGCCGAAGCTGACGCCGCGTTCGGTCAGCAGGATGCGGTCGTTGCCGGTCGAGGCCACCTTGTCGGCCACGTTGCCCATGTCCCAGGGGGCAAGGAACTGGCCCTTCTTGACGTTGACCACCGCGCCCGTGCGGCCGGCGGCCAGCAGCAGGTCGGTCTGGCGCGACAGGAAGGCGGGGATCTGGATGATGTCCGCGACCTCGGCCGCGCGCAGGGCCTGCGCCTCGTCATGCACGTCGGTCAGCACCGGGCAGCCGATCCGGTCGCGCACGGCGGCCAGCATCGCAAGCCCCTCGTCGATACCCACGCCGCGCTTGCCCGACAGCGAGGTGCGGTTCGCCTTGTCGTAGCTGGCCTTGAAGACGAAGCCCGCGCCCGCCGTGGCGCAGGCTTGCGCCAAGGGTTCGGCGATGGACAGGGCGTGGTCCAGCGTTTCCAACTGGCAGGGACCGGCGATCAGGACCAGCGGCAGGTCGTTGCCGAATGTCACGTCCCTCACGGCGACGTGGCGCGGGGCGGTGCTCATGACGACACCTGTTCGCGCAGGATCGAAGCGGTCAGCGACATCATCAGATAGATCCCCGAGAAGATGAGAAAGGCCACGATCGTGTTCTGCAGCGCCTTGGGATAGGTCGCTGCGTCGGGCGGAACCGGAGCCACCGACAGCGAGAGATAGCGCACCTGCTTGTTCGCCTCGACCCGCGCGGCCTCCATCTGCGTGGCGGCTGCCGCCAGCAGTTGCTGCCGGGTGGCGAGGTCGCTTTCGGCGATCCGCAACTGCCCCGTGATCGCCGCCAGCGAGGCGCGGTTGCCGGTATTCTCGGTCAACTGGGCGCGGGTTTCCGCGATCATCTGCTCGATCCGGCTGATGTCGCCCTCGACGCCCTGCACCCGGCTCTGGTTCGGGCGGGGGTTGGACTGAAGCTGCCCCAGTTCCAGCCGCTTTTCGGCCAACTGGGTTTCAAGCGTGCTGATCCGCCCCATGACCGCGCCGCTTTCGGCCATCGGGTCCAGCACCCCAAGCTGCACCTGCAGTTCCTGGATGCGGTCCTGCGACTCCTGCACCTTCCGCTCGGCATCCGCATAGCTTTCGGCGGCACCCTTCATCTGGTCGTCGCGCAGGCGGGCGGACATCTGGTCCACCTGCCCCTCGGCATAGCGGATCAGCGCCAGCGAGAACTGCTCGGACAGTTGGGGGTCGGGGGCAATCACCTCCATGTTGATGACGCCCTCGGTCGGGTCATAGCCGATCTTCACCGACTGATCGTAAAGCTTGTAGGCCTGTTCCGAGGTGGCATCCTCGGGCAGGCGTAGCAGTGCGTCGACCGCCGGGTCCTGGAAGGCGCGGGTGAAGCCCAAGTCGTCGTCCAGCCGCAGCATCGCGCCCCGCGATGTCAGGTAGCTTTGCACCGACACGCTGTCGGGGTTGGTGGCCATGGGCGAGGCGCCCAGCAGGCCCGCCGATTCGCCGCCGAAGCCGCCATCGGCGGTCTGGATCAGGAACTGCGAATGGGTCGCGTAAAGCGGCGTCGCCTGGGTGAAGTAGTACCAGCCCGCGATCAGTGTCGGCAGGCCCACGAAGAAGGCCAGCCGCGCCATCAGGAAGGCCAGCCGCTTGCGGCGGCGGCGGGCGATGTCGCGCTGGATGCGGTAGATTTCCGCCGCGCGGCGTTCCTCGGTCAGCGCCTCGCGCGAGGGCAGTTCGGGACGCCGTGGCGGGCCGACCTCGCCGGGCGGGGGGAGGGGCACGATCTCGCGGCTGCGGCTGCGCTGGGGCCTTCCACCCGGCACGGTGGCCGGGGCGAGAGGCGAGGGCGCGGCCTGCGCCTCGTGGCCCGCGTCCGACAGGATCTTGCCGACCGCGCCGCGGTGGAAGGGGTCGATGCCGCGTTGGCGCAGGCGCAGCACGGCCTCGTATTCCGAGGAAACCTCGATCTCGTGCATGGCGGCGATGCGGGCGGCCATGCGCAACTGGCGCGAGGTCAGGTTCTCGGCCCGGATCGCGGCCAGCGCCGCGGCATCCGCTTCGGCCCCGGGTCCCGCGGGCGCGTTCGCCGCCTGTGGCGGGGTGGCCGCGTCGGCCCCCGGAAAGCGCATGCTGCCGAAGCCGTCGTCCGTGTCGGCAAAGGGCATCTCGGCGCCGGGCTGACCCTGATCTGCGGCCGGTCCCGCCGGTCCGGCCGGGCGGCCGCCCTTGTGCACCTCGACCCTGACGCCCGTGCGCGCAGGCTCTGCCTCGGCGCGGCGCGGGGCGGCATCCGGGCGGACGGCCGACCTTGCCGCTTCGCGGGCGGCGGCGATAGGGGATTCGGACGGGCTGAGATGAAAGCGGCGGACCTTAGGCGGTGTAGTCATAATACTGTTTGGCCTCGTCCAGGGAATCGAACATGTAAAGACGCCCGTCGCGCAAGACGCCCGCGCGGCGGCAGAATTTTTCCAAGGTGGCGGGCTGGTGGGACACCACCACCACGGTTGCGGTCTTCAGCCGGTCATAAAGCACGCTGCCGGCCTTGCGGTTGAATTCCACGTCGGTCGATCCCGGCATCCCCTCGTCGATCAGGTAGATGTCGAAATCCAGCGCCAGCAGCAGCGAGAATGTCAGCCGCGAGCGCATCCCCGAACTGTAGGTGCCGACCGGCTGGTCGAAATATTCGTCGATGTCGCAAAGCCAGCGGCAGAAGGCCGAAACGTAATCGGGGTCCAGCCCGTAGATCCGCGCGATATAGCGCGCGTTCTCGTTGGCCGAGAGCTTGGGGATCACCCCGCCCATGAAGCCTAGCGGGAAGGACACCCGGCAGTCCGCCCGGATCGTGCCCTCGTCGGGCTTTTCCAGCCCGCACATCATGTTGATGATGGTGGTCTTGCCGGTGCCGTTGGGCGCGAGGATGCCCAGCGACTGCCCCAGTTCCACCCGAAACGAGGCCTGGTCAAGGATGACCTTGCGCTGCGTTCCGGTCCAGAACGACTTTGAAACGTTGTCGAATTCCAGCATCCGGCGAAAAGGCGCATGAGACATCGGGCGCCAGCCGCCCGCTTTCAGGGACCGAACATAGGGCGCAGACGCCCTTATGTCCAATCATACGCAGCGGATCGTGAGAATGCGAGGTGTTATCGTCCCGCCGCGTTCCTATCTGAACCCGCATGACCGACCTGTCCCCGCCCCAAGACCTGCCCGTCGCCGCCGAGTTGCGCGGCTGCCGCCTTTGTGCCGACCGCTTCGCCCTGACCGCGACGGCCCACGCGCCGCGTCCCGTGGTCTGGTTCGCACGGGGCGCGCGGGTGCTGGTGGCCAGCCAGGCGCCGGGGATGCGGGTGCATCACTCGGGCCGGCCCTTCACCGATGCCTCGGGCCAGCGGCTCAGGTCCTGGATGGGGGTGGACGAGGCCACCTTCTACGACCGCGCGCGCGTGGCGATCGTGCCGATGGGCTTCTGCTTTCCGGGCTATGATGCCAAGGGGTCCGACCTGCCGCCGCCCCCGGTCTGCGCGGCGACATGGCGGGCGCGGGTGCTGGAGGAGTTGCAGCCCCGCGTCACCCTGCTGATCGGCGGCTACGCCATCCGCTGGCACTTGGGCCTGCGGGACGTCACCGCCGCCGTGGCGGGCTGGCGGGACCATGCGCCGCGGGTGTTTCCCTTGCCTCACCCGTCCTGGCGGAATACCGGTTGGCTGAAACGCAACCCGTGGTTCGAGGCCGAGCTGGTGCCCGAACTGCGCCGCACGCTGGCCGAGGTGCTGTGACGACGCCCCAGACCGAACTCGACCGCCTTTGCGCGCATGTGCCCTTCCACGACGCGGACCCGGTCCAGCGCGCGGCGGTCCTGCGGCGGCTGGCCGATACGGAACTGCACGCCGCCCTTGTGTCCGAGCCTGCGGGCGACCGGGCCGAGTTGCGGATGTTCGACCTGCCGGGCGGCGCGGTGGCGCTGGCCTGCGACGACGATGCGGCGCTTGCCGGGTTCCTCGGCGGGCCGGTCGCCCATGTTTCGCTACCGGGCCGGATTCTGGCGCGGGAACTGGCCGAGGCGGGGTTGGGGCTGCTGGTCAACCCCGGCCGCCCGTCCGAGATGCTGCTGGACGCAGGTGCGCTGGGCTGGCTGATCGCGGCCCTGGCCGAGGCGCCCGAGGCGGGCGAGGCTGCCCCCCGCCGCCTGACCGCGCCCCGCCCCAATGCGGTCGGGACGGTGGCCGAGCCGCTCGCCACCCGGCTGGGCGACATGGCGGGGATGGTGGCAGGCGCGGCGCTGGTGGGCGTGGACTGGCAGGACGGGCGGCAGGGGCACCTGATCGTCGTGGCCGGCGCCGGCAACCCCGACAGGCCGGCGATTGCCAAGGCGCTGGCGGAACTGATCGCCTTTTTGCCGCCGGTCGAGGGCGGCGTGGATGTCACCTTCGAGGACCTGCCGCTGCCGCAAGGCGCCGTGCGGATCGAGGCGGTGGCCGTGCCGAAACCCGAACCCAAGCGCCGCGATCCCGACGCCCCGCCCCGGCTGCGCTGACGCCTCACGTTACGGCAGCGTTGCTGTCCTTGCACAATCCTGACCAAATCAAATCGCGCTTCTGGCTGCGCTGACCTTCTCGCATTTCAGCCAAGCTGCCGCCTTTTGCTCTTGGCGATCTCGGCACGCTTGCTGCTTTCATGCGGTCGTTGTTTGGCGCTGACCGTTAGTAGCCCCGTGTCCGGTCCACCAGATGCAGCAGGGGCCGCCCCTCCATGGCGCGGCGCAGGTTCTCGGCGGCGACCGGCGCGGCAGTCGCAGGGCGGGTGTCGGCGGCGATATGCGGGGTCACCGTCACGCCCGGATGCGCCCAGAAGGGATGGCCGGGCGGCAGCGGCTCGGTGCGGAAGACGTCCAGCACGGCATGGGCCAGCCGCCCCTCGTCCAGCGCGGCCAGCAGCGCCTCGTCGTCCAGCACCGTCCCGCGTCCGGGGTTCAGCAGGAAGGCCCCTTGCGGCAGCATCGCCAGCCTCTGCGCATCCAGCAGGTTCCACGTCCCGGGCGTGTCGGGCAGCAGCGAGATCAGGATCTCCGCCCCCTCCAGCGCCTGCGGCAGCGCATCCGCCCCCAGCACCCGAATCCCCGGAACTGCGCGGCCCGAGGCTGACCAGCCCGTGACGGGAAAGCCCGCGCCCTGCAGCTTCTCGGCCACCGCCCGCCCCAACTCTCCCATCCCGAGGATCGTGACCGGGCGTTCCGAGGCCAGCGGCGGCACCAGCCCGTTCCGCCACTGCCCGTCCTGCAGGTAGCGGTCCATCCCCAGATGCAGCCGCATGGTCCAGCCGAGGCACCATTCCGCCATCCCCTGCGCCAGCCCCGGATCGACCATCCGGCACAAGGGCTGGGTCAGCGTCTTGTTGCCCACGATCCGCTCGACCCCGGCCCAGAGGCTTTGCACCACGCGGGCGCGGGTGAAGGGGCGGAAGTCCATCGGCTCGCCCGTGTCGGGGTAGCCCGGCGCATAGATCAGCGCGTCGAAGCTGGCCGGGTCGCCGTCGCGGCAAAGCTCCATCTCGGGGCAGGCGGCGCGCAGGGCGGGGGACCATTCGTCCCAGAGGCGCGAAGGGGCGGCGAAGAAGACGCGCATCACCGGGGCCTGTTCACGTGGGCGGATTGCACAAGGCCGAAGGCCATCAGCAGGATCATCAGTTGCGTGCCGCCATAGCTGACCATCGGCAGGGGCACCCCCACGACCGGCATCAGGCCCATGACCATCCCCATGTTGACCGCGAAATACAGAAAGAACGTGCCCCCGATCCCCAGCGTCATGAGGCTGGCGAAACGGTCGCGGTTGGTCATCGCCGAATAGATGCAGAAGGCGATGATGAGGGCGTAAAGCCCCAGCAGCGTGATCGAGCCGACGAAGCCGAATTCCTCGGCCAGCGTGGTGAAGATGAAGTCGGTGTGCTTTTCGGGCAGGAAGTTCAGCCGGCTCTGCGTGCCCTGCATGAAGCCCCGCCCCGACCAGCCCCCGGACCCCAGCGCGATCTGCGCCTGGGTGATGTTGTAGCCCGCCCCCAGCGGGTCGGTGGTCGGGTCAAGGAAGGTGTCGATGCGCCGATACTGGTAGTCGTGCAGCAACTGCCATTCCGTCCCGCGGCTGCGCATGACCGCGAAGACCAGCCCGCCCACCGCGCCGATCACGGCCGCGAAATACCACAGGCTGACGCCCGCCACGAACATCATGATGCCGCCGCCCGCGACCAGCATGACCGAGGTGCCAAGGTCCGGCTGCGCCAGCACCAGCCCGGTCGGCAGCAGGATCAGCGCGACCGGGATCAGCACCCACAGCGGCCGCGACACACGGGCAAGGTCCAGCCAGGCGTAATAGGTCGCCAGCACCAGCACGAGCGCGATCTTGCTGATTTCCGACGGCTGCAGCTTGATCGGCCCGATGTCCAGCCATCGCTGCGCCCCCATGGCATTGTGGCCGACGATGTCCACGGCCAGCAGCAGCCCGAGACAGACGACATAGGCCGCGACCGAGATCGAGCGCCAGAACCAGACCGGGGTGAAGGCCAGCGCGATCATGGCGACGAAGCCGACGGCGAAGCGTTCCACCTGCGGCTCGACCCAGGCCTCGGCCCGGCCGCCCGCGACCGAATAGAGCATCAGGAATCCGGTCGAGGCCACCGCTGCCAGAAGAAGGGTCAGCGGCCAGTTCAGATGCAGGATCTTGCGCCAGCCGGCCGGCGCATGGTCGGGCTTGTAGTCGAGATAGCTGCTCATGCCGCCCGCCTCATGCCCGCGCCCGCCCGGTGCCCGCCTGCGCCACGGGCGAGGGTGCAAGCCGCATCCGGCCCAGCATCTCGGCGATGCCGTCGCGCTGTTCGGACGGATAGGCGTCAAGGGGGGGCAGGCCCCCGGCCAGCGCGTAAAGCAGGATGTCCCGCGCGATGGGTGCCGCCACCGCCGAGCCGCCGCCGCCATGTTCCACAACGACCGACACCGCATAGCGCGGGGCATCGAAGGGCGCGTAGCAGACGAACAGCGCGTGGTCGCGGCGGTTCCAGGGCAACTGGTCGTTGCGGATGACGCCGCGGGCGCGTTCGGCCGCGGTGATGTTGCGGACCTGGCTGGTGCCGGTCTTGCCCGCCATCCGCCATTCCGCCCGCTGGATGCGCGCCCGCGCGGCCGTGCCGCTGCCGCCGTTCATCACCGCATCCATCCCGGCGCGGGCCGTGGTCAGATGCGCCGGCGACAGCCCCAGATCGGCAAAGACCGGATCGGGGGCGACCATGCCTTCCACGGCGCGGACGAGGCGCGGCCTGACCTCCAGCCCCGTCGCCACCCGCGCGGTCATCACCGCCAGTTGCAGGGGCGAGGCCAGCACATAGCCCTGCCCGATCGAGGCGTTGATGCTGTCGCCGACATGCCATTCCTGATCGTGGCGCGCCCGCTTCCAGGCGCGGTCGGGGGCGATCCCTTCGGCAATGGCGGACATGGGCAGGTCATGCCGCACCCCGATGCCCAGCCGCCGCGCCATGGCGGCGATGCGCTCGATCCCGATCTTCTGCGCCAGTTCATAGTAGTAAACGTCGCAAGACCGTTCGAGGCTGGCCACCGCCGCGACCGAGCCATGGCCGCCCCTGCTCCAGCAATGAAAGCGGCGGCCCGCGACCGTCGTGTGGCCGGGGCAGTGATGGCGGGTGCGGCTGTCGATCAGGCCTGATTCCAGCCCCGCCAGAAGCGTGACCATCTTGAAGGTCGAGCCGGGCGGATAGACACCCTGCACCGTCTTGTCGGCCAACGGCCGGTGGTCATGTTCCATCAGCGCCCTGTAATCGGCGCCGGAAATCCCCCGCACGAACAGGTTGGGGTCGAAGACCGGCGACGAGGCGCTGGCGAGGATGTCGCCGTTGCGCACATCCATCACCACGGCGGCGGCGCTTTCCTCGCCCAGCCGCTGGACGGCGAAGTTCTGCAGGCCCGCGTCCAGCGTCATCTGCACCGTCTCGCCCTGCTGGCCCTCGATCCGTTCCAGCTCGCGCATCTCGCGGCCGGCGCTGTTGACCTCGACCCGGCGGGTGCCGGCCTTGCCGCGCAGCCGGTCCTCCAGCTTGGCCTCGACCCCCAGCTTGCCCAACTGGAACTCGGGCAGCATCAGCACGGGATCGGGGTTTTCCATCTTCGACAGGTCATAGTCGGAGACCGGCCCGACATAGCCCAGCACATGGGCGAAATCGCCCGCGCGGGGATAGCTGCGCGACAGGCCCGCCTCGGGCGTCACGCCGGGCAGGGCAGGCGCGTTGACGGCGATGGAGGCGAACTGATCCCATGTCAGGCGGTCGGCGACGATCACGGGGGTGATGGCGCTGCGCTTGTCGATTTCCGCCAGCAGCGCGGCCACGGCGGTGTCGGTCATCGGCACAAGCTGCCGCAGCCGGGCAAGCACCAGCGCGGGGTCGCCCGCCTCTTCTTTCGTGATGGTGGCGCGGTAATTGGCCTCGTTCCCGGCGATGACGATGCCGTTGCGGTCGTGGATCAGGCCCCGCGCGGGCGGCAGCAGCCGGATCTTGATCGAGTTGCCGTCGGACAGCAGCCGGAACTCGTCGGCGCGGTCCAGTTGCATCGTCTTCAGCCGCCAGCCCAGCGTCGCCACCACGGCGGCCTGGATCGCGCCCAGCATCAGGGCGCGGCGGCGGATGCTGCTGCTGCTGTCGGAAATGTCGCGGGCGGATTTCTTCATGGCTCAGCCGAGTTCAAAGGCGCCGCGCCGGCTGCGGCGCAGCCCGAGGGCCGACAGCATCCCGGCGACAAGGGGATAGGCGCCGATCGTGGCGATCAGGCGCAGGACATCCTGCCCCGGCGGCGGCAGCGGCGCCAGCGTCGGAGGGACAAGGAACACAGTGCGGATCACCCGCTCGGCCAGCACCATCAGACCCATCAGCATCGCCACGCGCAGCCATTCAACCAGAAATCCCTGGTCGCGCCAACGCTGCTGTCGCTGCCGCGCGACTTCCGTCGCCATCACGGCGAGGGCCGCGCCAAGGCCGGGGGGCTGCAGGGTCAGGATGTCGGCGATCAGCATGACGGCGGCAATCGCCAGAACCGGCACCTGTTCGGGCCGCCGCAGCACCCAGGCGAAGGTCAGGGCGAGAAGCCAGTCCGGCCCCGGCCACCCGATCCGGCCCGGCGCAAGCGGCAGCAGCGCAACGACGATCAGCGCCAGCGAGGCCAGCAGATACAGGGTCAGGCCCAGAAGCTGGCGGTGGCGGTAGGGAACGGGCATGGCTCAGTCGCTCGCCTGCGCTTCGCGGTCGGCCTCGGGCGCGGGCGACAGGGCGGGGACGGGGGCGGTCGCCAGCGCGGCGGCCTGGTCGGTGGGGGTGGGGGCGGGTTGCGGCAGTTGCGGGCCGATCATCCCCGGCTCGGGCGGCAGGATCAGCACGCCGCTGTCCACCAGTTGCTCGGCCGGGTGGCTGCGCAGGACGCGCAGGAATTCCAGCCGGCCGTAGTCCGCCGCCAGCCGCACCCGCATCCGCCGGTCGGTGGTCTGGACGGCCTGCCCCACCAGCAGCCCCGGCGGGAACAGCCCGCCGTCACCGGATGTGATCACGCGGTCGCCGGGGCGGATGTTTTCCGGGCTTTCCATGAAATCCAAGTAGGGCAGGGCGGTGTTGTCCCCCGTCAGCAGCGCCCGCTGCCCCGAGGGCTGGATCGTCACCGGCAGGCGCGAGGAGGGGTCGGTCAGCAGCATCACCCGGCTGGTGGTTTCCCCCACACCCGAGATGCGGCCGACAAGGCCCAGCCCGTCCATCGTGGCCCAGCCTTCGAGGATGCCGTCGCGCGCCCCGCGGTTCAGCAGCACCGACTGGCGGAAGGCGGTGCCGCTGTCGGCCAGCACCACGCCCGAGACCCCCGTCAGCGCCGGGTCCAGCCGGACGTTGTTCTGCGCCAGAAGCTTGGCGTTTTCCTGTTCCAACTGGACCGCGGCCTCTTTCCAGGCGCTCATCCGCTGCAATTCGCGCCGCAATTCCTGGTTCTGCTCGTAGAGCCGCTGGTAGGACTGGAAGCTTGCGACCATGCGGCTGGCGGCCGTGACCGGCACCATCGCCCAGTCCATCGACGGCAGGAAACGGTCCACGACGGCCGCGCGCATCCGCTCCGCCCGCGGGCTGTCGATGCGCCAGAAGACGAAGACCGCCATCAGCACCATGACCAGCAGCGCCACGAGGATGCGGCGCACCGGCCTGGCATAGTCATAGCCGCGGCGGGCCATTCAGGCCGCCTCAGCTGTCGTAATCGATGACGTGGCGAAGCTGCTTTTCGTATTCCAGCGCCTTGCCGGTGCCCAGCGCCACGCAGTTCATCGGCTGGTCGGCAAGGCCGACCATCAGCCCCGTCTGCTCGCGGAGCGCAAGGTCCATCTCGCCCAGCATCGCGCCGCCGCCGGTCAGCATCACGCCCCGGTCCACGATGTCGGCGCCAAGGTCGGGGGGCGTCGCTTCCAGCGCGATCATCACCGCGTCGCAGATCTGCTGGACCGGCTCGGCCAGCGCCTCGGCGATCATGGCCTGGGTCAGTTCGACCTCTTTCGGGACGCCGTTCAGCAGGTCCCGGCCGCGCACCATCAGGGTGGCGCCGCGCCCGTCATCGGGCATCCGGGCGGTGCCGATCGAGGTCTTGATCCGCTCGGCCGTGCTTTCGCCGATCAGCAGGTTGTGGTGGCGGCGCAGGTAGTTGATGATCGCCTCGTCCATCCGGTCGCCGCCCACGCGCACGCTGCGGGCATAGACGATGTCGCCCAGCGACAGCACCGCGACCTCGGTGGTGCCGCCGCCGATGTCCACGACCATGCTGCCGGTGGGTTCGGTGATCGGCATCCCCGCGCCGATGGCCGCGGCGATGGGTTCCGCGATCAGCCCGGCGCGGCGGGCGCCCGCCGACAGGACCGACTGCCGGATCGCCCGCTTTTCGACGGGGGTGGCGCCATGGGGCACGCAGACGATGACCTTGGGCTTGGACAGCGAACCGCGCCGGATCGCCTTCTTCATGAAATGCTTGATCATTTCCTCGGCGCTGTCGAAATCGGCGATGACGCCCTCGCGCATCGGGCGGATCGCCTCGATGCTGCCGGGGGTGCGGCCCAGCATCAGCTTGGCATCCTCGCCCACGGCCAGGATCTGCTTCTTGCCGTCCTTGACGTGATAGGCCACGACCGAGGGCTCGTTCAGGATCACGCCCTTGCCCTTGACGTAGATCAGCGTGTTCGCGGTCCCCAGATCGATCGCGATGTCGGTCGAGAACAGACCGAAGAATGCCATGGTGAAGTCCCTTCCGTGCCTGCCCGGCCCCGCTTTTCGTTCTGCCCGACCTTGATGGGTCGGCGGCGGCCGCGGCCCCATATAGGCAACCGCGCAACTTCGGGAAAGCGGATTCACGCATAAGGTGAGACCGGTCGGCTGGCGCTTGTGCTAGGCTTTCCCCCACGGGTTCCAACGTAAAGGAGAGGACGCATGGCGAAGACGGTGCAACAGATGCTCGACGCGGCGAATGCCGTTGTGCCCAAGGTGGACACGACCGAGGCGCGGCGGCTGGTCGAGCAGGAAAACGCGCTGCTGGTCGATCTGCGCGACTCGGCCGAGATCGAAAAGACCGGCAGGCTGAAGGGTGCGGCGGCGGTGTCGCGCGGGATGCTGGAGTTCCGGGCGGATCGCGAAAGCAAGTATCACGACCCGGCCTTCGACCCGGCGCGGCCGATGGTGCTTTACTGCGGATCGGGTGGACGCGCGGCGCTGGCGGGGCAGACCCTGACCGAGATGGGGTATCACAGCGTCTACAACCTCGGCGGCTTCCAGCAGGCGGCCGATGCCGGGATGGAAACCGAGCAATAGAAAGGGGCGGCCTGCGCCGCCCCGTCCGGTTCAGTGGGAATACATGCTGACGGCCTTGGTGTCGGCATCGGGCGCGGTCTTTTCACGCCGCACCTTCAGCCGGTTCAGCGCGCCGACATAGGCTTTCGCGCTGGCGAGGATCGTGTCGGTATCCGCCGCCTGCCCGGTGGCGATGCGGCCGTCCTCCTCCATCCGCACGCTGACGGTGGCCTGGGCGTCGGTGCCCTCGGTCACGGCATGGACCTGGTAAAGCTGCAGCCGCCCGTGGTGCTGGAACATCGCATCGACGGCGTTGAAGGCCGCGTCCACCGGGCCGTCGCCCTGCCGCGTCTCTGTCTGTTCCCGGTCGCCCACGACCATGGTCAGGGTGGCCATCGCGGGCTCTCCGCCGCCGCAGACCACGCGCAGCTTCTTCACCTGCAGGTAGTCGCTGTCGGTATTGGCGCTGCTGTCCTGCATCAGCGCGACGAGATCGTCGTCATAAACCTCTTTCTTGCGGTCGGCGAGATCCTTGAAGCGCACGAAGACATCGTTCAGCTGGTTCGCGCTGATGTCATAGCCAAGGTCGGCCAGCTTGGCGCGCAGCGCGGCGCGGCCCGAATGCTTGCCCATGGCGATGTTGGTCTCGTTCAGCCCGATGTCGGCGGGCTTCATGATCTCGAAGGTCTCGACGTTCTTCAGCACGCCGTCCTGGTGGATGCCGGATTCGTGCAGGAAGGCGTTCTTGCCGACGATGGCCTTGTTGAACTGGATGGGGAAGCCCGAGACCTGCGCCACCCGGCGCGAGATGCCCATGATCTTCTTCGTGTCGATGCCGGTCGTGAAGGGCATGATGTCGTGGCGCACCTTCATCGCCATCACCACCTCTTCCAGCGCGGTGTTGCCGGCGCGCTCGCCCAGACCGTTGATGGTGCATTCGATCTGCCGCGCACCCGCCTCGACGGCGGCGAGGCTGTTCGCGGTCGCCATGCCAAGGTCGTCGTGGCAGTGGGTGGCAAAGATCACGCTGTCGGCGCCCGGCACCCGTTCCAGCAGCATGCGGATCAGCGCCGCCGATTCGCGCGGCGCGGTGTAGCCGACGGTGTCGGGGATGTTGATCGTGGTGGCGCCGGCCTTGATGGCGATTTCCACCACGCGGCAGAGATAGTCATGTTCCGTCCGCGTCGCGTCCATCGGCGACCATTGCACGTCCTCGCAGAGGTTGCGGGCATGCGTCACCGTCTGGTGGATGCGGTCGGCCATCTCGTCCATCGTCAGGTTCGGGATGGCGCGGTGCAGCGGCGAGGTGCCGATGAAGGTGTGGATGCGCGGCCTGCGCGCATGGCGCACCGCTGCCCAGGCGCGGTCGATGTCGGGGATCTGGGCGCGGGCCAGCCCGCAGATGACCGAGGTCTGCGCCTGCTTCGCGATCTCGCTGACGGCGGCGAAGTCGCCCTCGGACGCGATTGGGAAGCCCGCCTCGATCACGTCCACGCCCATCTCGTCCAGCATCTGGGCGATTTCCAGCTTTTCGGCATGGGACATGGTCGCGCCCGGCGACTGCTCGCCGTCGCGCAGGGTGGTGTCGAAGATGATGACGCGGTCGGGATCGCGGGTGTCGGTGGTGGTCATGGTGCTTCTTTCTGGCTGTCGGGGGAAGAAGCCGGGCGCTGCGCTTGACTGAGCGGCGGCCCGGCGGACCCGCTCAGCGCAGCGTAAGAAGCAGCAGACCGCGGAGATTCACGACCAAACGGGCGCCCGGCTGGGTGCCGGCGTCGATCGTCGTGGCCATGGGCATGATCCGCGTCATGGCGGCGACTATACCCGCCCCTTCGCGGTTGAAAAGGGGAAAGCGCGACTTTTCGCCTCAGCCCCGTCCCGGACCCCGCGCGCCGACCCGCGGAAAGTCGATCGCCGGGCAGCGGTTCTGCACCACCGTCATCCCGGCGGCACGGGCCTTTTCCGCCGCACCCTCGTGCATGACGCCGATCTGCATCCAGACCGTCTTCAGCTCCGGCAGGCAGGCCAGCGCCTCGTCCACGACCGGCGGCACGGAATCGGACCGGCGGAAGATGTCCACCATGTCCACGGCCTCCGATTCGGGAATGTCCGAAAGCGAGGCATAGGTCGTCTCGCCCAGAATCGTCTCGCCCGCATGGCCGGGGTTCACTGGAATGATGCGATAGCCCATCTCCTGCAGGAAGCGGGCGACGCCATGGCTGGGCCGCTCGGGCTTGGGGGACAGCCCAACGATTGCAATGGTCTGGGTCTCGGATGCGATGCGGGCGATGTCGGCTGCGGTCATGCTGCGTTCCCCTTGGGCTTTCCGTTTCATGGACAGGCCATGCTTCAAATGAAAAAGCGCCCGGTCGAAACCGGGCGCAAGTCGCGGAACGAGGGACAGTGATCTGAACGAGACCGTTCCGTGGTCAGGTTCATGATGTAAATGTGCATCATTCCGCCGAAGTTCCAACCTTCTCGCGAAAACGTGAAGATTCTATCTACCTATGCGTTTCCACTGGCTGGCGGCGCGGTCCAGGACGCCCTGCGGGTCGTCGCCAAGCCGCCGCCGCGCCTCGGGCGAGCTGGTCAGGTAAAGCGTCCGGCCGATGACGACGAACAGATCCGGCTGGCCGGCGCGACGCTCTCCTTCCGACAGGGCCACGGGGCAGTTGCCGCCGAAGGCGGGGGCATAGGCGCGGGGATCGGCCTCGAAGGCAGCGCGGTTGGCCTCATTGGCAAAGCGCCATTCATGTCCCTTCCAGTGGGTCGAGATCGAGGGCTCGCCGCCCACCACCCGGCCCGCATCGCGCAGGCTGACCGCGTCCATGCCGCCCAGCGCCTGCGCCTCTGCCGGGGCCAGCGGCGCGGCGGCCATGGCGGCGGCGGCAAGCAGCGCCAGAAGCGGCCGGGCAGGGCGCGGCGGTCGCCGCAAAGCCGATCCGATCAGGGAAACAGGCCGGGACTGCAAATGACGATCGACAAAGGACATGCGGTCGATGTCGCATCGCGCAGGCCGCCGCGCAACGCCGCGCCGCCCCGGCTCGCCGCAACGTGACGAGCCGTGCGGCCACCTCGCAACAGTCGCGCGTGACGTGATCAACCTGTGCTTGCGGCATACAGCGCAATGGCCGCCGCGTTCGACACGTTGAGCGAGCCGAAGCCGGCGGCGAAAGGTATCCGCACCACCCGGTCGCAGGTTTCGCGCGTCTTTTCCCGCAGGCCCGGCCCCTCGGCGCCCAGCACAAGGCAGATCGCGCGACCCGGCAGATCCGCCAGCGCCTCGGGCAGCGTGGCATCGCCCGTGCCGTCCAAGCCGAGGACGACATAGCCCATGTCCTTTAGCTCGGTCAGCGCTTCGGCAAGGTTCGTGACCCGCAGGTAGGGCTGGCGTTCCAGCGCCCCCGAGGCCGTCTTGGCCAGCGCCCCGGTTTCCGGCGCGGCATGGCGGGCGGTGGCGACCACGGCCCGCGCCCCGAAGACCTCGGCCGAGCGCAGGATCGCGCCGACATTGTGCGGATCGGTCACCCGGTCCAGCGCCACGACCAGCGGGCGGGTGCCCTCGGGGCCTTCGGTAGCGACATCGGCCAGCTTGCCCCATGCCAGCGGCCTGACCTCGACCGCAGCACCTTGGTGGACGCTGTCGGGGGCCAGCGGCACCTCGCGGTCGAAAACGCGGGCATCGACGATCTCGGGGGTCATTCCCGAACCCGCCACGGCATCCGCCAGCCGGTCGGCGGCGTTGCGCGTCAGCACCAGCCGCAGCCGCGTGCGGGCCGGGTTCATCAGCGCGTCCCGGACCGCGTGCAGCCCGAACAGCCACAGCGTTTCGGCCGCGGCGGCGCGTTTCGCGCGTTCCTTGTCGATGACCCATGTGGGCTTCTTCGGCCGGGCGGGGCGGGGGGGATTGGTCATGCGAACTCCTGTCCCACGGGTGATTGCAGCGGGTGTGGGCGGGATGCAAGCGCGCCCGTGCGGAAGCGCTTGACCAGCGCCCGCGCCGGGGCTAATCACCCCCGGCGTCGGGCGACGTGCTGCAAGGTGCGGCAGCGGACTGTAACTCCGCCGGGGAGACCCATGCCTGGTTCGATTCCAGGGTCGCCCACCACTTTCCTTTCAATAGGTTAGTGGTGTAGCGCACCCCCTGCTTGGCTGTGTAAGCACGAGGGTGTAAGCGCTTTGTAAGCATTCTTCTTAGAAGAATCACGAAACAGTGAGAAGCCGAAGCATCCGAGCTGACGAGCAGGGCGCGGGCTTCGGGTCACAGGTTGGTGTTGCGGGTGTCGTATGGGAGAGAGACCATCCTGAACGAACTATGCGCGACAGCCCAGTTCGACGCGCAGTCTCACTGATCGGCAACATCTTCTTCAGCGCCATGCGCCGGATGATGTTCAAGAGTCCCATAAGGATCACTTCACTGTCCTCGTCGCCCACCGTGCTAGGGAGAAGGGTCACATGGGTCGCATCTCATGGGAGATCAGGCGCCGTCTGGAGCGAACCCTTCAGGCTGGACCACAGGATCCTGAGAAACTGATACGCTGAACGGGCCTTGATCGGAGAAGGCTCATGAAGTCACGAGGTCTCTACCGTCGGCATTCAGTGCCGTTCAAGCTGCAGGTCTGCCAGGACATCCGCGCCGGGGTAATCGGCTGGCGCGATGCGCGGCGCACCCACCAGATCTCCGCCAACCTTATCCAGCTATGGCTGACGCAGGTCGACCGCGGCGAGTTGAATGATGAGGAGGCCGAAGCCAGCGTCATAGCCGACTGTGGAACCCGGATCTCCGCGCTCGAGCGCAAGGTTGGTCAGTTCACGATGGAACTGGATCTTGCGAAAAAACATCGTGCGTGCCGACCGTGAACGGGGTGCGCTCACGGAGCTTGCTCGAGACGGGTGGAAGAGCAGTGAACCGCCCGAGGCATGGAAGGACAGAAACCATGCGCGAAGATCAGCGGATCACGTGCCGATGGACAAAGCCCTGCCCAGTGATTTGGTCATAGATCGATAGGGCAGGATGAGCCTTTGGTTGCCAGCTCCGGCCGAACTCGATTGCGCAGGCTGCCGGGACAGCCGGAAAGATAGACAGATCGACGTCCATTCCGTGCTGGTCTTGGATTACGTCAAATGTCTTGCCGACGAGCTCCCGGAACTCGGCCAGATCGGCCTCGTTCCGAAGCTCGCTTGCCCCGAGACGGCTGCTCCGGATCTCCCAGATGGAGATCTCCTCTCCCTCCAGCGCGCTCAAGACGCGGTTATCGGACACGCCGGCCGTCACCGAAAGCTTGAGGACCACCTTCTTCGGGCCCTGCTTGCCGGGTGAGCAGATGAAATTTAGCGGCGGACGATCATTCGGCCAGGTCCAGCCCGGCTTGGGCTCTCGATGTCGACCATAGACCGAAACGGCGGACAGATCCGACATGAGACGACCGAGCTCCATCAGCACCGGCATCGGAGCAAAGCCGAAAACGGCAAGGTGCTCGAGGTCGCCATGGCTCTGATGATGTGACCGCCCCCCGACGGCATCTGATGTGCCAAGGTGGGTCTGCAACGATCCACAAAGGGGAGCGGTCATGTCGGAGATTATCACGGTCGGGCTCGATCTGGCGAAGAATGTATTCCAGGTGCATGGAACTGACGGCGCAGGACGAGCCGTTCTGCGCAAGAAGATACGGCGAGGGCAGGTGCTGGAGTTTTTCAGCCAGCTGCCCTCTTGCGTCGTGGCGATGGAAGCCTGTGGCGGCGCTCACTTCTGGGGCCGGGAAATTGGCAAGCTGGGGCATGAGGTGCGGCTGATCCCGCCGGCCTATGTGAAGCCGTTTGTGAAGCGCCAGAAGAATGACATGGCGGACGCCGAGGCCATCTGCGAGGCGGCTATGCGACCCACCATGCGCTTTGTTCCGGTCAAGAGCGAAGAGACGCAGGGCGCGGCAATGGTCTTCCGGGTCCGGGAGTTGCTGATCCGGCAGCGCACGCAGGCGATCAACGCATTGCGCGGCCATCTGACCGAGTTCGGTCAGATCGTGCCACAGGGAGCGGCCAACGCTGCGCGGCTGATCGCGATCGTGGAGGATCCGGATGGCGCTCTCCCTGCTGATGCCGTCCCCACGCTGAAGGCTTTGATCGCGGCACTCACGCATCTGGAGGCAGAGATCAGGAAGCTCGATGCCGAGATCGCCCGGCGCGCCAAGGAGAATGACGTCGCCCGGCGACTGATGACGGTGCCGGGCATCGGGCCGCTGATTGCCACGGCCATCGCTGTTCTGGCGCCGCCACCCGAGACGTTCCGCAAGGCACGCGACTTTGCCGCCTGGCTTGGTCTTGTGCCTCGGCAGCATTCGACCGGCGGCAAGCAACGTCTCGGAGCAACGACCAGAATGGGCGAACGATCCCTGCGACGCCTGCTGATCATTGGCGCCAACAGCGTGGTGATCAAACGTAACGTTCACAAGGAAGCGCAGCCCGGAACATGGCTGGGCAGCCTGCTGTTGCGCAAGCCACCGATGCTGGTGCGGGTGGCTTTGGCGAACAAGATGGCGCGGATCGTCTGGGCCTTGATGGCTCGGGGTGGCATCTACCAATCTCCGGTCGCAGCGGCGTAAGCCGCCGCAGATCGCGAGGACGTCGGAGCGGAAGAGGGCAAGGAGCAGTTTGGCGCAACAGTTGTGAGACGGGATCGGGAAAACCAGTGTGCAACAGAGTGCCTATGAGCACGCGGCTTTGATCTGGACCCGACCTTCGAACACCATACGGGCCCTGCGGCATGGATCGCGCCGCATCATGAGGCCGGACACATGTCAGCACCCGACAACGCGCCAAGATCAGCTTCAAAATCCCTCTTGCGCTTGGGGCGGTTACACATGTTGCACAAATCCCTTCAGTGACTCATGTCGTGAGTCAGCATGGTAGCTGGTCGACATGAGCAAACCCACACGCCTGACCTACAAGACCAGGAACTGGCCGGCCTACAATGAAGCGCTCAAGCGCCGTGGCTCGCTGACGATCTGGTTCGACCCCGAGATGAGCTGGGAGGCGGCTGCGACAGGTCGACGTGGCCGACAGCAGACCTACAGCGATGCCGCCATCCAGACTTGCCTTTCCATGAAGGTGCTGTTCGGCATGGCATTGCGGCAGACGGCAGGGTTCGTCGAGAGCCTGCTTCGCCTGATCGGCCTCGACTGGACGGTGCCTGACTTCAGCACGCTGTCGCGGCGCCAGAAGACCCTGGCCGTCAACATCCCGTATCGGGGCTCCAAGGGACCTCTGCACCTGCTGGTCGACAGCACCGGGATCAAGGTCGAAGGCGAAGGCGAGTGGCACGCCCGCAAGCATGGCGGCCCGAAGCGGCGTATCTGGCGCAAGATTCACATTGGGATCGACGAGGAAACGCTAGAAGTCCGGGCCATCGAGATCACCGGGAGCCACATCGGTGACGCCCCGGTCCTGCCAGATCTGCTCAACCAGATCCCGGCGGACGAGGAGATCGGCAGCGTTACGGCTGACGGTGCCTACGACACCCGCAAGTGCCACGATGCGATCGCCGAGAGCTATGGCTGAATTTGGGTGACGCGGCTTGATCAGGCGGCGCGGTGTTGATTTCCACTCGGAACTGACCCGGGTTTTCCATCGAGAACTGACCCACCCTCAGGTTATGTTTCGTGGGTTAGGCTTGGGTCAAGGCATGGCCGGCCTCCTTGGTTTTCCTGGCTGCTGCGGCTGAGCTTGCCTTGAAGCGGAAGCTGTCGTTTCCGGTCTCCAGGATGTGGCAGCGGTGGGTGAGGCGATCGAGCAGCGCGGTGGTCATTTTGGCATCGCCGAAGACGGTGGCCCATTCGCTGAAGCTCAGGTTGGTGGTGATGACAACGCTGGTGCGCTCATAGAGCTTGCTCAGAAGGTGGAAGAGCAGCGCACCGCCTGAAGCGCTGAACGGCAAGTAGCCCAGTTCGTCCAGGATCACGAGATCGAGCCGGGTCAATCCCTCCGCGATCTGGCCCGCCTTGCCCTTGGTTTTCTCCTGCTCGAGGGCATTGACGAGTTCGATGGTGGAGAAGAAGCGGACCTTCCGGCGGTGGTGTTCGATGGCCTGGATGCCCAGGGCGGTTGCGACATGGGTCTTGCCGGTGCCCGGCCCGCCGATCAGCACGACATTCTGCGCGCCGTCGATGAACTCGCAGCGGTGGAGCTGGCGCACCGTGACCTCGTTGATCTCGCTGGCAGCGAAGTCGAAGCCCGAGAGATCCTTGTAGGCCGGGAAGCGCGCGGCCTTCATGTGATAGGCAATGGAGCGCACTTCGCGTTCCGCCAGTTCGGCCTTCAGCAGCTGGGACAGGATCGGCACGGCTGTCTCGAATGCCGGCGCCCCCTGTTCGATCAGGTCGGTGACGGCCTGGGCCATGCCGTGCATCTTCAGGCTGCGGAGCATGATGACGATGGCGCCGCTGGCGGGATCATGACGCATGGCGGTCTCCGATCTGCGCCCGCAGGTCGTCATAGCGTTCGACATTGGCCTTCGGCTCATGGCGCAGGATCAGCGCCTCCGGTGTGTCGATGTTCGGGCCGCCGGTCGTCTTGCCATCGATCAGCCTGTGCAGGAGATTCAACACATGGGTCTTGGTCGCGACGCCTTCGGCCAGGGCCATTTCCACAGCAACCAGCACAGCCTGTTCATCATGCTGCAGGACCAGCGCCAGGATATCGACCATCTCGCGATCGCCACCGGGTCGTCGCAGCATCTGGTCCTGCAACTGTCGGAAGGCCGCGGGCAGTTCCGCGAAGGGCGCACCGTTCCTGAGGGCACCCGGCTTGCGCTGGATGACGGCCAGATAATGCCGCCAGTCATAGATCGTGCGAGGCGGCAGGTGATGGGACCGCTGGATCACCCGCCCATGTTCGCACAGGATCTGTCCCTCGGCGGCAACCACCAGCCGATCCGGGTAGACCCTGAGGCTGACAGGACGGTTGGCAAAGGACGCCGGCACGCTGTAGCGGTTGCGCTCGAAGCTGATCAGGCAGGTGGGTGAGACACGCTTGCTCCGCTCGACGAAGCCGTCGAAGGCAGGCGGCAGCGGCATCAGCGCGGCCTGTTCTTCGGCCCAGGCGTCGGCGACGGTTCCGGGCAGAACCCCGTGCGGGATCTCGCGCCACAACTCCAGGCAGCGCCGTTCCAGCCAGGCGTTCAGCGCCGCCAGGTCAGGAAAGTTCGGCATCGGCTGCCACAAACGAGGCCGGGCATCCTGAACGTTCTTCTCGACCTGTCCCTTCTCCCATCCCGCGGCAGGATTGCAGAACTCCGGCTCGAAGACATAGTGGTTGGTCATGGCGAGGAAGCGGATGTTGACCTGCCGTTCCTTGCCGCGGCCAACGCGGTCAACCGCTGTCTTCATGTTATCGTAGATGCCGCGACCCGGCACGCCGCCAAAGACGCGGAACCCGTGCCAATGGGCATCGAACAGCATCTCGTGGGTTTGCAGCAGATAGGCCCGAACCAGGAAGGCCCGGCTGTGTGCCAGCTTGATGTGGGCGACCTGAAGCTTCGTGCGCTCCCCGCCCAGAACCGCGTAGTCCTCGCTCCAATCGAACTGGAACGCCTCGCCCGGACGAAAGACCAAGGGACGAAGGTGCCGCGGCCCGTCGTCTGCTGCTCGCGCTGCCGGTCCATCCGCCATTGCCGGGCGAAGGCCGCGACCCGGCCGTAGGAGCCGGTGAAGCCGAGCGCCACGAGGTCGGCATGGAGTTGCTTCAGCGTCCGGCGCTGCTTGCGTGACTTGCCGGCTTCCGTCTTCAGCCACGCCGCCAGCTTCTCGGAAAACGGATCGAGCTTGCTCGGCCGATCAGGCGTCGCGAACCTCGGCTCGATGGTCCCAGCGCTCAGATACTTCCTGATGGTGTTGCGCGACAGGCCGGTCCGCCGTGCGATCTCCCGGATCGGCAGCTTCTCCCGCAACGCCATGCGTCGGATGATGTTCAAAAGTCCCATGTGGATCACTCCATTACCCCCGCCGCGCTCCGCTTTGGGGAAGGTTCACATGGGTCAGTTCTCAGTGGAAATTACGCCCCTACCCGGGTCAGTTCCGGGTGGAAATCAACAGGCTTACGCCGCTGCGACCGGAGATTGGTAGATGCCACCCCGAGCCATCAAGGCCCAGACGATCCGCGCCATCTTGTTCGCCAAAGCCACCCGCACCAGCATCGGTGGCTTGCGCAACAGCAGGCTGCCCAGCCATGTTCCGGGCTGCGCTTCCTTGTGAACGTTACGTTTGATCACCACGCTGTTGGCGCCAATGATCAGCAGGCGTCGCAGGGATCGTTCGCCCATTCTGGTCGTTGCTCCGAGACGTTGCTTGCCGCCGGTCGAATGCTGCCGAGGCACAAGACCAAGCCAGGCGGCAAAGTCGCGTGCCTTGCGGAACGTCTCGGGTGGCGGCGCCAGAACAGCGATGGCCGTGGCAATCAGCGGCCCGATGCCCGGCACCGTCATCAGTCGCCGGGCGACGTCATTCTCCTTGGCGCGCCGGGCGATCTCGGCATCGAGCTTCCTGATCTCTGCCTCCAGATGCGTGAGTGCCGCGATCAAAGCCTTCAGCGTGGGGACGGCATCAGCAGGGAGAGCGCCATCCGGATCCTCCACGATCGCGATCAGCCGCGCAGCGTTGGCCGCTCCCTGTGGCACGATCTGACCGAACTCGGTCAGATGGCCGCGCAATGCGTTGATCGCCTGCGTGCGCTGCCGGATCAGCAACTCCCGGACCCGGAAGACCATTGCCGCGCCCTGCGTCTCTTCGCTCTTGACCGGAACAAAGCGCATGGTGGGTCGCATAGCCGCCTCGCAGATGGCCTCGGCGTCCGCCATGTCATTCTTCTGGCGCTTCACAAACGGCTTCACATAGGCCGGCGGGATCAGCCGCACCTCATGCCCCAGCTTGCCAATTTCCCGGCCCCAGAAGTGAGCGCCGCCACAGGCTTCCATCGCCACGACGCAAGAGGGCAGCTGGCTGAAAAACTCCAGCACCTGCCCTCGCCGTATCTTCTTGCGCAGAACGGCTCGTCCTGCGCCGTCAGTTCCATGCACCTGGAATACATTCTTCGCCAGATCGAGCCCGACCGTGATAATCTCCGACATGACCGCTCCCCTTTGTGGATCGTTGCAGACCCACCTTGGCACATCAGATGCCGTCGGGGGGCGGTCACATCATCAGAGCCCGGGGGCGTGGTCCGGCAGGCTTGCGGATGTGGGGATCGGAGCCAGGCGAGCCATGGTGGAACTCGTCGCCGCGGCTGTGGGGCAGCAGGAGGCTTTCGCCGCGCTCCCCGACACTGGCCAGCTCCCGCGAGAGATCGGTGATCCCGTGCACCACCAGATGCACCACCTCGCCCTCGCGCTGGACGCGGGCCTTCACCGCGATCATGGGGGCGGAGAGGACGATACGGCGGTGAGCCTCGAAGACCTTGGTCCAGACCACGAGATTGGCGATGCCGGTCTCGTCCTCCAAGGTGATGAACATCACGCCCTTCGCGGACCCGGGACGCTGGCGGACGAGGACAATGCCGGCGGTCTCGAGCCACTGGCCGTTGCGGGCGTTCATGGCCTCAGTGCAAGGAATGATCCCGCGCCGACGCAGGTCCGCGCGCAGGAGGGCCACCGGGTGGTCGCGCAAGGAGAGGCCGGTGCGGGCGTAGTCCTCGACCACCTCGCGGCCCCGGCGCATGGGGCGTAGGGGTATGCTGGGCTCGTCAGCCTCCGGGACGGTCGTGCCTTCCCGCGCGGCGGCCGCAAAGAGCGGCAGCTCGGTCTCCCCCAAACCCCGGATGGCCCAGAGCGCCTCGCGGCGGGCAAGCGCGAGGCCGGGCTTGAGGCCATCGGCCTCGGCAATGCGGGTCAGCGCGGCCACCGGCACATTCGCGCGGCGCCAGAGATCCTCGACGGAAGCGAAGGGCTGGTCGGCGCGGGCGGCGATGAGAGCGGCGGCGTGGGCATTGGCCAGGCCCTTCACCATCCGCAGGCCCAAGCGGACGGCGAAGCGGGTCTCGTCGCCGGCCGGTTCCAGCGTGCAGTCCCAGCGGCTCGCGTTGACGCAGAGGGGGCGGATCTCGACGCCGTGGTCGCGGGCATCGCGCACGATCTGGGCCGGGGCGTAGAAGCCCATCGGCTGGGAGTTCAGCAGCGCCGCGCAGAAGACGTCGGGGTGCCAGCACTTCAGCCAGGCCGAGGCATAGGCGATCAGCGCGAAGCTTGCCGCGTGGCTTTCCGGAAAGCCGTAGGAACCGAAACCCTCGAGCTGGCGGAACGTGCGCTCGGCGAAGTCGGGATCGTAGTTGCGTTCGATCATCCCCGCGACGAGCTTGTCGCGGAAGGCCGAGACCCCGCCGGTGAACTTGAAGGTCGCCATGGACTTGCGGAGCATGTCGGCCTCGCCCGGCGTGAAGCCCGCGCAGACGATGGCGACGCGCATGGCCTGCTCCTGGAACAAGGGCACGCCGAGGGTCTTGCCGAGAACCTTTTCCAACTCCGGCGTTGGGTATTCGACCGGCTCCTGCCCCGCGCGCCTGCGCAGGTAGGGGTGGACCATGTCGCCCTGGATCGGACCCGGCCGCACAATCGCGACCTGGATGACGAGATCATAAAGGGTGCGGGGCTGCATCCGCGGCAGCATCGCCATCTGCGCCCGGCTTTCGATCTGGAAGGTGCCGAGCGTGTCGGCGCGCCGGATCATCGCATAGGTGCGGGGGTCCTCGGGCGGGATCGTCGCCAGGTCGTGCCGGATCCCCTTGTGATCGGCCAGGAGGTCCAGTCCCCGCCGCATGCAGCTGAGCATGCCGAGTGCCAAGACATCGACCTTCATGAAGCGGAGCGCGTCGATGTCGTCCTTGTCCCATTCGATGATCTGGCGATCCGCCATCGCCGCCGGCTCGATCGGGACGAGATCGTCGAGCCGGTCCTGGGTCAGCACGAAGCCGCCCGGATGCTGGCTCAGGTGCCGCGGCGCGCCGTGCAGTTGGGCCGCGAGGTCCAGGGTCAGGCGGATGCGGCGATCGGCCGGGTCGAGGTTCAGCTCGCGGATCTGGGCGTCGGTGACGCCCTCCGCCGACCAGACCCATATTTGCGAGGACAAGGCCCGGATCAGGTCCTCGGGCAGGCCCAAGGCCTTGCCGACGTCCCTCAGTGCCCCCTTGGCGCGGTAGCGGATGACGGTGGCGCAGAGGGCGGCACGGTCGCGGCCGTAGTTCTTGTAGACCCACTGGATGACCTCCTCGCGGCGCTCATGCTCAAAGTCGACATCGATGTCCGGCGGTTCGTGCCGCTCCTCGGAGACGAAGCGCTCGAAAAGGAGGTCGTTGCGGCCGGGATCGATGGAGGTGATGCCGAGGACATAGCAGACGGCCGAGTTCGCGGCCGAGCCGCGTCCTTGGCAGAGGATGCCGCGAGAGCGGGCAAAGCGGACGATGCCGTGGACGGTGAGGAAGTAGGGAGCATAGGCGAGCTTGCCGATCAACCCGAGTTCGTGGGTCAGCCTGGCGGTGACCTCCTCGGGGATGCCCTCGGGATAGCGCTCCCTTGCCCCCTCCCAGGTGAGCCGTTCCAGCGTCTCCTGCGGGGTGAGCCGCGGGTCGTCCCGCTCCTCGGGATACTGGTAGGCCAACTCATCCAGCGAGAAGCGGCAGCGTTCGGCGATCTCGAGCGTGCGGGCGAGGGCTTCCGGGTAGCGCGCGAAGAGGCGGTGCATCTCGGCCGGGGGCTTCAGGTATCGGTCGGCATGGCGCTCGCGCCGCAGGCCCAGGGCCTCGACGGTGGTGTTGTGGCGGATGGCGGTCACCACGTCCTGGAGGATGCGGCGCCCCGGTTCGTGAAAGAGGACGTCGTTGGTCACCACGCTCGCCACCCTCATGCGGGCGGCCAGCGCCGCCAGCTCGTGCAGCCGCAGCTGGTCGTTGGGGCGGCGGCGCAGGGTCAGGGCCAGGTAGGCCCGGTCCCCGAAGGCCTCGCGCAGGCGGCGCAGGCGCATCCCGCAGGCCTCGTCGGCCAGGTCCGGCACCAGGACGGCGATCAGCCCCTTGGCATGGGCTTCCAGGTCCGGCCAGTCGAGCCGGCAGCGGCCCTTGCCCGCTCGCCCCTTGCCGAGGGTCAGGAGACGGCAGAGGCGCGCATAGGCGGCCCGGTCGGTCGGATAGGCCAGCACCGACATGCCGCAGGCCAGGTCCAGCCGGCAGCCCACGACGAGCCGCACGCCGGTGGCCTTCGCCGCCTCGTGGGCGCGCACGATCCCGGCCAGGGAGTTGCGGTCGGTCACCGCCAGGGCCTCGAGGCCCATGGCGGCGGCGGTGGCGAACAGCTCCTCGGCCGAGGAGGCCCCGCGCAGGAAGGAGAACTGCGAGGTCACCTGCAGTTCTGCATAGCGCGGCCCGCTCATCCGAAGACCCCGTGGAGGAACCAGCGCTGCGAGCCGGTGGCGAGATCCTCGCCGTCGCCGGCGCGGTAGATCCAGTAGCGCTCGCCCGCGTCGTCCTCGACCCGGAAGTAGTCGCGCACCGCCGTCCGCTCGACATCGCGCGTCCACCATTCCCCGAAGATGCGTTCCGGGCCGTCGGCCCGCCGCACGCGCCGCCGCACGCCCTTCCAGGAGAACCACGCGGGCGGGTGGTCGGGCAGGAGCGCCATGGTCTCGATCGCTTCGGGCCGGGGCAGGAGGCGCGCAGGACGGGGCCAGTGGCCCGGCCACCCGTCGCCCGTCTCCTCCGCCAAAGCCGGGATGCGGCGCACGGACCGCTCGGGCACGTCGCTGGGGACGGACACGATGCGGTAGACGGCCCCCGCACCGACGCGGTTCACCAGGGTGTCGATCAGCCCGGCCAGATCGGGCGCAGGCTCCTCCAGCAGGCTCGCGGCCTGCCGGGCCTCCAGCGGCTCCGCCAAGGTGGCGGCCAGCACCATGATCTCGATGCCATAGCCCGGGTCGAGGATCTCGATGCGGGCGCAGAGGAGCCGGGTGAGGCGGCCGGGGTCGCGGACCGGCCGGGCGAGGCCGACACGCACCGTCTGCAGGTCGTTGTCGATCCGGTAGCAGAAGAGATCGAGCCGGCGGGCGCCCAGGCCGCGTTCCTCCATCTGTGCGCACAAGGCCAGGACGAGCTTGCCGATATACCTGGCGATGGTCTCGGCGGCGGCGATGGGTTCGGCGAAGACGCGGCGCACCTCGACGAGGCCTTCGGGTCGGACCGGCTCGATGGGCTCAGATGCCACGCCCAAGGCCTGGTCGATCCTGCGCCAGAGGCCCGGACCGAAGCGGCGCGCCAGGGGCGCGCGGGGCTGCCCCAGCAGGTCGCCGATGCGGGTGAAGCCCAGGGTGTGCAACCCGGTGACCGTGGCCGGCGGCAGCCGCAGCGCCTGGAGGGGCAGAGGCGCCAGTGCAACCTCGGCGGCCCCGGGGGCCGCGACGAGGGTGGGGGCGGCGGCATGCCGCGCCAGCGCATGCGCGGCGCCCCAGGTGTCGGCGACCGCCGCACGGGCGGTGACGCCAGACATCACAAGCCGCCCCACCAGCGCCTCCAGCATCGCCGCCTCGCCGCCCTGCAGGTGGTCTGCCCCGGTCGTGTCCAGGACGATCCCGTCGGGCGGATCGGCGGCCACCATCGGGGAGAGGCGCTGCATGACCCACAAGGCCAGGCGCTCGAGGCTGGCGGCATCTGCCGCGGGGTCGGCGGGCACGACGACGAGGCCGGGCACCAGGGCCTGCGCGGTGGCAATCGGCATACCGGCATGCAGGCCCAGATCTTGCGCGGCGGCGTTTGCCGCCGTTACCACCCGACGGTTGCCCACCCGGCCGGCCACGACCAGGGGCGCGTCATCCGGCGCTGCGTCCCCAGCGGTGCGCCGCAGCCGGTCCGTCGGCCAGTTCGGCAGGTAGACCGAGGCGACCCGTCTCATCGCAGCCCTCCAGTTCGACATCAAAGCTCTCGCCCGCCCGCGCCCGGATCAGCTCGACGAGCCAGCGCGGCCGCCCCAGGCCGGGCACCGGCAGGGGCGCCGAGGGCAGCACGGAGATCCGCCAGCGCGTCATCGCCGCCGTGGGCTGGCCGAAGTCACTGGCCTCCGCCGGACGCCGCCAGCGCCGCAGGGCGATGCCGAGCGTGCCGCCCTCGCGCGCCGCCAGGTGCAGCCGCCTGGAGGCGGTCATCGGCAGGCGCGGCGCCTCGGCCACGACTGCCGCCAAGCCGCCGTGCCGCAGCCCTTCCTCCATGCAGGCAAGCACGTCCCGTTCGTCCCCCGCCTCGACATGGATGACCCGGCCGGGCGGCAGGCCCGCCTGCGCCAGACCGGGGGCGAAGAGGTCCGCCTGGATCACGCACCAGAGCACCTGACCAGGCAGGCGTGCCGCGATCCCGGCGGCAAAGCAGGCCGCCGCCGCGCCGTCCACCGCGCCGTTGCCGCCCCCCGCCACCTCGTGCAGGCAGCCCAGTGCCAGGCCGCCACCTGGCAACCTGCGATCAAGGTCGGGAAGGCCGAAGGGGAGAACGCCCTGCACTCGCCCACCCGCACCCTCGATCCGGGCGATCTGCGCACGCAGTTGGGCGAGGGCAGGGGCTGAGGACATGTGCAGAAAGGCTCCACGGGAAGGGAAAGAACAACATCAATGTTCTTTGTTTGTTCCACGGAGGGAGCCCATGTCAATGAGAGCGACGGGGCCCATGCAGTGGCATACTGTCACGCTGATCCCGGCTCTGATGATGTGACCGCCCCCCGACGGCATCTGATGTGCCAAGGTGGGTCTGCAACGATCCACAAAGGGGAGCGGTCATGTCGGAGATTATCACGGTCGGGCTCGATCTGGCGAAGAATGTATTCCAGGTGCATGGAACTGACGGCGCAGGACGAGCCGTTCTGCGCAAGAAGATACGGCGAGGGCAGGTGCTGGAGTTTTTCAGCCAGCTGCCCTCTTGCGTCGTGGCGATGGAAGCCTGTGGCGGCGCTCACTTCTGGGGCCGGGAAATTGGCAAGCTGGGGCATGAGGTGCGGCTGATCCCGCCGGCCTATGTGAAGCCGTTTGTGAAGCGCCAGAAGAATGACATGGCGGACGCCGAGGCCATCTGCGAGGCGGCTATGCGACCCACCATGCGCTTTGTTCCGGTCAAGAGCGAAGAGACGCAGGGCGCGGCAATGGTCTTCCGGGTCCGGGAGTTGCTGATCCGGCAGCGCACGCAGGCGATCAACGCATTGCGCGGCCATCTGACCGAGTTCGGTCAGATCGTGCCACAGGGAGCGGCCAACGCTGCGCGGCTGATCGCGATCGTGGAGGATCCGGATGGCGCTCTCCCTGCTGATGCCGTCCCCACGCTGAAGGCTTTGATCGCGGCACTCACGCATCTGGAGGCAGAGATCAGGAAGCTCGATGCCGAGATCGCCCGGCGCGCCAAGGAGAATGACGTCGCCCGGCGACTGATGACGGTGCCGGGCATCGGGCCGCTGATTGCCACGGCCATCGCTGTTCTGGCGCCGCCACCCGAGACGTTCCGCAAGGCACGCGACTTTGCCGCCTGGCTTGGTCTTGTGCCTCGGCAGCATTCGACCGGCGGCAAGCAACGTCTCGGAGCAACGACCAGAATGGGCGAACGATCCCTGCGACGCCTGCTGATCATTGGCGCCAACAGCGTGGTGATCAAACGTAACGTTCACAAGGAAGCGCAGCCCGGAACATGGCTGGGCAGCCTGCTGTTGCGCAAGCCACCGATGCTGGTGCGGGTGGCTTTGGCGAACAAGATGGCGCGGATCGTCTGGGCCTTGATGGCTCGGGGTGGCATCTACCAATCTCCGGTCGCAGCGGCGTAAGCCGCCGCAGATCGCGAGGACGTCGGAGCGGAAGAGGGCAAGGAGCAGTTTGGCGCAACAGTTGTGAGACGGGATCGGGAAAACCAGTGTGCAACAGAGTGCCTATGAGCACGCGGCTTTGATCTGGACCCGACCTTCGAACACCATACGGGCCCTGCGGCATGGATCGCGCCGCATCATGAGGCCGGACACATGTCAGCACCCGACAACGCGCCAAGATCAGCTTCAAAATCCCTCTTGCGCTTGGGGCGGTTACACATGTTGCACAAATGGTCTGATGGCCGTTGTTCCCCCTTTCCCCGGACAGACTCATTCCACAGCTTCAGTGACGGGTATGCCGAGCGCGGTGTAGCCGTTCAGGACGGCAATCCGGACCTGAAGTTCGGCGACCTGACGATCGAAGTCCCGCGCCATGAGGCGTTGCCCCAGAAGTTTCACGCAATGCATCTTCGTCTCGACGCGGCTCCGGCGGTGGTATCCACTCCATCTTCGCCAAAGCGTGCGGCCCAGGTATTTCGCAGATCGCAGAGCCTCGTTGCGCGCCGCGGCCCCGGCCGTGACAGCCTTCCATGGCTTTGCGTTCCTGCGGGGCGGGATCACGGCGTGAGCGCCGCGGTCGGCGATCGCATCGTGGCACTTGCGGGTGTCGTAGGCACCGTCAGCCGTAACGCTGCCGATCTCCTCGTCCGCCGGGATCTGGTTGAGCAGATCTGGCAGGACCGGGGCGTCACCGATGTGGCTCCCGGTGATCTCGATGGCCCGGACTTCTAGCGTTTCCTCGTCGATCCCAATGTGAATCTTGCGCCAGATACGCCGCTTCGGGCCGCCATGCTTGCGGGCGTGCCACTCGCCTTCGCCTTCGACCTTGATCCCGGTGCTGTCGACCAGCAGGTGCAGAGGTCCCTTGGAGCCCCGATACGGGATGTTGACGGCCAGGGTCTTCTGGCGCCGCGACAGCGTGCTGAAGTCAGGCACCGTCCAGTCGAGGCCGATCAGGCGAAGCAGGCTCTCGACGAACCCTGCCGTCTGCCGCAATGCCATGCCGAACAGCACCTTCATGGAAAGGCAAGTCTGGATGGCGGCATCGCTGTAGGTCTGCTGTCGGCCACGTCGACCTGTCGCAGCCGCCTCCCAGCTCATCTCGGGGTCGAACCAGATCGTCAGCGAGCCACGGCGCTTGAGCGCTTCATTGTAGGCCGGCCAGTTCCTGGTCTTGTAGGTCAGGCGTGTGGGTTTGCTCATGTCGACCAGCTACCATGCTGACTCACGACATGAGTCACTGAAGGGATTTGTGCAACATGTGTAACCGCCCCAAGCGCAAGAGGGATTTTGAAGCTGATCTTGGCGCGTTGTCGGGTGCTGACATGTGTCCGGCCTCATGATGCGGCGCGATCCATGCCGCAGGGCCCGTATGGTGTTCGAAGGTCGGGTCCAGATCAAAGCCGCGTGCTCATAGGCACTCTGTTGCACACTGGTTTTCCCGATCCCGTCTCACAACTGTTGCGCCAAACTGCTCCTTGCCCTCTTCCGCTCCGACGTCCTCGCGATCTGCGGCGGCTTACGCCGCTGCGACCGGAGATTGGTAGATGCCACCCCGAGCCATCAAGGCCCAGACGATCCGCGCCATCTTGTTCGCCAAAGCCACCCGCACCAGCATCGGTGGCTTGCGCAACAGCAGGCTGCCCAGCCATGTTCCGGGCTGCGCTTCCTTGTGAACGTTACGTTTGATCACCACGCTGTTGGCGCCAATGATCAGCAGGCGTCGCAGGGATCGTTCGCCCATTCTGGTCGTTGCTCCGAGACGTTGCTTGCCGCCGGTCGAATGCTGCCGAGGCACAAGACCAAGCCAGGCGGCAAAGTCGCGTGCCTTGCGGAACGTCTCGGGTGGCGGCGCCAGAACAGCGATGGCCGTGGCAATCAGCGGCCCGATGCCCGGCACCGTCATCAGTCGCCGGGCGACGTCATTCTCCTTGGCGCGCCGGGCGATCTCGGCATCGAGCTTCCTGATCTCTGCCTCCAGATGCGTGAGTGCCGCGATCAAAGCCTTCAGCGTGGGGACGGCATCAGCAGGGAGAGCGCCATCCGGATCCTCCACGATCGCGATCAGCCGCGCAGCGTTGGCCGCTCCCTGTGGCACGATCTGACCGAACTCGGTCAGATGGCCGCGCAATGCGTTGATCGCCTGCGTGCGCTGCCGGATCAGCAACTCCCGGACCCGGAAGACCATTGCCGCGCCCTGCGTCTCTTCGCTCTTGACCGGAACAAAGCGCATGGTGGGTCGCATAGCCGCCTCGCAGATGGCCTCGGCGTCCGCCATGTCATTCTTCTGGCGCTTCACAAACGGCTTCACATAGGCCGGCGGGATCAGCCGCACCTCATGCCCCAGCTTGCCAATTTCCCGGCCCCAGAAGTGAGCGCCGCCACAGGCTTCCATCGCCACGACGCAAGAGGGCAGCTGGCTGAAAAACTCCAGCACCTGCCCTCGCCGTATCTTCTTGCGCAGAACGGCTCGTCCTGCGCCGTCAGTTCCATGCACCTGGAATACATTCTTCGCCAGATCGAGCCCGACCGTGATAATCTCCGACATGACCGCTCCCCTTTGTGGATCGTTGCAGACCCACCTTGGCACATCAGATGCCGTCGGGGGGCGGTCACATCATCAGAGCCCAGTGGCCAACGTCCAGTTCGAAGCCGACGCCGGCCTGACCGTCCGCTAAGGGCCGACCGGCACGGTGGGAGCCGGTCGTCCAAGCGATTACAGGTCGATCCCCTCCGAGAGGGAAAGCGCATCCTCGATGTCGACGCCAAGGTAGCGGACCGTGCTGTCCATCTTCGTATGTCCCAGCAGCAACTGGACTGCGCGGAGGTTACCTGTCTTCTTGTAGATCTGCGCCACCTTGGTTCGTCGCATGGAATGCGTGCCGTAGGCGCTCGGTTCCAAGCCAATCGACGAGACCCAGCCCCTTACGATTCTGGCATACTGCCGGGTCGAGAGGTGCGGGCTGCCATGGATCCGGCTCGGCCAAAGGAACTCGAGGCCGATCATCTCGGGGTCGCGGATCCAGCGCTCGAGGGACAGCCTGGTGGACTCGGTGATCTCGAACCGGACCGGCTTGCCCGTTTTGCTCTGGGTCATCGACGCGCGTTCCCTCACACGACCGGCGGCGAAGACATCGCGGACGCGGAGGCCTACGAGGTCGCAACCGCGGAGTTTGCTGTCGATGGCCATGTTGAACAGTGCGAGGTCACGTGCGTTGCCTGCCATCTCGAGGCGGACCCTGATGGACCAGACGTGCCGCGGCATGAGGGGCCGCTTCTGGCCGATGATGCGGCCCGTGTTCCAGGCGACGCTCGGTCGGCGGGCAGCAGGAATAAGGTCGGTGGACATGGGTATACCTCCTGGCCACCGGACCCGCCCGTCTTCGGTTACTCCGACCGCGACAGGATACCACGCGGGGCAAGATGTCCTCGCGTCGGGCGGAAAGCTGTCTGACGGCAGTGCGGCACGGCGGCCGCAGCATGGACACAGAGCGGACATTAGCCGCCGCCGCGGCAGCGTTTCACCGGAGCGACGCACGGGGCGGAAGCCGCTCGTCGGCGGTGCAGCGATGGCGAGCCATGACTTGGAATGGAGCGCATACTCAACAAAGCCAGTCAGCCGCATCCTGACTGCCAGCAAGAAGTTAGGTGACGCCCCTAGCTGCGCTCTGTTGCGCAAATCGACTAACGGGGGCGCCTCCCCTCCCCGCCGACGGCCTTATCCCACACCCTCTGTGACGGGTGTGCCGAGCGCGGTGTAGCCGTTCAGGACCGCGATGCGGAACTGGAGTTCAGCGACTTGGCGATCGAAGTCTCGGGCCATGAGGCGCTGACCCGGCAACTTTACACAATGCATCTTCGTTTCGACGCGGCTTCGGCGGGGTATCCGCTCCATCGTCGCCACAGCGCCCGGCCCAGGTAGTTCCACGCGCGCAGGGCCTCGTTGCGCGCCACGGCGCCGGCCGTGACCGCCTTCCTTGGCTTTGCATTCCGACGGGGCGGAACAACGGGTGAGCACCTCGATCCGCAATACCAGGTGACCGCCAAGACAATCGTCGGCAAACGGACCGGACGCCGCGCTCGAGGGATGCAGGAATCTGCGGCCGGTGCTACAATCGCCCGCATAGCAGGCGAGCCACGGTGATGAAGCTCCCCCAGACGCGCTATGCCCGGAGCGGCGACCTGCGGATCGCCTACCAGGCGGTGGGTCAGGGGCCCATCGATCTCGTCTTCGTGCCCGGATTTCTCTCGAACATCGACCTTCACTGGGAGGATCCGGGCTATGCTCATCTGCTGCGCCGCTTGTCGGGATTCACCCGGCTGATCCAGTTCGACAAGCGTGGCACGGGCCTGTCGGACGGGGTTGATCCTGCCCATCTTCCCGACATTGAAACCCGCACGGATGACGTGCGGGCGGTCATGGACGCGGCCGGAAGCGGGCGGGCTGCGCTTCTCGGCGCGTCCGAGGGTGCACCCCTGTCGCTGCTTTTTGCAGCGACCCATCCTGAGCGGTTGCGGGCGCTCGTGCTCTATGGCGGCTATGCCTGCTTCCACCGCTGGGTGAAGGACACCGAGGTGGTCGAGCGCTTCGTGACGCAGGCCGAAACGAGTTGGGGCCAAGGCAGGACGCTGCGGAACTTCGCCCCTGGGCGGGCGGTCGATCCCGAGTTTCAGGCTTGGTGGGCGCGGTTCGAAAGGTTGTCCTGCAGCCCCACCGCGGCGATCGCGCTGGCGCGTATGAACGCAGCCGTCGACCTGCGGGCAATCCTGCCCCGCATCCGGGTGCCAACCCTGATCTTGCACCGCCGTCACGACGCGCGCGTGAACCCCGAGGCGGCATCATACCTGGCACGGCATATCCCCGGTGCGGCGTTGCGCTGGCTGGAGGGGCGCGATCACCCGATCTGGACCGGTGACACGGACGCCGTCGTCGATGCCATCGAAGAGTTCCTGACCGGCACCACGCCATCGACTATGCCCGAGCGGAGCCTTGCGGCTCTCCTCGCCCTACGGGTGACGGGCGCATCCCGGCGGGCGCTTCTGGATGCTGAACTCTCGGAGCGCACTGCCGGATTGGACGCACGCCTTTCAGACGAGGCGCGATGCTTTGGCGGTTCCGTCGTCGCATCAGGGCCCGAGGGACGGCTGCTGCGCTTCGACGGGCCCTCGCGCGCGCTGGGTTGCGCCCAGATCCTGAACGATCTCGCGCGCTCGCTGGGGATCGGACTTGGTCAAGGCGTGCATGTGGGCGAGGTCCTGCCCGGCGAGGGCGCCGCCTCTGGCACCATGGCGCGCATCGCCCTTGCCATGGCCGGGCAGGCGGGCCCCGGCATGGTGCTGGTCTCGACCGTCGCCGCAGAGGTTGCGTTCGGCGCAGGCCAGCATTTCGCCCCGTCGGGAGAGGTTCGGATCGACGGCGCGTTTCTGACGGTCGAACGGCTCGTCCCCGAGCAGCATCTCGAGCCGGCGCGCCGCGTTCAGCGCTGCGACCCCGACCTCGCGCATCTCACCCAACGCGAGCGCGAGGTGCTCGCGCTGGTGGCCGAAGGGCTCAGCAACCACGAGATCGCCGGACGGCTGGAGCTTTCCGCGCACACAGTCAAGCGGCACGTTGCGAACATCCTTCTCAAGCTCGGCCTGCCCTCGCGCGCCGCCGCCGCCGCCCTCCTGGCGCGCAGCGAGCGGACCTGAGACTGGCCCGATCGGGCCATCGTCGTCATGGCCCTTCCGGCGCAAGCGGAACCCGGACCGCTTGGAGCAGGCTGCCTCCAACGCCGTCGTTCTCGCTGATCTCCGGCCCGACGCGGCGCCCGCGATGGAGGCTTGCCATGACCCGAATTCTCATCCTTGCCCTGATCGGCGCTGCGCTCCCGGCCGTGGCTCAGGAGGCCACCGACATGATCAAGAGCGCGGAGTCCGCCGCGCCGGCCGCGGTTGCCGCCGGGGCCACGATCCACGGCTTCGACGAGAGTGGCGCGATGACCACGCTGCGTGAAGGCAGCAACGGCTGGTGGTGCATGCCCGACAACCCCGTGACACCCGGCCCCGACCCGATGTGCGGCGACGCAAACGCGATGGAGTGGGTGATGGCCTGGATCAACAAGGTTGAGCCGCCAGCGGACCGGATCGGCTTCATCTACATGCTGGCCGGCGGAACGGATGCCAGCAACACCGACCCCTATGCCGCGGGACCGACGGAGGGCAACAACTGGATCGAGACCGGCCCGCACGTGATGATCGTGAATGCGGGTGACGCCATGTCGGGCTACTCCGAGGAGCCCAGCCCCGACACGACGATGCCCTACGTCATGTGGGCCGGCACGCCTTATGCCCATCTCATGATCCCGGTCGAATAGACATTCGGCTGCGGAGGCCTATTCCGAGGAGGATGCCATGCAGGGCACGACAACCGAGCACGTAAGCGCCGAGGGCCTGAAGCAAGCCATCGAGAACCGCGATGCCCGTCGGCTTGCCAGCTTCTACGCCGATGATGCCGAGGTCCGGATGATCGATCGCAACAACCCGCCAAGCCATCCGCGCGTGGTGCGCGGCCGAGCCGCCATCACGACCTACTGGGAGGACATCTGCTCGCGCGCCGTGACCCATGCAGTGGATTTCGCCGTCACCGAAGGTGACCGGCTGGCCTTCACTCAGTCCTGTGCTTATCCCGACGGCGCCAAGGTCTTCTGTATCGCGACGGTGGAACTCGGAGACGGAAGGATCGCCCGGCAGACGCTCGTGCAGGCCTGGGACGAGTGAGCTGCGCAAACCGGCGGAATACGACCGCGCCGGTGGCCTGATGAGCGGCTTCTGCAGCGCACCCGGGCGCACCATAGACCGCCCCGTCATTGGTCGGCTCCCTGTCAACGCCACCTGACACTCCTGGGTGCGAAGGAGCTGGCCACTGTCGCGCTCTTTCCTCAGGAGCGAAACGATGAAGTAGGGGCCTTAGCTGACTTCGGATGGGCGTTGGACGAATAATCGCTCTCTCCGCGTTGCGGCCGGACAGTGCTGCAGGGAACACGAAGGTCGGCTTCGGGGAAGTCGCACTGCGAGGCGAGGCTCGGGACGACCGTCGGCAATGGGCCGAGTCGCGCACTGCACCTGCATTCGCTGTGGCCGTCGCTAATGTCGCCAATGGGCCCCTCTCGTTGATGCTGCCAATGCCGAGAAAGGCTTCAGTGCGGGACCCAGTCGCCGCTCGTTGCGCCACCGCATCGACGATCCAAGCTGCAGCTCCTTGACCCTTGAACCGCTTTACCTCAACGTCTCATCATTCTTTGAGGGATTGATTCGATGAACGAGCCTCAGGCTCTGGCCGCCTTCGCAGCCCTGTCCCAGGACACGCGGCTGCGTGTCGTGCGGCGGTTGGTGCAGGCCGGTCCTGACGGCATGGCGGCCGGAGCGATCGGGGAAGCTCTCGGCGGCGCCAGCACCTCGCGACTGTCGTTCCACCTGAGCCATCTCGAACATGCCGGACTGATCCAGTCCCGGCGCGAGGGGCGCTTCATCATCTACAGTGCTGTCTATCCCGCCCTGGCCGGGCTCGTCGGCTTCCTGATGAAGGATTGCTGCCAGGACCATCCCGAGATCTGCGCCCCTGCCGTCGCCGCGCTGGAGTGCGCCTGCAATCCTAATATGGCGGAAAGCGCCTGACCATGGATGTCGTCATCTACCACAACCCGGACTGTGGCACATCACGCAACACGCTCGCCATGATCCGCAATGCCGGTATCGAGCCGCATGTCATCGAGTATCTGAAGACGCCACCCGCCCGGGCGCTACTTGTGCAGCTGATCACCCGCATGGGCATCACGCCGCGCGACCTGCTGCGCGAGAAGGGCACGCCTTATGCCGAGCTTGGCCTGGACGATCCTTCCCTGTCAGATGAGGCGCTGCTCGACGCGATGATGGCGCATCCGGTCCTGATCAACCGTCCCATCGTGGTCAGCCCCAAGGGCGTGCGGCTCTGCCGCCCCTCGGAAGCGGTGCTGGATCTTCTCCCGCCGCAACAGGCCGCCTTCAGCAAGGAAGACGGCGAACAGGTTGCGGATGCCCGGGGCAACCGCACCCGCTCTGGCTGACCCAAGGAACATTGCCATGACCTCTGCATGCCCGGCGAGCCGGCTTTCCTTTCTAGACCGCTACCTGACGCTCTGGATCTTCGCGGCCATGGTGATGGGCGTCGTGCTCGGAACGATTTTCACCGGCCCGCCGGATGCCTTGCACGGGATGTCGGTCGGATCGACCAACATCCCGATCGCCATCGGCCTCATCCTGATGATGTATCCCTCGCTGGCGAAGGCGCGCTACGAGGAACTGCACCAGGTCTTTGCCGACAAGCGCGTGCTGGTGCTGTCACTGGTGCAGAACTGGATCATCGGCCCGGTGCTGATGTTCGTCCTGGCAGTCATCTTCCTGCGCGACCAGCCGGAATACATGACCGGGCTGATCCTGATCGGCTTGGCCCGCTGCATCGCCATGGTGCTGGTCTGGAACCAGCTCGCACGCGGCGACAACCAGCATGTCGCGGGGCTGGTGGCCTTCAACTCGATCTTCCAGATCTGTTCTTCTCCACCTACGCTTGGCTGTTCCTGACCGTGCTGCCGCCGCTGTTCGGACTGGAGGGCAGCGTCATCGACGTGGGCTTCGGGACCGTGACCGAGGCGGTGCTGATCTACCTGGGCCTGCCGTTCCTGGCCGGGTTCCTGACGCGCCGCATCCTAGTCGCCCGCAAGGGGGAGCCCTAGTATCAGCACGTGTTCCTGCCCCGGATAAGTCCGATCACCCTGCTGGCGCTGCTCTTCACCATCGTCGCGATGTTCAGCCTCAAGGGCGGCGACGTGCTGCGCCTGCCGCTGGATGTGGTGCGTATCGCCATTCCGCTGGTCCTGTATTTCGCCATCCAGTTCCTGGTGAGCTTCGCCATGGGCCGGCTGATCGCCAGGGACTATCCGCGCACCACGGCCATCGCCTTCACCGCCGCCGGCAACAACTTCGAGCTGGCGATTGCCGTGGCCATCGCGGCCTACGGCCTGGCCTCGCCGGTGGCCTTCGCCGCCGTGATCGGTCCGCTGGTCGAGGTGCCGGTCCTGATCCTTCTGGTGAACGTCGCCTTGCGGCTAGGCAGCCGGTGGTTTCCCGAAGATGTGGTGCTGAAGGAGGCCCGCGCATGATCCCCGACCTGCCGAACCTGTCGCCCGCGGCCGTCCGCCCGCCGAACATCCCGACGATCCCGCGCGCCACCCATCCCCCGCGCATCCTCCTGCTCTACGGCTCGCTGCGGGAACGCTCCTACAGCCGCTTCGCGACACTGGAGGCCGAGCGCCTGCTGCGCCACTTCGGCTGCGAGACACGCGTCTTCCATGCCAATGGCCTGCCGCTGCCCGACGATGCCGAGGCCTCGCACCCGAAGGTGCAGGAGTTGCGCGAGCTGTGCCTGTGGTCCGAGGGCCAGGTGTGGACCAGTCCCGAGCGGCACGGTGCCATGACCGGCGTGATGAAGTCCCAGATCGACTGGATTCCGCTCTCCATGGGCGCGATCCGACCGACCCAGGGCCGCACCCTGGCCCTGATGCAGGTCTCCGGTGGCTCCCAGAGCTTCAACGCCGTGAACCAGATGCGCCTCCTTGGCCGCTGGATGCGGATGATCACGATCCCGAACCAGTCCTCGGTCGCCAAGGCTTATGACGAGTTCGACGAGGCCGGGCGGATGCGGCCCTCGAGCTATTACGACCGCATCGTGGACGTGATGGAAGAACTGGTGAAGTTCACCCTGCTGACCCGGGACCTGTCGGGCGTCCTGACCGACCGCTACAGCGAGCGGAAGGAAACAGCCGCGAAGCTGGAAGCACGGGTGGGCCTGAAGGGCGCAACCTGATGGTCGCGGCCCGTCGCTGGCCGGTCATATCCGCCCTCGGCATCGTCCAGATCCTGGCCTGGGGCAGCAGCTATTATCTGATGGCGGTGCTGGCCCAGCCGATCGTCAACGACACGGGCTGGCCGCTGCCTTGGGTGGTGGGGGCACTCTCGCTTGGGCTTGCTTGTGGGGGACTGGCCTCGCCCCTTGTCGGGCGCTGGATCGCCCGGCTTGGCGGGCGCCCGGTGCTGGCGGCGGGATGCACCCTGCTGACGGCAGGTCTCCTGATCTGTGCCGCAGCGCCGGGGCTGTCGGCCTTCTATCTCGGGTGGTGCGTCATCGGACTTGGCATGAGCGCCGGTCTCTACGACCCGGCATTCGCGACGCTCGGACGGCTCTACAGGGAGCAGGCCCGAAGCGCGATCACGGCCCTGACCCTTTGGGGCGGGTTTGCGAGCACGGTGAGCTGGCCCCTTTCGACCTGGTTGCTTGAGCAGTTCGACTGGCGCGGCACAGTGGCCATCTGGGCAGCCCTGCATGCGCTGGTCAGCCTGCCGCTGATCCTGTGCCTGGTGCCCAGGGAACCGCGAGTTCCGAGCGAGGTGCACCCGGAAGGGCGGGATGAACTGCGCCTTGGCGGAGCCGAAAGATGGGCCTTCCTGGTCATGGCGGCGATCCTCGTGCTGTCTGGCCTGGCGGTCACCATGATCTCGGTGCATCTGCTCACGTTCCTGCAGGCACAAGGACTGTCGCTTGCCGATGCCGTGGCGATCGGGGCGCTGCTCGGCCCCGCGCAGGTTGTCGCGCGCGTGGTCGAGATGGCGGGACGAGGCCGTCATCATCCGATCTGGTCGCTGCTTTTTGCCTGCGGCAGCGTTGCAGCCGGTCTCATCCTGCTGGCGCTTGATCTTCAGCTCCCGGCAGTGGCCATGATCCTCTACGGCGCGGGCAATGGCGTTTTCTCGATTGCACGTGGAGCGATGCCTCTGGCCCTGTTTGGCCCAGAGCGCTACCCGGCCCTGATGGGTCGGCTGGCGCGTCCCGCACTTCTGGCCCAGGCCGCGGCACCGGTGCTTGGGGGTGCCCTGGTGGGCATGCTCGGCCCCGGCGCGGCCCTTGCCATCATCGCGGCCTTTGGGGTGGTCAACTTCGCCTTGGCGATCAGCCTGTCGAGAGTATGCTCCGCCGGTTTCAGAGGCGCACGCAGCTAGGCACGCCTCTTCCGTGCCTGCGAATATGGCACAGGCTGGGGGTGGACGAATGGGAGCTAAGGGCGGAAAGCGGACGTTCGCTGTTGCGGCATTGCCCTCCCAGCATCTTGCGGAAGCGGACCGTCATCCTCGGAGATGCACGCACGCAGAGTTCCGGTCCGCTCACTGCACTGGCAAAGCAACCGCTGAAATGCGAGCGCAAGACTGAGCCCTATGCGTCCCGGGCAGGATCCGGGGCGCGCGGCCTCGGGCGCAGGACTTCGAGAGCATCGTCGCCGACATCTGGACTGGCGGATGGGGGCCATCTGCCGGTTTCACCCGGGACATTGCGGGTCTCAGACCCACGTTAACGGCTACCGGTCGCCACGAGGAGAGACTAAAAATGAACCCTGATTTCGCCTAGGTCCGATCTGCACCGGCTGGGCGCGCCTGGTTTTCAGGACCACAGGCGGGGCGCCCGCCAGCGCGCTTTTGGCCCGCTCTCCTGGCTAACCAATTTTCTCTGACTGAGTTCGGGGATCTGGTTCGCGTGCCAGCCATCGCCGGGCATCTCGTCATCGGCGCCCATTGTCGGGCTCTCCATGCGGCCAAGCGGAGTATTCCGGAGGGTCGCTACAGATGTGGGGTCCAAAAGTCGGCATTGCATCGCTCTCCTGGAGCAATTTTGTAAGCTGACGAAGCGATGACAAACTATTCTCGCAGCGCTGGTCGCCACGCCTTACCCGGCGGACGGGGAGCGCCTGGCCGCCACCAAGAGCACCGCAAGCAGGGCGAGCAAGCCCTGTGGAACGACAAGCGCGAGGTGTTCGGAGTTGAACAGTCCGGGGACGCGACGCTCGAAGCCGCCATCGCCACCCACGTAATTCCACAGGAAAAAGGTGGTCAGTGTCGCAGATCCCACCGACACGAGGGCGGAGCGCGTCGTAAGCGGAGTCACCAGCAGTTTCCGTCCCATCCAGGCGAGCAGAACGATCAGGAGGGCGCCGCCGAGCCAGGCAGCCAGCAGAATGGTCATGGCCTGTGGGCCTCCAATGCATGTCCGCTAGGGCCGGCAGGCGAGCTAACCGTGCCTCGATACCAATCCATGGTTAAGGCAGGGCGCGGCGCCACCCGCCGAATGCCCCCTGCAGCGGATGACCCATAGCCAAGCTGGATCGACCCTTCGGCTGCATGCGCTGCCAGTTCTGAGGACCTCAACTTGAGGCGCTCCAGTCGCGGGACCGCTTCGCCGCTTCACGCCGAGCATTCGTCGCAGTGATGCGGCCCTCCCGCGCAATCAGTTCGGCCCCGAGGGCCCTCCTGGTGCCGGCCTCGTCAAGCGAGGGCTCATTGGCCTCGAAGGCCAACTTGATCCGCGCCTCGACACGTGCGGCGGTCGCCTCGGCGAGCACCGGGCGGTGGAACAGCACGCGCCACCTCCGGCTCAAGTTCTCCGCTATTTCAGCAGCCATCGCAGGACCTCCTTGGCACCGCGTGGGCGCAGGGCGCGGATATCTTGAAGATGGGGATCGGCCAGCGCGGTTACATCAGCTGGGCACCGCCGATTGCAGAACCTCTGATGAATGCGCGAGAGAATCGTCTCCCAGGAAGCAGATGCTTCATCCCGTAGACCAGTAGCTGCCTTTGGTTTCGCCCCCCTCCTGGGACAGGCAGTGCCGTATGCCTGCCTTGGAGACTTCCGTTATCGGGCCGAAGGATCGGCAAGGCTGCCGCCATGGCGGATGACCTGGGAGGAGGTGACGAACAGGCACCGGCGTCGCCCATTAGCCGATATGCCGCATCGAACAGCCGCTATACTGTTAGCCAACGACCCAGCTCCGCGAAACCGGAACAGCACACCAGGACAACTCGGGATGGCTCTGGCAACACAATACGAGAAGCTGCTCGGGATCGGGGCACTGCTCGTGCTCGTGCTCGGCTGTTTCCTGGTGATCTCGCCCTTCCTGACGCCGATCATGTGGGCCGCCGTTCTGTGCTGGTCCACCTGGCCCGTCTATCGCCAGTTCGAAAGAGCCCTCGGCGGCAGGCGAGGTTCCGCCGCCGCCCTGATGACCCTCACCGCCTCGCTGGTCATTGTCGCACCCTTCGCCCTTCTGGTGGCGGCACTGGCCGAGAGCGTAGGCGACCTTGTCCGCGTGCTTGGGCGGGTGGTCGAGGAAGGACCGCCCGGGCCGCCGGCCTGGATCGGCGATTTCCCGATCGTTGGCGAGAGCATTGCCAGCTACTGGCAAGGCCTTGCGCTCGATGCGCCCGCCTTTCTTGCCGCGCTGAGACGCTTCACCGGGCCCGCTGCCGACGTTGCGATGGCAGGCGGAGCTTTCATCGGAGTTGGTCTTCTCGAACTCGCCTTCAGCGTCTTCATCGCGTTCTTCTTCTATCTGAACGGCCGTCAGATTGCGGCGTATGTGCGCCGGAGCACCGAGCGGATCGCTGGACACCGGGCGCGGCGCCTGCTGAAACTTGTCGGCGCGACGGTTCAGGGCGTGATCTTCGGTCTGGTCGGAACCGCCCTTGCACAGGGCCTGTTGGCGGCCTTGGGCTTCTGGATCGCCGGCATCGAGCCAGCCCTGCTGCTGGGCTTTCTCACGTTCGTTCTGTCGTTTCTTCCCGGCGGGCCGCCGTTCGTATGGGCCGGGGTCGCAATCTGGCTCATCGTCCAGGGCGACTTCTGGTGGGGCATGTTCGTCGTGGCCTGGGGGGCGCTGCTTATCAGCACCATCGACAACGTGCTGAGACCTTACCTTCTCTCCCAGTCCAACGATCTGCCGGTCGTGCTGGGCTTCTTCGGGTTCATCGGAGGCATCCTGGCCTTCGGATTCATCGGCATCTTCGTCGGTCCCGCGCTTCTGGCCGTGGGCTACAGCCTCTTTCTGGAATGGGCGAACACACCAGACGAGCAGGCTGAACCCTGACAGTTGACAAGGTTCCGCTCGATTGCATGTCCGGAAACTCAGGTATCTTCCGCGGACTGAGGGGCATCACGCAATGCTGACTGTGCGCCGTGTGCTTCGCGCCAGCAGGCACCGACCGCAATGGGAACTGCCATGCTCGAAGGGTGCGGACGACAGTTGGCAATGGCCGGGTCAGGTCCGGAGATCACCTTCAGCGTCGTCTGCCGGGGGCCTTCGTCGTCTTGTTCCCGCGTGGCCCGGACTGGACGGGGGTGTTGCTCCGGTTCTCCTCCTGGAGCTTGCGCCAGCGATCGACCCGCACCCGATCGAGCGTTCCGGCGGCAACTGCCGCCTGAACCGCGCATCCCGGTTCATGGGAATGGGTGCAATTCCCGAAGCGGCAAAGGGGCGCAAGCTCGGCAATCTCGGCAAACAGCAGGTCCAAGCCTGCGGAGATGTCACTGACATGCAGCGTCCGGATGCCGGGCGTGTCGATCACCCATCCACCACCGGCAATGGCATGGAGCGAGCGCGACGTGGTCGTGTGGCGCCCCTTGGCGTCCGCCTCGCGGATGCTGCCGGTCAGCTGCGCCTCTTCCGGTGCCTTCGCGGCAAGCGTGTTGAGCAGCGAGGATTTCCCCACTCCCGACGAGCCGACCAGGGCGACTGTCTGACCGGTGCCGCACCACGGCGCCAGCACCAGCGCCGCATCCGGCGACCTGGCATTCAGCGTCACGACATCCAGCCCGCGTTGCAGGCCCGTCACCTGCTCCCGGTAAGGTCCGGCATCCGCCACCTGATCCGCCTTTGTCAGAACGATCACCGGCGTCGTGCCGGCCTCGTTCGCAAGTGCCAGATAGCGCTCGAGCCGCGCAACATTGAGGTCGTCGTTGCAGGAGGTGACGATGAGAAGCGTGTCCACGTTTGCCGCGATCAACTGCGGAAACCGGCCACCCTCGGTGCGCCGTTGCAGCAGGGTCTTCCGCGCCAGCCGGCGGACGAGCATCCGGGTTTCCGGCTCCACCAGGACCCAGTCACCGACCGCGTGATCCGCCGTGTTGGCGTGGACGGGCAGCTTCAGCCGCACGGGTCCTGAAAGGGACTCGGCAGTCATGCGGGCCCGATGAACGGTCGCGATGCGCATCCTCGCGAAAGCGGTTTCCGCCGGGTCCAACTGATCGTCGAAGAACGCCGACCATCCGAGCGCCGCCAGGGACCGAGAGTGATACGAAGAATGGGTCACAGCCGGTTCAGTGAACCCGGCCTGTGCCGGATGCAAGGCCGGCCTTGCACAGGCAATGTAGGGGCGCGCCTGGCTGGACAAGAACCTCGTGGCTGAGGATGCCGCGGAAATGAGGCGGCCCGCACCAGAATACGCAACGCCCGAGCAGTCGATTTCATGACTTGTAAAGGAGACGGAACATTTTCTACCGGCAAAGGCCAAGATTTTAGGATTGACATGGAAGATCGTTACATCTATAGGAGCTAGGTCGATATTTGCTTGCCGAGCTTTGGTTGTTGCGCGATTGGCACCGCGCCCTGAACAGACCTCCCTTTCAAAAATCGCTATCCCCGTCCGTGACGCTTTTGCGCCACGGTCAGTCAACATGCCTCTGAAAGGGTTCATCATGACCACCGGCACAGTGAAATGGTTCAACGGCACCAAGGGTTTCGGCTTCATTCAGCCTGACAATGGCGGCGCGGACGCATTCGTCCATATCTCCGCTGTCGAGCGCTCCGGAATGCGTGAAATCACCGAAGGCCAGAAGCTCAGCTACGACATGGAACGCGACAGCAAGTCGGGCAAGATGTCGGCCTGCAACCTCCAGGCTGCCTGAATTGGCGTCTGCTTTCCTTGCGCAGGAATGCAACCGCGTTCCTGAGAGCAGGACACCGATGAAGGTCAGGCAATTTGCCTGACCTTTTTTCTTGCCGCTCGATGACACGAGCTTTCGGAGGTGAATGGCCATGACACCGACCCACAGCAGGCTGCGCCAGCAGGCGGAGATCGCCTTCGCCAAGGCCCAGTCGCAGTTCCTGGCGCGAGAGCGAGCCGTCGCGGAACTCGACGATACCGCAGCTGCCCGCAAGGAAAAGACCTCGCGGCTCAGGACAGCTCGCCTGGCAAGGGAAGTTGAAGACCGCGCGAGGGCCCCACGGCCCGCGCCGCAAAACGCGCCACAAGGGTCTGACCTTCAGGCCAACCACACTTCAGACAGGATACAGACTTGAGAACCGCGAAAACCAACGATCTTGCCGACCGCCGCAGCGCCGCTGCCGATGCGAAAGCCGCGCTCCTTCGCGCTTACCAAGCCACAAGGGACGCTGCCGAACCCATGCGCCTTGCGCGCCAGGAAGAGCTTCTGGCGATCGCCGTCGCGCGGGACGAGCGGCGCGAGGAGCGGGATCGGATAAAGTCCGAGGTGCGGGAGCGGCAGCAGGAGCAGGCGCGCGCTGAGGCCGAGGAGGCGGCATATCAGGATGCCGCTGCTGTTGCTGCCAGAGCCAAGATCGAGGCGCGTGAGAAGGATGACAGCCTGATCGCCCAGGTCATCAAGGATGATGCCGCACGCAAGGCCGACCGCGACCGCCGCTATGCCAATCGCAAGGCACGCCAGCAGTAGGGGTTAGTTTGTGCGTTGGGTTCCTGTGCCCGAGCTTCGGCATCTGGAACTCGCCACGGGCCAAGTCCCAAGCGTTCACCCCCTCGAACTGCTAGGTCCTGTCTGACGGCCTGAGGGTCCGCAGGTATTGGCGCAGGAAGGCGAGCTTCAGCATAGCGCCAAAGTTGACGGCGAGCTTCTCATGTCGGGTCGCGATGGAGCGGGAGCCTTTCAGCCATCCGACGCAGCGCTCGATCGCATTGCGCATGCGGTAGAGATCTGGGTCGAAGCGTCGCGGGCAGCCCCTGCCCATGTTGCCGCCTTGGCGGGATGGGATGACCGGCCGGATCCGGCGTCGGCGCAGGTAGGCGAAGACGGGTCGGCAGCTGTAGGCCTTGTCGCCCGCGAGATACTTGGGACGGGTGCGGGGGCGCCCTCGCAGGCCCGGGAGGCGGACGGTTTCCAGGGTTCGCTCGAAGGCGGACATCTCGTGCCGCTGCCCCGGGGTGAGCGTGAAGGCGAGCGGCGGGCCGGACCCGTCGGTCACCAGGTGGATCTTGGTGCCGATGCCCCCTCGCGACAGGCCGAGCGCATGGTGCTCCCGCTCCTCGGAGGCCCCTTTTTACCCGCTCCTGTGGCCGAACGGCTGGCCCGGATCGAGGTGCTGTCGATGCACCACAGGCCCAGGTCGATCAGACCTTCGACATTCAGCGTAAGCCGCAGGCGATCCAAAAGCCTGTCGAACAGCCCCTCGCGTCGCCAGCGGCTGAAGCGCTCGCAGACGGTCTGCCACGGTCCGTAGCGTTCCGGCAGGTCTCGCCACTGTGCGCCTGTGGCGAGCTTCCACATCAGCCCGTTCACCACCTGCCGATGGTCCCGCTAGCAGCCGCCACCACGCGGATCCGCACGGGGCATGAGGTCCGCAATCAACTCCCGCTGCGCATCGCTGAGTTCGTGCCGTCGCATTGCAGACCTCCGCCATGGTGACGTTCACCAAGGCAACTGCCCACGCCTCCTCTCGTTGCAGCGGCCGTCAGACAGGACCTAGCTGTCCGCCCGCAAGAAGAACTTCCTTCATACAGACGCGGCGGGTTTAACCCCGCCGCGCCGCCCTCACCCATATGGGACTACAGATACCAGTCACAGGGCGTTAACCGGACCTTGCTCTGTCACCCGGGGAGGATTCCTGACCTGCGGCGGGAAGATGACATTTGCTCCATTATCCTCCCATCCATACAGTCTGGTCCGGGTCTCATGGGAGACTCCGGTGAGCCTGGACTGCAATCGGTCGCGCTCCGGCGTGATGGAGGAGATTACCGGGACAGACTGACCCTCGAGCTTGCGGGAACCATTGGGCGCCGCGCCAGCTTCGGCCTCACACGAGCGGGCGAGGCACGCACCCGCCGGCCACGCCAGGGAGCCTGCCTTGCCCGACTATCTCACTCAGTTCCTGTCCGCCGATATCGGCCTGCCGCTGCTGGCCAGCCTGATCACCGGGGTGCTGATCGGCATTGACCGCGAGGTGCAGGGCAAGCCCGCCGGGCTGCGGACGCATGCCCTGGTGTGTCTCGCCGCGACCCTGCTGACGCTCGCCGCGGCGCAGCAGGAGCTGTGGACGCTGAAGCTTGTCCCCGGCACGCAGATCGTGTCGGACCCGACGCGCATGGCGCATGGCATCCTGACCGGGATCGGGTTTCTGGGTGCGGGAGTGATCTTCCGCGAAGGCCCCTCCGTCCACGGGCTGACGACGGCCGCCTCGTTGTGGATCAGTGCCGCGCTCGGGATCGTCTATGGCGTGGGGATGTTCGGGCTCGCCCTGATCGGCACGGCCGCGACGCTGCTGGTGTTGGTCGGGCTGCGGATTCTCTATGCGGTGCTGCCGCGCAGCAGTGGCCTGCGGCTGACAGTGGCCGTCCGTGATGAAGAGGGGCTCGACGTGGCCGGGCTGCGCCGACTGTTGCAGACACATGGCCTGCCTGACCAACCCCTCAGCCAGAGCTACGACGCGCAGGCACGAAGCACCACGTTCACCGCACGGACCTGGGGGGCCAGCCTTGCGGACCGTGACCGGCTGGCCGAGGCGCTGCGCGCTCATCCGGCAGTGCTGGGTTTCACCCTGATGCTGGCCGAAGACGCGGGGGCACCCGAGGTCGGAAGCTGAGGTGATGCATCAGTTGGCATGTCAGTGGCTAATCTGGTGCTGCGCCGACTGACCGCTCTCGGGAAAGCTGCAGTGCAGCACGGGAGAGGAGTGACCGCCGGGCACCAGTCCAAGTGCTCGTCAGAGTCAACTGACTTGCGAATGGCAGCCTCGGCCTTGGCTCCTCGGAATGTGTCGCCTTAAACTTTCTCTCGAGCCCTTGACTGAGGGTCTAAGACGGGGGCTGCTGCGGTAGCCATTTTGCGGTAGTTCATTCCATTGTGATCTCGACTGTCTGGTGCTCCGACGCGCTCTGCGAGTTGATGGTCGGAACCCGCAAGCCCGGAGACGAACCATGAGATCCCTTGGCGCCCTGTCGGCAATGGCAGCCGTCACCGCGGCGCTGATCGCAACGCCGGCGATGTCGGATCCCGGTCACGGCAAGGGGAACGGAGGACGAGGCGAGCACGCCCGTGCCGCGCACCATTGCCCGCCCGGCCTGGCCAAAAAGAGCCGGCCCTGCGTGCCGCCCGGAGCGGCCCGAAAGGATGACAAGCGCTACTATCCCCACGTGGGCGATGTGCTTCGGGTCGGCGACTACGTGGTTGTCCGAGATCCGCGGCGGCTGAACCTCGCGATCCGCGATGACTGGCGCTACTATCGCGATGGCGACCGGGCCTACCGGGTGGACCGCGACACCAGGAAGGTCCTTGCCGTCATCGAACTGATCGACGCCTTCACGAACTGAGGCAGGCCGGGCGGGCGCCTGCAGCAGGCGTGTTGCGATCCGGGGTGTGACCCTGCGGCGCCTCTTGTGATCCGGCTGGGATCACCCGCCGCCCGGTCCCTGCAGCCCGGGCGGCGGGATGGCATCTGCATCGGGGTCGCGGCCGTGCTTTCGGTCGATCAGGCGCATGATGGGCGTGACTGTCAGCCCGTGCATGAGGATCGAGATCAGGATCACCAGCCCTGCGATGGCCCAGAGGCGCTCGGGCCCCGCGACCTCCATGTGGTTCAGCCCGTAGGCCAGATAGTAGATCGAGCCCACGCCGCGGATGCCGAAGAAGGCAATGGTCAGCTTCTCGCTCCAGGACGCCCTGAGCCCAGCCAAGCCGATCAGCCCCGTTACGGGGCGGATGACCAGAAGGATGACCAGCGCCGCGGCGAGGTCCTGCCAAGCCAGCCCCGCCAGCAGACCCTTGGCCACGGCGCCCCCGAACAGCAGCAGAAGCACCATCATCGCCAGGCGCTCGACCTGTTCGGTGACGTCATGCATCTCGCGGTGGAAGTCGTGGCCGCGGTGGGCCGCGCGGAAGGTCAGGGCGGTGACGAAGACCGACAGGAAACCATAGGAGTGGATGATCTCGGTCAGCCCGTAGGACACGAAGGTGGCGGAGAGCGCGATCAGCCCGTCGCCGGTCTGCGCGAGCTTCGTCTCGGCCGGGATCCGGAAGGTGAGCCAGCCGAAGGCGCGGCCGATGAGGTAGCCGCCCGCGACGCCGGCGCCGATCTCCCAGAGGACGTTGTAGCTTAGCCACTTCAGCGCCCAAGGCTCTCCCGTCGTGCCCGCGAGGGCCAGGGCGATGGCCAGATGGACAAAGGGGAAGGCGGCGCCATCGTTGATGCCCGCCTCCGAGGTCAGGCCGAAGCGGACCTCGTCCTCCTCGCCCGTCCTGGGCGGGCCGACCTGCACGTCGGCGGCGAGGACCGGATCGGTCGGTGCCAACGCCGCGCCCAGGAGCAGCGCGAGCGGCCACGCAAACCCCAACCACGTTCCGGCCAGCAGGGTGATGGCACCAATGCTGAGGGGAAGGGTGACGAGGATCAGCCGCCAGGTCACCTGCCAGCGGTGCAGCCCGAAGACCCGGTCGAGCTTCAGCCCGGCCCCCATCAGCGCGATGATGACGACGAACTCGCTGAACCGTTCGGTGATCTCGGGATAGGCCAGCGGCGAGGGTTCCAGCCTGGCCCCCGGGAGCGAGAAGAGCGCCGCCCCCAGGCCGATGCAGACGACGGGCAGTGACAGGGGCAGCCGCCGCAGCGCCAGCGGCAGCCACGCCACCAGCGCAATCAGGAAGCCCGCGCCGGTCAGGATAAGGATATACGGGTCGGGTTGAAGCAGCGGGATCATGGCACCACGCGGGTCAGGGGTTCAGTCGTGCCGACAGCGGGCCTACTCAAACTGGAGGAACCTCAGTCGATGCTGATCGCCATGCATGCGTCAAGATCGGCGTTCAGTGGCCGCCGCCCCGGTGCCAGCGCGGCAGCCCGTGGGGATCCTTACAGTCCCGAAATGCCGATCGTGCCGGTGCCACTTGAACCTATGCCGCATTGCGGCCCCAGCCTTCCCGGTCTTCCCAGTCCTGTCCCATCTTCCTCCTTCTCGGATAGTGAGTGTGGAAAGGAAATCTGGTGCTGTCCCAACCCGTGCCGCTTCGCGGTGTTCCGACGAAGCTCGCGGCGCCACATGTGAATGGCCGGTGTGAGAAAGCTGCCATGCAGCATGCGATCAGACACGAACGGCAGCAATGGGCCGACTGCGCTTGGCAAAGGCACGAGGGCTGACGACGTAGGTGGGCATATTCAGGCGGAAGCGGGTCAGGCAGGCAGGGGGTGGATCATGGCGCGGGGGCGGCCGGCCTCTTCCCAAAGGAAAGCCAGCGTGATCGGCAGGCGGAAGCGGCGCGGGCCGGCTGCGCCGGGGTTCAGCCAGAGGGTGCTGCTGGTTTCCACAATGCCGGGCTTGTGTGAGTGGCCCGAGATCACGACGTTCCACCCCTCGGCTCCTGCATCAGCCTGCAAAGCCTTGCGGTCATGGATCATGTGGATCCGCAGGCTTCCGATCGTGAGGCTCACCGTTTCGGGCAGAGCCTCGGCCCAGGGGTCGCGGTCGATGTTGCCGCGGATTGCCGTCACCGGGGCAATGCGCGCCAGTGCGTCAAGATGGTTGGGATCGCCGATGTCGCCCGCGTGCAGGATGTGACCCACGCCTTCGAGAGCCTCCAGCGCTTCGGGGCGGAGCAGACCGTGGGTATCGGAGATGACGCCGATGCGCTCGCCCTGAGAGGACTGGCGGAGTGGTTGCATAGGGCGCTCCTGTTGGTCATCGCACGCCGGTGGCGTGTCAGCCCGTCAAGGTGACGACGTTGGTGCCGCGGCGGGCCGCGACAACGGTATGCTCGGATTGCACAACCGCCGCTAGCTGGCTGGCGAGAAACTCATCCTGGATGTCTTCGATGAGGGCGGTCATCTCGGCGTCCGTCGGTCCAGCGCCCGAAGACGTCGCGCGGTAGTAAAAGGCGCTGCGCGGCAGGTTCATTGAACTGGCCCCCGTTTCGACCGGACACTCAGGCATGACCATGGAGGCTTAGGCATATGCCTGAGCACGTGCTTATGTCTGAGATCGAGATCATCACCGACGGCGGTCGCCGTCGCCGCTGGAGCGCGGCCGAGAAGCTCCGCATTGTCGAGGAGACGCTGGACGAAAGAGCCAGCATCTCGGTGGTGGCCCGCCGCAATGGCGTTGCGCCGAACCTGCTCTATCGTTGGCGTCGCCTGATGCTCGAAGGAGGGAGTGTCGCTGTGGCCGAGGATGATGACGTCACCAGCAACAGGGTCGTCCGGCAGTTGGAGGACCGTATCCGGGAGCTTGAACGCCAGCTTGGCCGCAAGACCCTGGAGGCCGAGATCCTGCGCGAGGCCCTGGACAAGGCACGCTCAAAAAAACCGACCTTGCTGGCGCGGTCGCCGCTCAGGGACGATTTCCAGTGAAGGTCGTGGCCGACACCCTGGATGTGGCCCGTTCCAACCTGGTCGACCGGCTGCAAGGCAGGACGAAGCCGCGTCGGCGCTATCACAAGGCGCAGGACGCGGCGGTGGTGCCGAAGATCACGGCGCTGGTTGCGGCGCGGCCGACCTATGGCTACCGGCGGATCACCGCGATCCTGAACCGGCAGCTTCGATCGGAGGGGCTGGCACCAGCCAATCACAAGCGGATCTACCGGATCATGAAGGCTCACAAGCTGCTGCTGGCGCGGAAGTATTCCGAGCGGCCCGAACATGTTCACGACGGCAAGGTCATCGTGATGCGCTCGAACCTGCGCTGGTGCTCGGACGGGTTCGAGTTCACCTGCTGGAACGGCGACATCCTCCGCGGCGCCTTCATCATCGACGCCCACGACCGTGAGGTCATCGCCTGGCGCGCCGTCGTGAATGCCGGGATCAGCGGGTCCGACATCCGTGACATCATGCTCGAAGCCGTCGAACGCCGCTTCGGCACATACCGCGCGCCCTCGGTGATTGAGATGCTGTCCGACAACGGCTCCCCTTACATCGCCAGGGACACGCAGGTATTCGCCCGCCAGCTCGGGCTGAAACCCTGCTTCACCCCAATCCAGAGCCCGCAAAGCAACGGCATCTCGGAGGCTTTCGTAAAGACGCTGAAGCGCGACTACGTCCAGGTGACGCCGCTGCCCGATGCCCAGACCGTCCTCGGATTGATCGGAGGCTGGATCGAGGACTACAACAACAACCACCCGCACTCAGGGTTGAAGATGCGCTCGCCACGCGAGTTCATCGCAGCTCAAACCGCAACCGCCTGAGTGTCCGGCGAAACGGGGGCAAGACCATTCATGGCTTTGCAGGCATAAGCCTAAGCCTCCATGATGAGGCCTGCGTGTCCGGTCCAAAGGGGGGCCAGTTCAATGACGTTCAAAAGTCCCACTCTTGAAGGCTGTGGGATGCGTCCTCGGCCATATACTACATAGGGAACATAACCGGGACTATTTCGATACCTGGTTCAATTTAGGTAATTTCATATACCAGATTTATACCTGGTTTGTTTTATGCGTAATTTAGCATTGCAGGATGATGCCCCGAAGGAGAGAGTGAGCAGGCCCAATCCTCTTGGGTGTATGGATCGAGGGTTCGTTGCAGATGGTTATTGCATCGCATAGGCGTGTTCTGCCTTCCCATCTGCCCAGGGAGCCAGAACATGATCAATCCACATGACAAGCTTGTGCAGGGTGAATTCTGTTTTTGCCGTCGGTGGCTTTGACCTGCGCACTATGCTGCTGGACCCGGTTCCGGGAAATAAGTAAAGGACTGGGGTGACCTAATTCGTGATAAGTAAAGGCCCTCATGCTTCTTCTGGTCTCACAGGCTATGCCTACCCATAGCCGGCAGACATCTAGTCGTCTTGCCTGACGTCGTTGCCGCTGTGCTGATAATATGAATATCCCTTGGAACTGCATATTATCGGACAGGATAAACAATTCCGTTCACAGAGCCTTCCGTCGCGCTGTGACAGTATGAGCTGCTGCCATTGCTGAAGCATACCAGCGGAGGGATCGTCCAACTTACTCACCTGCGCCTAAAGACTAATGTCCACTGTGGGAACCGCTGCTGTGCAGGTGACTGCCCCGGCTGCGCGTAAGTAATCTTCTAGGAGGTGCCGTCCACCACCGCGTAAACTGTTTTTTGAGGAGGGGGCGGCGGAACAATAGAACGGCTAGGGTCGGTTGGAGACCACGCTGCCGAGAAGCCACTGCGTTCCTTCCTCATGGTCGCCGAAGACTTTCCGCGGCAAATCGAACCGACTATTGATCTGGAGAAAAAGGTTGAAAGTAGGCCAGCCACCTCATGCGCATTCTCCACACTGCGGACATCCATCTTGGCCACAGCCTCAACGGTTGGTCCCGGGAAGCCGAGCACCGGATCTGGTTCCAGCGACTGGCCGATGCCATCGAGCAACACGAGGTCGATGCGCTGCTGATCGCCGGCGACGTCTTCGACGGGCTGAACCCATCGGGGGAATCCCAGAGGCTCCTCTACGACGGGCTCGTCGAGTTCCGCAGCCGTCGGCCCCATCTCACCACGGTGATGATCGCCGGCAACCATGATCCGGCCTACAGGCTGGAAGCCCCGGGCGCGCTCATGGCCGGGATCGACGCCCATGTGCTCGGCACGGTGCGGCGCCGGGCGGATGAGATCGAGTTCGACCGCCACATGGTGCCGTTGCGCTGCTCTGCGGGCGAGATCCGGGCCTGGGCCGTGGCCATTCCCTTCCTGCGCCCCGCTGACCTGCCCGGCCTCAGCTTCGCGGATGCCGAAAGCGAGGGCTCACCGATCATCCGTGCCGCGGCCGAATTCCACGAGGCCATGGCAGATGCCGCACGCGCGACCTGTGGTGAACTGCCCCTGATCGCCATGGGACATCTCCACTGCGCCGGCGCGCGCGAGAGCGAGGGCGCCGAGCGGCGCATCCCGATTGGCGGCGAACATGCCGTGCCGGTCTCGGTCTTTCCCGAATGCTTCGCCTATGTGGCGCTGGGACATCTGCATGGTCCCCAGAGCCTCGATGGCGGCCGGATCCGCTATCCCGGCTCCTGCTTTCCGCTTTCCGCAAGCGAGATCGGGCACAGGCACGGGGCCACGCTGGTCGAGATCGGCGAGGATGGCATTACCCACCACCATATCGAGATCGAGCGGCCGGCAGCCTTCCACCGGATCAGCGACATTGAGCCCGCTGATCTGGCGGGCGCCATCGAGGCCCTTGATCTCGATCCGGACCTGCCGCGCGACCTCCAGCCCTTTGTCTATGTCACGCTGAAGGCGATGGGTCCGGCTGCCGTCGTCCTGCAGAATGCCGAGAACCTGCTTGCCAACCATCCCGTCCGCCCGGCCTCCATCCGGGTCATCCGGGAGGAAATCGAAGCAGAAGACGGCAACCAACTGCCCGGAACGCTTGCCGAGGTGAGCCCCGAGAGCCTCTTCCTGCCGGCCTTCCTGCAGGCCAACCAGATCGAAGCCGAGGATCGCCACATCCTGGCCTTCCGCGACGCCGCCAACCGGAGCGAGTGACCCATGCAGATCCTGGCCATTCGCGGCGAGAACCTCGCCAGCCTCGCCGAGCGTTTCGAGATCGACCTGACGGCGGAGCCCCTCCGCTCCGCCGGACTCTTCGCCATCACCGGCGAGACCGGGGCAGGCAAGTCGACGATCCTCGACGCCATGTGCCTTGCGCTTTTCGATGACTGCCCGCGGCTCAATGGCGGCGGTGTCGATGACGAGGTGCCGGACATCTCCGGCGTCGCGGTCAGGTCCAAGGACAGCAAGGGCATTCTGCGGCGCGGTGCCAGCCTGGGCTGGGCCGAGGTGGATTTCATCGGCCTCGATAGCGAGCACTACAGGGCCTACTGGGCGGCGCGGCGCGCCCATAACCGCGCGGACGGGCGCCTGCAGAACGTGGACCGCCGCCTGACCAGGCTCTCGGACGACCAGGTGCTCTCGACGCAACTGACCACCGTCAACAACGAGGTCGTCCGGCTGGGCGGCCGGACCTTCGAGGAGTTCCGCCGGACCGTGCTGCTTGCCCAGGGCGACTTTGACGCTTTCCTGCGCGCAGGCACGGCCGAGCGGGCCGCGACCCTGGAGAAGGTCACAGGCACCGAGATCTACAGGACCATCTCGAGGACTGTCTACGATAGGGCTGCCGCAGCGAAGGCGGCGCTGGAGACTCTGGAAGCGCGCCGGGGTGAGCGGAAGGTCCTCAGTGACGAGGAACGGGCCGGACTTGCGGCTGAGAACGCGGAACTGTCCGCCGCGCTTCAGGCTGACCAGGAGCAGCTCGCGGGCGTTCAGGCCGACCTGCGGCGCCACGCCGAGATCGAGACCGCCCGCCAGCGGCGCGATGCCGCCACCAGCGCCGCCGAAGCCGCGCTGCAGGCACAGGCCGGAGCCGCCGCGGACAGGGCCCGGCTGGAGGAGATCGACAAGGGCCTGCCGCTGCGCGACCGCAATGATGCCGTGGCGCAGTGCCGGCGCGATGCTGCCGGTGCCGAGGCGACGCTGAAACAGGCAGACATCGACCTGACCAAGGCTCAGGACGACTTGCAGGCAGCCCAGTCTGCCAAAGAGGCGGCCAGCAAGGCCCATGACGAGGCCGAGGCAGGCTTCAAGGGCTTTGGACCGGTCTGGACCGAAGCTTCGCGGCTCGACAGCGCCATTGAAACTGCTGCGTTGGAGCTGGCGGAGGCGGAAAGGCTGGAGGGCGCGGCCAAGGCCGAGCAGCAGAGCCGGTCGGCCACGCTCCGGTCACTGGGAGAGGAAGAGAAGGCGGCCCGCAGCAACCGGGATGCGGCCATCTCGAAGCTGAAGGACATGGCCGGGATCGAGCCGGTCGCGGCATCCTGGACGGACATCTCCGACTGCTTCGGCCGGAGGAATGCCCAGCGCGTTGAACGCGAGGCTGCCGAGGCGGCTCTCGAGGAGCAGAAGAAGCGCCAGCAGAAGGCCGCGGACGAGCACACGCTGCTGCAGGAGAAGGACCGAGAGGACCTCGCCGCCATCCAGCTCCATGACGAGCGGATTTCCGAGCTCACCACGGAGATCGAGGAGATCGAGAAGGCCGAACCCGCGCAGGAGGATGGAAGGCTGGGCAGGGCCGGAGACCATCTCGCCGGCATGCTCCGCGAGGCGCGCGACCTGCAGCGTGCCAGCGGGGAAGCCGCAACGGCGGCGGCCCAGCAGAAGGATGCCTTGGCCCTGGCCGGGGCAGAGGCTGCGCGTCTGGAGCAGATCAAGGAGAAGGGACTGAAGGCTGCGGGCGCCGTCGAGGCACTCCGGAAGCCCCTCGAGCGCGCCGAAGATGCGGCCTCGGCGGCCGCGGCGCAGATGAGGGCCGGTCTTGAGCAGGGTGAGCCTTGCCCTGTCTGCGGCGGGACCGAGCATCCCTTCCTGGCCGATCCCGGCCGGGCCGCGGCCGCCGAGGCCCTGCGCCTGGAGATGCAGGCCGCCCGCAAGGCACATGAGGATGCCAAGCAGGAATATGTCGAAGCCGGCCGAGCCAAGGCAGAGCACGAGGCCCGCGCGGCCCAGGCCCGGAATGCCGTGGTTGCCGCGGAGAGCCGTGCCGAGACGGCGCGCAAGGCCCTGGCTGCTGCGGCGGATAAGCTGGCAACAATGGATGCCGGGATCGCAGAGCCCGGTGATGGCTGGACGATCCAGGCGATCGAAGCCCTGCAGGCCAGTATCTCCGCCCGCCGGTCCGAGCTTCAGGAGGCCATCCGTAAGAGCACCCGGCTGCGGCGCAGCAGCGACGGGGAGCGCAGGACCCGCGATGTCTTGGCGGCCGGCCGGGACAAGCGTGCCGTCAGCATGGCGCAGCTCGCCCGCGACATCGCCGATGCCGAGCGGCAGATTGCCGTGCAGGAGGAGAAGATCGGCCAGGCCGGGATGATCATCGCCGGCCTTGATGACAGGCTCGCCCCCTGCCTGGATGTCCTCGGGCTCGAGGCTCCCTCCCTCGATGACCCGCAGCCGGGATCCAGGAAAGGCTGAAGGCCATGGTTGGGGCTTGGGATGCCAGCTGCAAGGCGCGGGATAAGGCCGAGAAGCACTTGGCCGAGCTGGGACCGAAGATCGCGAGCGCAGGGGCCTCGTGCGAGGCTGCGACCCAAGGCTTGGAGAAGGCCAGCGCCATGGCCAGCGGCCGGCGCGATGCTTTGGCCGGGCTGAAAAGCGAGCGGTCGCAGCTCCTTGATGGCGAGGAGACCGGCGCCCATCGCACCCGCTGGAACAATATCCGGCTGGAGGCGCAGGACGTGCGCGACGGCGCCGTCACGGCCCTGTCGGAAGCCGCCACGAAGCTCGCCACCGCCACTTCGCGGCAGGAGGGCGTGACCGCGGCCCTGGAAGATGCATGGCGGCGCGTCACCGCGGCCGAGAGCACCCTTGCCGAGGCCCTGCAGTCCGCGGGGCTCACGCCGGAGCGGCTCGCGGGCATCCTTGCCATGCGGTCCGAGGAGATCCGGGCACTGCGGCAGAAGCTGCAGGAGCTCGACCAGGCTGTCACCCGCACGGCGACGACGGCGCATGACCGCAGCCTGGACTACACGGCGCTGCTGGAAGCCGGGGTGCCGGAGCGCGATGCCGAGACGTTGCGTGCAATCTCCGGCGAGATCGAGACCGCCCAGGCCGCCCGGCGCGAGCGCATGGGCGCGATCAGCAACATGATCGTCACCGATGACCTGGCGCGCGCCAGCCTAGCGGATCTCGACCGCCAGATCGAGGCAGCGAAGCTGGAAAACGACACCTGGACGGCAGTGAACCATGCCGTTGGCTCGCGCTCAGGCGACAAGTTTGCCCGGATCGCCCAAGCCGTGACGCTGGGCATGCTGGTCGAGCGGGCCAACCAGCATCTTGCCGAGCTGAAGCCGCGCTATCGCTTGGCGCAGGCCGAGGGCCTGGCGCTGCATGTGATCGATGCCGACATGGCCGGCGAGGTGCGATCGACGCGCAGCCTCTCGGGCGGCGAGCGCTTCTTCGTCTCGTTGTCTCTCGCCCTGGCGCTCTCGCGCATGGGTGGGCAGGGCGGGATGCCCACAACCCTCTTCATCGACGAGGGCTTCGGCTCGCTCGATAGTGAAAGCCTCGATCTTGCGATCAATGCCCTGGAGCGACTCCAGAGCCAAGGGCGGACGATCGGCGTCATCAGCCATGTCGCGGCGATGAAGGAACGCATACCCGTTCAGGTGAAGGTCATGAGCCGGGGGAGCGGCCGGAGCACGGTCACCTTGGCCGCTGCCTGACGTCCTAAGTAGGACGCTAGGCTGACGTAGCCCACAGCCGGCAGGTTAGATGGTAACTCAGGCGGCTTGAACGTTTGCCTCAATGTAGGCGGCAATGTCGGTAATCCGATACCGAACGCCGCGGCCTATCTTAACATAAGGAATGCGGCGTTCAGCCCAGCGATCACGTTCGAGCCATTTCTTGGATACTCCGAGAATATTAGCGGCTTCCTCCTGAGTAACAAGGACCGGAAGCATTGCAGTCTTCGGGACGAGGTCGCCCTGCGCCATTTGCCGTCTCCTTCTATCGAGTATTCAATCTAAGTTCATATTAGGAGGGGGTCGCGGGAGAATGCAAATTGAAAGTGCGACGATTTTTCCAGGTTTATTTCAGGTTTATTTCAGATTTACTGTGGTATTTTGTTCAGGTTTCTTGGGTCGCCCGCCCTGCGCCAAGTCTGGGCAGCGGGCAGTGATTTCTTTCCAAACGGCTTGGAAGGTCTCGTATTTCTCGTTAGGCAGGTAGGTCTCGCGCACCCATTTTCGAGTCGGCCGCACCGTTCCTTCATGATAAATCGCGATAACCTCGTCGGCGATGTCATTTATTGTGAGCTTTTCACGCCTCGGACGATCTCGGCCATAAAGAGTCGTCAAAAGTGGACCATATGCACCCTCGTCGACGACAACCGGGCAGAAGAGGTAAGCTCCATACTTTACTTGCTTTTCCTCTAAAGTTTCCAGCTGCTCATAGCGGTCGGTGCATCCGTCGAGTCTCTCCATCCCCCATGTCGCCGACCCGACTGTGCAATCCATCAGGTTGATGCAGGCGCCCATCTCGATAGAAGTATCGGGGCACTGTATTAGTGCCTCGGAGGCGAGCACTACAAATCCATTTGGCATTAGGACGCCAAGTTGATCATTATTTGCCCATTCTTTTAGTTTGTGCCATACTAGGCGATTTGATTTCTTTATGTGATGAAGATAAGGACTCTTTTCTTCGGCATCCGTGATATCTGAGAATTCTACCACTTCAGCTTCGCGATAAATACCTCTAATTCCTAAAACAACTTCCTTTAAAGAAATCCATCCGGGAACATAAAACATTACACGTCATCCTTCTTAATCGGACGCAGGATGTGATCCTCGATCTTTTGTATGGCCTCTTGGAGTTCTTCGATCTCCACTTCGACATAGTCAGCGGTCACGTCGTTTCCGCTGATGTGGTTCGTCAGCTGCTTAATCTTGTAGATCGAGATATCCAATTTGCTTGCAACGCTGGAGAAGGTGCGTCTTAGATCATGAGCAGTGACGTCGATACCGGTCAACGACGCCATGCGACGGAAGGCTGGCCGCAGGTCGCTCGGAAGCTCACCGCTTATACTACTAAAGACATACTCAGGACCGGCGCGGCCTTTCCTGTTCTCGAGTAGGATCTTCAGTTCACGGGGCAGGGGAAATTCATGGTCTAGGCGGTTCTTTGTATCTGGGAAAGTCACCTTGCTCTGTCTGAAGTCGATACTGGACCAGCGAAGCGGGGGATAATTGTCCGGCTTCGATCCAAAGAGTTCTCCGATCCGGGCCCCAGTGAGCAGCAAGAAAAGTAGTGCATCGCGCATCTCGGCGCCATGCGGAAGGTCGTCTAAGCCAGTCTTCACGGCGTCGACCCATTCGGGAATTCTTGCATCGGGGATCCTGCCTTTAGCGGGACGCACGTCAGCCCACTGGTTGAGCCGGTTCAGCCTGGTGACAGGATTTACCTTGAGGATAGGGGGCTCGCCCTCGTCCACATCGGCTATGACATTGTTTATGACCGCTCGCAGGTAGCGAAAGGCGAGGTTGGCCTGCGCCGGTGATGCCCGGGTGACCGAGGCGTGGCGCTCCTTAACCATGCTCTCAGTGATCTCGACTAGCGGCTTGTCGAGCCAGTCCCCGAACCGGCGCTGCATCACGACCCGCACGTCGCGCTTCGTGCGCGCCTTCTTCTCGCCTCCCTTACCGACTCCCTTTTTCTTGGGGGCCGCGATGTAGGCCTCCATGGCGTGACGAAGCGTCTGGCCTCGACGTGCTTCTTCTTGCCTCACGGCAACTGGATCGACTCCCTGCGCGAACTCACCCGCGAGAATAAGCGCTTTCTTGCGCGCAGACTCTGGCGTCATGTCGTCAGCACGGGCGATAGTTATACGCCTGGTCTGGCGTCCTACCCGGCGTTGCATCACGTAGGACTTCGTCCCACCAGGCGCGATTCGCAGACCGAAGCCTCGTATCTCTGTGTCCCAGATGAGCACTTGCTTGCCTCCCTCGGGAATGCCAGGCAGCGTTGCGATGCTGGCTTTGGTGAGTTTCATCCGGTTGTCAGCCATGATCACCGTTTTGAGCTTGTAAGCGTATTGTAAGCACCAGAGGTAGAAGTTCCGGCGACTAGTGACGGACACTTAGAACAGGATTCTCTAAGGAATCAATCGAATGTCTGCTTACAGCAAGAACTTAGAAGTATGTGGTAATCACATGCAGCGGACTGTAACTCCGCCGGGGAGACCCATGCCTGGTTCGATTCCAGGGTCGCCCACCATTCTCCCTTTTCAGGCCGGGCAGATGGTGGCCGCTGATCGCCACAAAAGGGGATGCAGATGACGGACAGCACCGATCGCAACAGCCGCCAGGCCGAACGCGAGGCCCGCAAGGCCCGGCGCATCGCCGAACGCGAGGCGGTGCGGGTCGAGCGGCAGGCGGAACGCGCCGCGCGCACGAAGCCCGCGGACAAGGACCGCAAGGCCGCTGCGACGCCTCCGCCGGACACCGCCCTTGAAAGTGCCGACGCCAGCCCTGTCACGCCCGAGTTCGACATCCTCATCGTCGCACAAGGCGGAGGGATCGACCGGCAGGCCGCGATCCTTGCCGCCAGCCTGCGCCGCAACGCGCCGGGTTTCCGCGGCCGCCTGATTGTCGCCGAACCGCAGCCGGAAGGCGCGTGGTCCGGCACCGACCCGCGCATGTCGGCCGAGGCCCGCGCCGCGCTTGACGCCCTTGGTGCCGACATCCGCCCGCTGATCGCCCGCGACTTCGGCCGCAGCTACCCTTACGGCAACAAGATCGAGGCGCTGGCGCTGCTAGACCCCGGCCGGCCCTTCCTGTTTCTCGACAGCGACACGCTGATCCTCGGCGACATCGGCGCGCTGCCCTTTGATTTCGCCCGGCCTTCGGCCTCGATGCGGCGCGAGGGAAGCTGGCCCCAGCCCCCGGCCTATCGCCAGACCTACGCCTCGATCTGGCGCTCGCTTTACGACCGTTTCGGGCTGGACATGGACGGCGCGCTGGACCTGACCCAGCCCGATGAGCATTGGGAGCGGTTCCTTTACTTCAACGCCGGCTGGTTCTTCGGCGCGGACGGTCCCGAATTCGGCCGCCGTTTCCGCGACTGGGCGGTGGCCGTCCGCGACGATCCGGGCGAGGCGCTGGCCTGCCAGTCGCTGGACCCTTGGCTCGACCAGGCGGTGCTGCCGCTGGTGATCCACAGCTTCGGCGGCGGCCGCCCCGGCCCGGAACTGGCCGGACTGGACGGCGAAGTGACCTGGCATTATCGCAACCTGCCCCTGCTTTACGCCCGTGGACCCCAGCGCGCCATCGACGAGTTCGAGGCCATCGCCGCCATGCCCGGGATCGCGCCCCTGCTGTCGGGCTGGCAAGCGGCCGAGCGGTTGATCGGCGATGGCACCGGCCGTCGCAAGATCCGGCCGATGTTCACGGACACTCCGCCGCTCGCCCCGGAACGCGGCATCCGCAGGCGGCTGAAGCAGGCCGAACTCTGGTTCGACTGACCGGGGTTTCGAACGGTTGCAAATATCCCGGGCTTCCGAGCGCCCGGACCATCCGGCGGGTTGTTTTCAGGGAGGAAGGCCCCCGCCGCGGCGCGGTCCCGACGCGGCGGGGGCAGCGCCCGCTGCGGTCCTGCCGTTGCACCCCCGCATCCTCTTGCGCTAAGCCGAGCCGTCCTTCGACAAGGAGCCGACCATGCCCGATACAGACATCTCCCGCCGCGCCACCGTTGCCCGCAAGACGGCAGAAACCGACATCACGGTGACTGTTGATCTGGACGGGCGCGGCCGGTCCCGCAGCCGGACAGGCGTGGGCTTCTTCGACCACATGATCGACCAGTTGGCCCGCCATTCGCTGATCGACATCGACCTGCAGGCCACGGGCGACCTGCATATCGACGACCATCACACGGTCGAGGATTGCGGCATCGCGCTGGGGCAGGCGCTGGGACAGGCGCTGGGCACCAAGCGCGGCATCCGCCGCTACGGCAGCTTCCACCTGGCGATGGACGACGCCCTGATCCGCGCGGCGCTGGACCTGTCCGGGCGGCCCTTCCTTGTCTGGAACGTGCCCTTCTCGGCGCAGAAGATCGGCAGCTTCGACACCGAACTGGTGCGCGAGTTCTTCCAGGCGCTGTCCACCCATGGCGGCATCACCCTGCATGTGGACCGGCTGCACGGGCTGAACGCGCATCACATCGCCGAGGCCACCTTCAAGGCCGTGGCCCGTGCCCTGCGCGAAGCGGTCGAGCCGGACCCGCGCATGGGGGACGAGCTGCCCTCGACCAAGGGGGCGCTTTAAGATGCGCGTGGCCCTGATCGACTATGAAAGCGGCAACCTTCATTCGGCGGCCAAGGCGGTGGCGCTGGTCGGCGCGAAACGCGGCGCCGAGGTTCAGGTCACGTCCGACCCCGAGGTGATCGCCCGCGCCGACCGGATCATCCTGCCGGGCGACGGCGCCTTTCCCGCCTGCCGGGCGGCCTTCGACGCCGTCCCCGGCCTGCACGAGGCGCTGGAGCGGGCCGTGACGCAGCGCGGCGTCCCCTTTCTGGGCATCTGCGTCGGAATGCAGATGCTGGCGGACGAGGGGCTGGAATACCGCCCGACCCCGGGCTTCGGCTGGATCGCCGGCCGGGTGGAACGGATCGCCCCTTCGGACCCCCGCCTGAAGGTGCCCCACATGGGCTGGAACGACCTGATCCTCCACCGCCCGCATCCGGTGTTGGACGGCGTGCCTTCGGGCGGCCACGCCTATTTCGTCCACGGCTGGCATTTCGTCACCGAGCGCCCCGAGGACCTGGTCGCCTCGGTCGATTACGGCGGCCCCGTTACGGCAGCGGTGGGCCGCGACAACATCCTGGGCCTGCAGTTCCACCCCGAGAAGTCGCAGGCGCTGGGCCTTCGCATCCTCGGCAATTTCCTCGACTGGAGACCCTGAGCGTGGCCACGGGGCTTTTCCCCTTGGCTCACTCGCGGGGGGTTCCGGCAAGGAAGATTGAAGGGAGAGGTCAGCGGTCCGGCATGGCAGCGCGCAGCGACTCACTGCCCTCGGACTCGATCGGCTCGCCGAAGCGGCCAAGCATACGGGCCATGATCTGGTCCCGCGACTGGCGGTAAAGCGCCAGCTTCGCCTCGCGCGCCTCGGTGATCCCCGAGGGGTCCATGATCGGCCAGTATTCCACGTCCAGATGGAAATGCCGCGTCAGTTCCAGCGACTGGTGCTTGCTGGCGGGCGACAGCGCCACGATCAGGTCGAACTGCCCGAGGTCGTCGCCCCAGTCGCGCATGTCCTCGAAGCTGCGGGTGCGGTGGCGTGACAGCTCGATCCCGATCTCGTGGCAGACGGTGATGGCGAAGCCGTCGATCTCCATGTCGTTGTGAACGCCCGCCGACTGCACATAGGCCTGGCGCCCATAGAACTTCTTCATCATCCCCTCGGCCATGGGCGAGCGGATGGCATTGTGATCGCAGCAGAACAGGACCGAGTTCGGGATACCTGTCTTGGCCTCCACGGGGGTTATTCCGCCACCAGCGCGCAGATCAGGGTGAACAGTCGGCGCGAGGTGTCGATGTCCACCCTGGCCTTGCCGTCGAGCCGTTCCTGCAGGGTGCGCGCGCCTTCGTTGTGGATGCCGCGCCGGGCCATGTCGATGGCCTCGATCTGCGCGGGCGGAAGGCGCTTGACCGCGTCGAAATAGCTTTCGCAGATCTGGAAATAATCCTTCACCACCTGCCGCAAGGGACCCATCGCCAGGTGGAACTCGGCCAGCCTTTCGCCGGCTTCCGAGGACAGCTCGAACACCAGCCGCCGGTCGCGCACCGCCAGCAGCAGCGCATAGGGGCCATCCGGCGCGGGCTGGTCGGGGCGGCCGGGCAGGGCGAGGCTGTTGTCTTCCAGCAGGTCGAAGATAGCGACACGACGCTCCTGCTCCATCTCGGGTGTGGCAGGGGGCAGGGCGGAATCGTCGATCTCGACGCGGATCAGGCGATCGGTTGTCATCGGGCGTGCCCCTTGCTGCGCTGCCCCTGTGGGCGGGTGCCAAGATCACGGCAAGCGCGGGATCATTCAAGCGGGAAACACGTCAGCCCCGGTTCAGCGTGGCCAGCCGCGCCTCGATGGAACGGGCATGGGCGGAAAGCCCCTCGGACAGGGCCAGCCGGACCGCCGCCGGCCCGATGGCCGACAGCGAGCCGGGGTCCAGCCGCGACAGCGTCGTGCGCTTGAGAAAATCCATCACCGACAGCCCCGAAGAAAACCGCGCCGAGCGGGCGGTCGGCAGGACGTGGTTCGGCCCGCTGACATAATCGCCCGCCGCCTCGGGCGTCCAGCCGCCCAGGAAGATGGCGCCGGCGTGGTTGACCTGAGCGGCCAGTGCGTCCGGATCGTCCACGCAAAGCTCCAGATGCTCGGGGGCTATACGGTCTGACAGCGCCGCCGCCTCGGCCAGATCGCGGGTCACGATCACCGTGCCGTGGTCGCGCCAGCTTGCGCCGGCGATGGCGGCGCGGGGAAGGGTGGGCAGCAGCCGCTCGACCTCGGCTGCGACGGCCTGCGCCAGCGAGGGGTCCGGCGAGATCAGGATCGCCTGCGCGTCCGCGTCATGTTCCGCCTGCGCCAGCAGGTCCAGCGCCAGCCATTCCGGGTTCTGCGCCCCTTTCGCGATCACCAGCACCTCGGACGGCCCGGCGATGCTGTCGATGCCGACGCGGCCGAAGACCTGCCGCTTGGCCGCTGCGACATAAGCGTTCCCCGGCCCGGTGATCTTGTCCACCGGACGGATCGTCTCGGTCCCATAGGCCAGCGCCGCGATCGCCTGCGCCCCGCCGATGCGGTAGATTTCGTCCACCCCGGCCAACCGGCAGGCCAGCAGCACCAGCGGATTCACCTCGCCCCGCGGTGTCGGCACGCAGACCACCAGCCGCTCGACCCCCGCCGCCTGTGCAGGAATCGCATTCATCAGCACCGAGGAGGGATAGCTTGCCTGCCCTCCCGGCACATACAGCCCCGCCGACGAAACAGGCGTCCAGCGCCAGCCCAGCCGCGCGCCCGCCCCGTCGGTCCACATCGCGTCCTCGGGCACCTGCCGCGCGTGATAGTCGCGGATGCGCCCGGCCGCGAGTTCCAGCGCCGCGCGATCCTCGGATGACACCTGCGCCGCCGCCGCCTCGATCTCGGCCGGGGAAAACCGCAGCCCTTCGGCCGTCAGCTCCAGCCTGTCGAAGCGCGCGGTCAGTTCGACCAGCGCCGCATCCCCCCGCGCCCGCACATCCGCGATGATCGCGGCCACGGCGTCGCCCACATCGGCGGCATCCTCGCGCTTGGCCGACAGCATGGCGGCGAAGCGCGCCTCGAAATCGGCGTCGGTGGTGGACAGGAAGACGGGCATGGTCAGTCCTTTCGGCGGCTTGGCCCGCCAATTACCGTCCCGCGCCCCGGCTCTCAAGCCGATGCCCGCGACTTCTTTCTGGCCCGAATACCCTGGGGTGAGCCGCCAGCGGCGGCGAGGGGCGAAGCCCCTTCCTTCACTCGTGCCGCGGCATCTCGCCCGAGACCGCCCGATGCGGCCGGGTCACGTCGCGCAGATCGACGCACAGGCACTCGGCGTCGATGGCGATGGTCCCGTCGCCCGCGAAACTCAGCGTCACGACCCCGGTGCCGTCCTCGCCCGACGTCCAGGCCACGTCCAGCAGTGACATCACCGTGCCCGGATCGCCCCGGTCGATGCCATCATGCCGCACCCGCAGCACGTCCGAGATCACCAGAAGCGAGCGCACCCGCTCGAAGGGCCGCCCCTCGCGCCGCGCGGCCTCGGCATCCTCCCAGCGGAAGCGGGTCAGCAGCAGGCTGAAGCGCCGCGCCTTCCCGTCATGCGCCATGTCGCCGACCGTCAGCACCGCGTCCTGCACCAGCGTGGCAAGGATGCGCAGGTCGTCGGCGTCCTCGGCCCGGATGGCGACAGGGCCTGCGGGATCGGCGTCGGCGTAGCTGGCGTCAGTCATGGGCTGGCTGCTCCTTGATCCGTTCGATATCCGCGCCCACGGCGCGCAGCTTGCCCACGACCTTCTCATAGCCGCGATCCAGATGGTAGACGCGGTTGACCACCGTCTCGCCTTCCGCCGCCAGCCCCGCGAGGATCAGGCTGACGCTTGCCCGCAGGTCCGTCGCCATCACCGGCGCGCCCCGCAGCTTTTCCACGCCGGTCACGCGGGCGTGCCCCCCATGGACCTCGATCCGCGCGCCCATGCGGGCCAGTTCGGGGGCGTGCATGAAGCGGTTCTCGAAGATCGTCTCCTCCAGCACGCTGACGCCATCCGCCGTGCAAAGCAGCGCCATCATCTGCGCCTGCAGGTCGGTGGGGAAGCCGGGGAAAGGCTCGGTCACGACATCGACCGCGTTGACCCGCCCGTTCCGGCGGCTCACGGTCAGCCCACGCTCGGATTCGGTCACGCTGATCCCGGCCTCGTCCAGCTTTTCGCAGAAGGCCTGCACAAGTTCGATCCTGCCGCCGAGGCAGGTCACCTCGCCGCCGCAGATCGCCGGCGCGAGCATATACGTTCCCAACTCGATCCGGTCGGTCACGACGGGATGGGTCGCGCCCCCCAGACGCTTCACGCCCTGCACGGTGATGGTGGAGGTGCCCTCGCCCTCGATCTCGGCCCCCATCCGCCGCAGGCAGCGGGCGAGATCGACGATCTCCGGCTCGCGCGCCGCGTTGTTCAGGACCGTCGTGCCCCGTGCCAGAGTCGCCGCCATCAGCGCGTTCTCGGTCGCGCCCACGGACACCAGCGGAAAGTCGATCACCGCGCCCTTCAAGCCGCCCGCCGGCGCCTTGGCGTGGACATAGCCGTCGCGCAGGTCCAGATCCGCCCCCATCGCCTGCAACGCGCGCAGGTGCAGGTCCACCGGCCGCGCCCCGATGGCGCAGCCGCCCGGCAGCGAGACGACCGCGTGGCCATCCCGCGCCAGCATCGGCCCCAGCACCAGGATCGAGGCCCGCATCTTCCGCACGATGTCATAATCGGCGGTATGGCTGGTCAGCGCATGGCTGGACAGCGCCAAGACCTGCCCGTCCTGCAGGCCGGCCACCTCGGCCCCCAGCGAGCGCAGCAGCGCCGTCATGGTGCGGATGTCGGACAGCCGCGGCGCGTTGGTCAGCGTCAGCGGCTCATCCGTCAGCAGGGTCGCAGGCATCAGCGTGAGACAGGCGTTCTTCGCCCCCGCGATCGGAATCTCGCCGTTCAGCGGCCCGTTGCCGCGCACCAGAATCGTGTCCATCAGTCCTGCCCGTGCCCCTTGTGCGGGTTCGTCCCCGTCTCTGCGTTGTCCCCGGCTCCTGCGGGGTCCGACCTGTCGTCCCGTTCATCCGCAGCCCGGCTGCGCGCCTGCGCCTTGCGCCGCGCGAGGTTGGCGCGCAAGGCCGCGCCCAGCCGGGCCTCGCGGCTGTCTGCGGGATGGGAAGGGCGATCCTTGCTCATCCGGCCCTGTTAATTGCCGGGGGCCGTCCCGTCCAGCAGCCGCCGCGCAGGATCATGGCGGATTTCCGCGACTACCCCCTTGCGCCCCCGAGAGCTTGGGTCTAAATCGCCCCGCACGGCGCTGCGGTAGCTCAGTGGTAGAGCACACCCTTGGTAAGGGTGAGGTCGAGAGTTCAATCCTCTCTCGCAGCACCATCGCTTTCTCGGCAATTTCTGAAAGCCCTTGCGTCACCGGGCCTTGTGCCGTTTCTGGTGCCAGAACAAGGGCTGCGACATGACCGGACAAGTCCGTCATCCGAAGGTCGCGGGTGGAAGATTCTACGCCCGGATTGCTGTCCCGAAGGCGCTTCAACCAATTATCGGCAGGACAGGGCTGATACAGCCCATCGGCGGCGAGTGGAGCGGGGCCGTGCGGTTGCTGCCAGGGGCGGTTGCCGAACCCCGACGTCTGATCACCAAGCCCGAGCGGCAGGCCGGGCAGTCTGCGGAGGTTGCGCGATACCTGATTGTGCCAGCGCAGCTTGCCGCCTCGCACCACGCCCGGCATGATCGCCTTCATGATTTGGCTTGAAACGATCCGCGCCATGCGTCCGTCATGATTGATTGTTGCGGGCCAGAAAACGGAACACGAGGCAGGTGACGTCTGCGACGTGCCGCTGCATCCTCGGCTTCTTGAACTTGGATGCCAGACCGCCGAAGTTCGTTGTTCAGACTGGACGCTCAGGTTGGCAAGCCATGTGCGCGATGTCGGCGCCGCAGTCATGGGCACCTTCCCCGGCCCCTGGGCGTCCGGCTGGCAGGGCTGTTGTCAGCCTTCCATCAACCCGCGAATCCGCTCGTGCAGCGCCCGGCTGACAGGGATGCCGTCGCGCAGGTTGCGGGCGCGCTCGGCATGGCGGCGGCTGCCGGGAAGGCGGGCGCCCTGGTCCTCGATCGCGTCCAGCACGCTTTCGGCGGCGGCGAGATCGTCAGGCGTGGACAGCAGCGCGGGATCGAAGGCGATGATCAGCTCGCCATGGCAAGGGGCGGCATTCTGACCCGCATCGAACTCGGCCGACTGCCGGCTGGTGCGGTCGCCGATGAAGGGGCCTGCCATCAGCTCGATCATGGTGGCGAGCGCCGAGCCCTTGTGGCCGCCGAAGGGCAGCATTGCGCCGGACAGCACCTCGGCAGGGTCCGTCGTCGGGCGCCCCTCGGGGTCGAGGCCCCAGCCTTCGGAGATCGCCTTGCCCGCCTGCCGGTGCAGGGCGATGTCGGCGCGCGAGGCCGCCGTGGTGGCGAAGTCGAACACATAGGGCGGCTTCCCGGCCCGCGGCCAGGCGAAGGCCAGCGGATTGGTGCCCAGCACCGGCCTCGTGCCGCCGGCCGGGGCGACCCAGTCATGGGTGGGGTTCATCGACAACGCCACAAGCCCGCTTTCGGCGATCTCCTCGACCACCGGCCAGAGCGCCGTCGAGTGAAAGCCGTTGTTGACCGCCAGCATGGCGATGCCCAGCGCCCGCGCGCGCTCGATCAGGGCAGGCAGGCCGGCCAGGGCGGCGGATATGGAAAAGCCGAAGCCCGCGTCCACCCGGACGACTGCCGGCGTGACGGGGGTGACGAGGGCAACGGCCTCGCGGTCAAAGGCCGGATGGCCCATCGTCTCGAGCGTTCCGGGCAGGCGTTGCAGCCCGTGAGAAAGGCTCCCGTCGCGCTGGGCCTTGGTCAGTATTCCTGCCATGGCCGCCGACTGATCCTGTGACAACCCGTGAAAGGTCAGGAAGTCATGGGCAAGCCGGTATGTCTCGGCCTCGGAAAGCCGTATCTCGTCGGTCAAGGTCGATCATCCTCCATAACGGCTCATATTGCCAAGGTGCCGCGCGGGATGCCAGTTCACCCGGACAGGGGCCTGCCTTCGGCGCGGGTTCCGCCCGGCTCTGCTTGGGAACAGTTGAAGGACCGAGTTCATGGACATGCCCCTGTCATCCCGCCTTGGTCCTGCCTGGAACCGCCGGGGCGCCCTGTTCATGTGCCTCGCCATGGCGGGCTTTTCGGTCGAGGATGCGCTGCTGAAGCTCGCCGCGGGCAGCCTGCCGGTCGGGCAGGTGCTGATGACCTTCGGCGTCTTCGGGGTGATCGCATTTTCGGCCTGGGCGATAGGGTCGGGCGAGCCGCCCGTCAGCCGCGCCATGCTGCGGCCGGCGATGATCCTGCGTTCATTGTCCGAGATCGTCGGGCGGCTGTTCTTCATGCTGGCGATCGCGCTGACGCCGCTTTCGACCGCCTCGGCGATCCTGCAGGCGACGCCGCTGGTGGTCATGGTCGGCGCGATCGTGATCTTCGGCGAAAGGATCGGGCCGCGGCGCTGGCTGGCGGTCGCTGTGGGGCTGGCCGGCGTGCTGATGATCCTGCGTCCCGGCGCGCAAGGCTTCGGGTCGCTGTCGGTGCTGGCCGTTCTTGCCATGCTGGGCTTCGCGGGGCGTGACCTCGCGACCCGTGCGGCGCCGCCCGCGCTGTCCTTCCGGCAGCTCGGGGTGCTGGGCTTCATGATGCTGATCGTGGCGGGGCTGATCGCCCTGCCTTTCGGGCCGGCGCCGGTCCGGCCCGATGCGGCCACATGGTTGGGTCTCGTGGCCGCCTCGGTGGCGGGGATCGGCGCCTATACCTCGCTGACCATCGCCATGCGGACCGGAGAGGTCGGCGCCGTCACGCCCTTCCGCTATACCCGCCTCGTCTTCGCGATGATCGCCGGGATCATGGTCTTCGGCGAGCGGCCGGACCTGTGGACCGTCACCGGCTCGGTCCTGATCATCCTGGCCGGGATCACGGCCCTGCGGCTGAACCGCAGGGGCAATGCAGCCGCATGATCGGGCGGAGGGTCAGTGCCCCCATCGAAGGGAACTGCCGAAGGCAACCTGAAGGCCGAGCCTCTCGCAAACGACATCCCGCCACCACGGGAAAGGCGACGCCCTGCCGTTCCCGGCCGCCTTGGACAAGGTGCAGCGATTTCAACCGAAGAGCAGCCGTCGATGGGATCCCGTCGCCTCGCCTGGAACCTTCCTTTGGTGGCGATTGCAGTGGCAGCCCTGTCCGGCTGCGGCATGTGCAAAATGCATGGAGCGTGCCATGTATTTCCAATCCAACCGCTCCAGCCGGGATGGCATGGCGGCGGTCGGCAGCGTCGTGATGAACCGGGTCGCATCCCGCCAGTATGTCCGACCTGCCGGCGTCGGTTTCGAGGTGAAATTCGATCTCACCACGGTGATGCGCGCACCAGCCGAGTGAGCGCCTTCGTTTCGACGTGATGCCAAGCCCAAGGGCATTGCAAGGGGTGACAGTGCCTGCACCCTGCTTCCGGCATCTGGCCGCGAAGGGTCAGCCCGCTTCCCGGTCGAGCGCCTGGCCGCAGAACCCCTCCCGAAACTCCTCAAATGCTGCGTCCCGACCAGGCGCTCCAAGCGCAGCATACTTCTGCCGCAGGTCAACCGATGCTGCCGTGGGAAGCCGCCCGGCAGTTTCAACGGCCATTGGCCTTGTCACAGCCTTGCTCCAGTCCCGGTTCACCTTTCAGGGCGATGTATCAGCCTTCATGTGAACGCAGTGGCTGGTTCCAGAGCGATCCTCGCCGAACAAAGGCATCGACGTGCAGATCACTCCAGACAATCCGCTTTCACGCCTGAGCCGGTGCGCCCATGTGCGGTCCGCCCGCCGCCCTTGATGATCCGGCGCCTCGCGAAAGGGCCTGTCAGATGTGGTCATCAAGGCCCGAGGCCACCGCCTCGACCGCTTGCTCCAGCATCATGTCACACCGGTTGAGCTGCTCGCGCGAGACGAATTCGTCGGGCTTGTGGCCCTGCTCCATGAAGCCCGGCCCGCAGATGGCGGTGGGGATCTGCAGGCCGTCATGGAACAACCCGGCCTCGGTGCCGAAAGCGACCTTGATCGTCGGGTCGTTGTCGCCCGTGATCCGGCGCAGGAACCGGATCGCGGGGGAATCCTTGGCGGCGTTCAGGCCCGGATAACGGGACACGGCGGTTATGGCGATGGCGGCCTCGGGAAAGCTGTCGCGGTATGGCGCCACGATCCCGGCCGCATCCTGTTCGATCCTCGCGAGGATCGGATCAGGGTCGTCCTGGGCGATGTTGCGGATCTCGAAGTCGATCTCGCAGCGGTTCGGGACGATGTTCAGCGCCGTGCCGCCGGTCATGATCCCGGCGTGGATCGTCGTGTAGGGGATGTCGTAGCCGGGATCGCGCGGGCCGTTGCCGGCGATGTCCTCTTGCCGGGCCTGAAGCGCGGCAATGAACGCGGCACCCAAATGCAGCGCGTTCAGCGCCTGCGGGGCCAGCGCCGAATGGCCGTCGCGTCCGTGGCAGCAGGCGCGGAAGGCGGCCTTGCCCTTGTGGCCGGCGGCGATCCTCATGCCCGTCGGCTCGCCGATGAGGCAGAGCGCGGGGCGGTCGGGGCGGGCGGCCAGCGCCTCGATCATGCCGCGGACGCCCAGGCAGCCGATCTCCTCGTCGTAGGACAGGGCAAGGTGCAGGGGCGCCCGAAGATCCCGCCCCGCCGCCATCAGCGCAGCGCGCACCGCCGCGGCAAGAAAGCCCTTCATGTCCGCCGTGCCGCGCCCGTGAAGCCGTCCGTCCACCTCGGTCAGCGTGAAGGGATCGGTCGTCCAGTTCTGGCCCGTGACCGGCACAACGTCCGTGTGGCCGGACAGGACAAGGCCCCCCGGCCCCTCGGGGCCGACCGTCACCCACAGGTTCGCCCGCGATCCGTCGGGATGGGCGAAACGCTCGACCCGCGCGCCTGCGGGAACCAGCAGGTTTTCGACGTGATCCAGCAGCGCCAGGTTCGACTGGCGCGAGATCGTCGGGAAAGACACCAGGTCGCGCAGGATCTCGACTGTCGAGGGGACGGGCATGGGAGGCTCCGGGCTGATGCAGGGGCCATTGCTTCCGCAGCAAGGGTCGAAGTGCAAGCCGCCTTAGGAACAGCCTAACCAATGCGACGCCAGATCGTGGTTTTCGGCCTGTGCATCGCGCGGTTACATCCTTTGGGGCCATGAAGGACGCAGGGATGCCGGTTGAGACGACAGACACGCTTGTGATCGGCGCCGGGCAGGCAGGGCTCGCGATGAGCGAGCATCTGACGCGGGACGGAGTGCCGCATCTGGTGCTGGAACGGGACCGGATCGCGGAACGCTGGCGCTCGGGGCGGTGGGACTCGCTGGTCGCGAACGGGCCTGCCTGGCACGACCGCTTTCCCGGCATGACCTTCGACGAGGTCGATCCCGGAACCGGCCCCGACGACTTCCCGCACAAGGAGGTGGTGGCGGCCTATCTGGAAGCCTATGCCCGCAGGTTCCGCGCCCCCGTCCGCACCGGCGTCGAGGTGCGATCGGTCGAGCGGCTGGACGGACGCCCCGGCTTCCGGGTCGAGACCTCGCAGGGGACGTTCGAGGCGCAGCGTGTCGTCGCCGCAACCGGCCCGTTCCAGAAGCCGGTCATTCCGCCCGTGATCCCCGCCGACGCAGGCGTGGCGCAGATTCATTCCAGCGACTACCGCAACCCCGGCCAGCTTGCGCCGGGCGCGGTGCTGATCGTGGGGGCAGGCTCGTCCGGCGTGCAGATCGCGGACGAACTGCGCCGCGCGGGACGCAAGGTCTATCTGTCCGTGGGCCCGCATGACCGCCCGCCGCGCAGCTATCGCGGGCGCGACTTCTGCTGGTGGCTGGGGGTGCTGGGCAAGTGGGACATGGCCGCGCCGAAACCGGGGACCGAGCATGTCACCATCGCCGTCAGCGGCGCGCGGGGCGGCGAGACCATCGACTTCCGCCGTCTGGCGCAGGAGGGCATGATCCTCGTGGGCCGGACAGAAGGCTATGCGGACGGCAGGCTGGTCTTTGCGGACGATCTGGTGACGAACCTGAACAACGGCGACGCCAATCACGACGGGTTGCTGGACGAGGCCGACGACTATGCCCGGCGCAACGGCCTCGACCTGCCGGAAGACCCCGGGGCACGGCGCCGCTGGCCGGATGCAGACTGCATCGCCAGACCGATCCGCGAACTTGATCTGGCCGGGGCGGGAATCGCCACGGTCATCTGGGCCACGGGCTTCTCGGTCGATTACGGCTGGATGAGGATCGACGCCTTCGACGAACGCGGCCGCCCCATCCACCAGCGCGGCGTCTCGGTCGAGCCGGGCATCTATTTCCTCGGCCTGCCCTGGCAGTCGCGGCGGGGGTCGAGCTTCATCTGGGGCGTCTGGCACGACGCCAGGCACATCGCCGAGCAGATCGGCATCCAGCGCAAGTATCTCGACTATCATCAGGGCGCGGCCCAGCAGCAGCCCGACGGACAGCGCCGCGCCGGCTAGCACAGAGATTTCACAGCACCACGAGGAAGACCGCCTTGGCCCACACCCGTATCCGCAAGTTCAACACCGCCGACACCTACCCCGAGCAGAAGCTGGACAACGATCTCTGCCAGGCGGTGGTGACGCAGGGGGGCCGGACCGTCTGGCTGCGGGGGCAATGCCCGCAGAACCTCGACGATGCGCGGAACCTCGACAGCCACGATCCGGCCGAGCAGACCCACAAGGTCATGCAGAACATCCGCCAGTTGATCGAGGAAGCGGGCGGGCGGATGGAGCATCTGGTCAAGGTCGTCGTCTACATCACCGATGTTCGCCACCGCGAGGCGGTCTATCGCACCATGGGCGAATATATCCGCGGCGTGCATCCGGTCTCGACCGGGCTGGTGGTCTCGGCCTTGGCCCGCCCCGAGTGGCTGGTCGAGATCGACGCCACCGCCGTGATCCCGGAGTGAGCCGATGACCTTCTCGCTTGTCGCCCGCTGCGCCGGGACGGGGATGTTCGGCGTCGCCATCTCGTCCTCCTCGCCCGCCGTCGCGGCGCGCTGTTCCTATGCCCGCGCCGGGGTGGGGGCGGTCGCCTCGCAGAACGTCACCGATCCGACGCTGGGGCCGATGGCGCTGGATCTGATGGAAGGCGGTCTTTCCGCCGAGGACGCGATTGCCGAGGTGCGGCGCCGGGGCCGGTTCATCGAATACCGGCAGGTGCTGGCGGTGGACCGGAACGGGCGGACGGCCATTCATTCGGGGCCGAACTCGCTGGGCATCTGGACGCAGGCGCAGGCCGAAAACGTCGCCTCGGGCGGCAACCTGCTGGCCGATGACGGCGTGCCGCAGGCCATCGTGGACGGGTTCCTGTCCTCGACCGGCCACCTGGGCGACAGGCTGATCGCGGCGATGCGCGCGGGGCTTGCGGCGGGGGGCGAGGCCGGGCCGGTCCATTCCGCCGGCATGAAGATCGTGGACAGGGTCAGTTGGCCGGTCGCCGACCTGCGCTGCGACTGGACCGACACCTGCCCCATCGAGGCCGTCGCCGCGGCATGGGAGGTCTACAAGCCCCAGCTTGATGCTTATGTCCAGCGCGCGCTCGATCCCCGCGCGGCACCCTCCTACGGGGTGCCGGGCGACGAATAGCGGGCGCAGGAGCGCCTTGTCCGGCTCTGGTCTTTGACTTAGCGTGCCGGGCCGTGGCCGTCGCCGCGGTCCCCTGCGCCTGAAAGACCCGAGGAAAATGCCCGTTCGCTATACCTTGCGGCAACTGGAATACCTGGTGGCGGTGGGCGAGGCGGGCAGCATCGCCGCGGCGGCCCAGCAGGTGAACGTCTCGCCGCCCTCGATCTCGGCCGGGGTCTCGCATCTGGAAGAGGAACTGGGCGTCCAGTTGTTCGTCCGCCACCATGCGCAGGGGCTGACGCCGACGCTGGCCGGGCGCAAGCTGCTGGAACACGCCCGCATGGTGCTGCGCGAGGCGGCGGCGCTGCGCGACCTTGCGCGCGAGTTGTCCGGCTCGATCCGCTGGCCGCTGGCGATCGGCTGCATGACCACCTTCGCCCATGCCGTCCTGCCGGCGCTGCGGCGCAGCTTTGCCGAGGAATACCCCGAGGTCCGCATTTCGCAGGTCGAGGCCGATCAGGCGGAACTGTTCAGCCTGCTGCGGCAGGCGAAGATCGACGTCGCGCTGACCTATGACCTGGACCTGCCCGCCGACCTGCGCTTCTTCCCGATGATGGAGCTGCCGCCGCTGGTCGCGATGAGCGAGGATCACCCTCTGGCCCACCAGCCCGAGGTCTCGGTCGAGGAACTGGCCCCGCACCGGATGGTGCTGCTGGACCTGCCGCTGAGCGCCGACTACTTCCTGTCCTTCTTCGCCGACCGGGGCCTGCGCCCGAACATCACGGAACGGACGCGGGACATGGCGGTGCTGCGCAGCCTCGTCGCCAACGGCTTCGGCTATTCCATCGTCAACCTGCGGCCCCTGAACGACGTGGCCCCCGACGGGCGCCCGCTGCGCTTTCTGCCGCTGGCGGGCAAGGCGCGGGCGATGAAGATGGGGATGCTGGTCAGCACGGCGGTGGAACGCAGCCAGTTGCACCGGACCTTCCTTGCCAGCGCCAGCGAATGGGTCCGGCGCAACAGCCACCGCCTGTCCGGCGGCGGCCCCATGCCCGAGGATGCGTGAGCGGCCGGCGCGTCACCGGCCGCGCAGGGCTTATCGCGACAGCCAGGTGGTGAAGCGCTCGGTGATCTCGGTCTCGCGGTCCACCCAGAAGTCATGGGACGACTGCAGTGCATTCGCCATGTTGTCCTGGTTGGTGGGCAGAAACGGCTTCATCTCGGTGGTGCCATCCTCGAAGGTGCCGACCAGCGGGATCGACGACTTGCGGGCCGGGCCATAGGCGATCCATTTCGTCTGGTCCGCCAGCCGCTGGGTGCCGGTGGCAAAGCGGATATAGTCCATCGCGGCGTCCCGGTTCGGCGTCCCCTTCGGCACCGCGAACAGTTCGTATTCCTGCACCTGCCCGTCCCAGACGATCTTGAAGGGCTTGTTCTCGGCGGCGATGGCCGAGAACAGCCGGCCGTTGTAGGCGGTGGTCATGGCGACCTCGCCATCTGCCAGAAGCTGCGGCGGCTGCGAGCCGGCCTCCCACCAGACGACATGGGGCTTGATCGTGTCGAGCTTGGCAAAGGCGCGGTCGATGCCCTCGGGGGTTGCCAGCACGTCGTAAACCTCGGCCGCCGGCACGCCATCGGCCATCAGCGCGATTTCAAGGTTGATCTTCGGCCCCTTGCGCAGCCCGCGCTTGCCGGGGAACTTCTCTGCATCGAACAGGTCGGCGATGGTCGAGGGCTGCTCGTCCGTGAACTTGGTCGTGTCGAAGCCGTAGACGGTCGCGAAGACCATCGAGGCGACGGCGCAATCCGTCAGGGCGTTGGGCAGGAAGTCCTCGGCCGCGGGGGTGCCGTCAGGCGCGGGGGGCAGGGTGGAATGGTCGATCTCTTCCAGCACGCCCTCGTCGCAGAGGCGCACGGCGTCGGTATATTCAAGGTCCACCACGTCGATGGTGACGTTGCCTGCGTCCACCATCGACTTGATCGGTCCCGCCGGGTTGTCGGCCGAGGTCATGTTGACGGCGATTCCCGTTTCCGCGGTAAAGGGCTTGTTGTAGGCCTCGACCTGGCTTTTCTCGTAGGCGCCGCCCCAGCTCATCACCGTCAGGTCGGCATGGGCCGGAAGTGCCAGCGCGCAGAGCGCGGTCGCCTGAACCATCAGTTGCTTCATTCCTTGGTCCCTGTCCTTGGTCTGCTTGTTCGACCCATGTCGCGGCGCGTATCCGGGTCTTGAGGATGACGGCCATGGGCGGGCAGGCGGTCATGCTGTCCGCCCGGCCATTCCCGGATCATCCGAACTCTGGGGCCCAGGGGTAAATAAGCGTTTTCCGCAGCCTTGCTTCGGGGAAAACTAAGCTGCGCCTGTGGTCCTGCAATTGGCGCAGTGGCGTGCAGGACGCCAGGGCGAAGGCGGGACTGCCCGAAAGGCAGGCAGTCCGGGAACGGTCCCACGGGGAACCGCCCCGGTGCAGGCAAAAGCCGGGCGAATCAGCAGGGGCGGCGGATGTCCCGGCCGGTCGTGGTCCGGCGCCGCCCGGTCGCCGGGGCGATGCGGCCGGGCTTACTCGGCCGCCAGCGCAAGGCTGCGCTCGAAGCTCGCGGTGCGCTCGGCGATATACTGCATGAAGTCGTAGATCGGCCGTTCCAGATAGGACAGGTGCCCCGGCCGCGCCATCTGGGCGGACAGGCCGCGGAAGACCTTTTCGGTGCAGCCCCGGTCTTCCAGGTTCACCTCGTCCAGCAGCGCCTTGAGGCTGGCGATGTATTCCGGCGCCTTGGGGTCTTTCATGAACTCGGGCGACAGTCCGCCGCCGAAGGTGATGGCGACCTGCCCCGTGCCCTTGGGATGCAGCGACAGATACCAGAAATAGCCCGGCGTCAGGGTGATCAGATGGCTGGGATACAGCGTGATCAGCGCCGTGGTCTTGCGCCAGTGGCCGTCCAGCCGGGTGTTGTCGGGATGGGCGTTACCGATCGCCAGCGAGGCTTCCTTGGTGATCCAGTGATAGTTGAAGGCGCGCAGGCCTGGCGGGCACTCCATCTCTTCAAGCCTGGAATGGCCGCCCACGGTGTCGGCATGGCAGACCGGCAGGTGGTAACTTTCCATGAAGTTCTCGGCCAGCACCTTCCAGTTGGTGTCCCAGACATGGGTTTCGCGGAAGCACTGGACGTAGTTCTCCATCCCGTAGGGCGCGATCAGCCGCTCCAGTTCGCCCAGTTCGGACGCGACGCTGGGGCGGTCGTTGTCCAGCGTGATGTAGACCCAGCCCAGCCATTCCTCGCAGCGGATGCTGGGCAGGCCATAGTCGTGCTTGCAGAAGCCGGTGGTCTGGGCCATGAACGGCGCCCCGCGCAGCTTGCCGTCCAGCCCGTAGGTCCAGGCGTGATAGGGGCAGACGATGACGCGGGCGTTGCCCGAGCCTTCCAGCAGCGTGGACATCCGGTGCAGGCAGACGTTGGAAAAGGCGCGGACCTGACCCTCGCGGTCGCGGATGACCATGACCGGCTGGCCGGCGAGGTCGCAGGTGACGTAATCGCCGGGGTTCGCCAGCCCATCCGACCGCCCGACGCAGATCCATTCCTTGGAAAAGATCGTCTCGATCTCGCGCTGCAGGAAGGCGGGGCTGGTATAGACCGAAGGCGGCATGGCACGCGCGTCCTCCAGCGGGCGGGCGGCGGCGTCGAGCAGTTCGGCGACAGGCTGGTCCAGCGACATGGGGGCGACCTTTGTTGGCATGGCTTTGCGCCAGCTTGAACTTCCCCGAAAGAATATGAAAACTCATTTATCCTTCGCAGAAGGAAGGCAGGATATGGTCCGTTTCACGCTTCGCCAATGCGCCTATTTCCGCGCGGTGGCCGAGCAGGGGGGCATCGCGCAGGCGGCGCGGGTGCTGAACATCTCGCAGCCCTCGGTGGCGCAGGCGATCGACAAGCTCGAGGACGTGACCGGCCTTGTCCTGTTCGAGCGGCATCATGCGCGCGGGCTGACCCTGACGCTGCAGGGGCGGCTGTTCCTTGACCATGTCAGGCGCCTTGACGACGACGCCCGGCAGATGGAACGCGAGGCGCTGGCGCTTGCTGCCGGAACCTCGGGCGAGATCCGGCTGGGCGTCTTCTGGACGCTCGCGCCCTTCTATGCCGCCGGCCTGATCCGCAGCTTTGCCGAGGCTGCGCCGGGCATCGCGATCCGGCAGCAGGAACTGTCGCTGGTGCAGCTTGCGGATGGGCTGCGCGAGGGTTCGCTGGATTTCGCCCTGACCTATGACCAGGGGGCGCCTGCCGGGGGACTGGCGTTCAGGCCCCTGGCCGAATTGCGGCCGATGGCCGTCGTCGGCAAGGATCACCCGCTGGCCGGACGCGATGCGGTCGATCTGTCGGAACTGGCCGACGCGCCCTACGTGATGTTCGACGCACCCGGCAGCCGCAGCTATTTCGAGGACCTGCTTGCCGCGGGCGGCATCTCTCCGCCCATCGCCTATGCCTCGACCTCGATGGAGGCGGTGCGCTCTGCGGTTGCGGCAGGCTTCGGCTTTACCCTGCTGGTGATGCGCCCGCCATCGCCCCTGACTTATGACGGCGGCGAGGTCAGGACGCTGCAGATCCGCGACGACCTGCGGCCGCTGCGGGTCGTCCTCGCCTTTCGCGCGGTGGCCCATGCTGGAAAGATCGCCCAGCGCTTCGCCGACCACGCCGTTGCCTATTTCGAGACGCGCAATCTTCGAGGCTCATGAACCGGCGCCACCTGGCGGGGCGAAGGTCGGGCGGAGGGCAGAAAGAAGCCAGTCGCCGGGCATGAGGCGACGGAACTGCAGGCCGACTCGGGCCTGAACGAAATGGCGGGCAAGGCGGAATGATGGAAAGCTGGTGGCGGCCTTTCCTGCACGACCTCAGGCCGAAGAAACTGCACGCCGGGCGGACCCGGTCCTGCCGCAGGCTCGGGCGTGAAGCGAGATTCTTCTGCTGGCCTGGTGTGATCTGTCGCAACTGGAGACGATCGCCATCGCCACCCGGCGGTTCGCAGGGTCCGGCAGGGATACGTCGTTGTCCTTCAGCGCCCTGACGCAAGGTTCCCGCCTCTTGGGGTTGCTGACGGGGGGATGGGACCCGATCCCCGGACGGACCCGGACGGGCGTGTGCTGATCATTTGCACGGGGCTTCCGATGATCGATCGGGCGCTGTCGCTGTCGGCGCACGGCCACCGAGGGGGCTTGGGCCTGTTGCGGCGCGGCCTGCAGCCGGGCCAGCATGGCTTGGCCGTGCCCCGATCCTGTGACCGGGTGATGTTCCGCCAAGCGCCCCGGTCAGCGCCCTGTTCCGCTGGGTGGCTTCGGGTGATGGGGGGCGGCTTCCTGTCGGTCCATGCGGGCGGGGTGGGGTGACCGCCCGGGCGCGGCTGCCCGGTCACGCCGGGTGCATCGAGGGTTCCCGCCCCGCGTATCATCGACTGCCGCGGCATCTGCCGGGATGCGGTGCGCAACGGCTGGCCGCTGATGCGGGCGATGGTCGAACGGGGGGGCGGGTCCGGCTCGACCCGTTGCGGATCGGTTTGACGTCGCAATGGACTGCACCATCCATGACCACGAGGAACAATGTATCGAGGGCCTGTTTGCCATCGGTCCGACCTGACCCGCGGGCTTCTGGGAGATCCCCGGCATCCGCGAGCAACTCGCTGCGCTGGCGGCACGGATCGAGGAACGACAACGCGGATGACGGGCGGCAAGGCGGTCCTTTGTCGGACCTGCCGAAGAAGCTCGGTGGCAGGGCAGATATGTTCTGGATGCCTTCAGCATCCCTTCAACGGTGGCCAGAACTGGCAGTCAGAAGAGCCGATTGAACGGGGTGCGTGCTCATGGCAGGCATCGCGGCAGAGCCACGACGAAGGCAGGATTCTTCAGCCGGCCTTGACCTCGAAATTCAGGAAACGACATCGAGAAACGCTCTGCTGCAGAAATCGCTGTCACGCTGCATCGGGGATGGATTCGGGAGGTATTTCCTGCCTCGCGGCAGCGGTGTTGCGTGCTGAACGGTGGGGTGTTGCGCCGGGTAAGTTGTTGTAAAAGATTTGGAAAGAACCGAATGGCGGGTGCCGGGGCCGTGTTGCGGATTGACTTTGCGAACGGTCTCGGGTACACATTCGACATGCTGGAAGAGGTGGGCAAGCGGCCGGGTCGGTGAGACCTCGGGCCGCTTTTTCGTTTCTTGCTCGTGCGGACAGGCACCGGGGGCAGGGCATCACATAACATGGACATGAGTTTCGAGCCGGGGGACGGACCCTTGGCGGGACCGTTCGTTGCCGGGGGGGACGACGGGGCGCTTGGCGCGGGCGAGGCGATCGACGTCGCGGGCGAGATGTTTCGCGAAGTGGCCGAGGAGCTGCACAGGCTGAGGATCGGGCTGCGGGGCGGCAGCACCGATGACGTCAAGGACACCGCGAGGCTGGTGCGCGACCTGCGGGCCGCGACCCAGCTGGTGCTGGAGGAAAGGAACCGAGTTGACAAGCTTCGCAAGGAAGTCGCCGGAGATGTCGGGGCCGGCCGCCTCGACCTTGCCGCCGCACGAGACGAGATCGGGCGCCGCCTGGCTTGCCTCCGCCGGGCCGGAGGAGGTTGACGCCTTTATTTCCGGGCTGTCGGACAACGCCTTGGCCAGCCTGCCGTGGCTGTTCGAGTTCTGGGCCTTGCCGCACCAGTTGCCCCCCGCGGGCGACTGGAAGTCCTGGGTGATCATGGGCGGACGCGGGGCGGGGAAAACCCGCGCCGGGTCCGAATGGGTGCGCGCTCAGGTCGAAGGGGCGACTCCCGAGGCTTTGGGGCGGGCGCGGCGCGTGGCGCTGGTGGCCGAGACCTTCGATCAGGGGCGGGACGTGATGGTGATGGGGGACTCGGGGATTCTGGCCTGCTGTCCGCCGGACCGGCGGCCCGTGTGGGAGGCGGGGCGGCGGCGGCTTGTCTGGCCGAACGGGGCCACGGCGACGGTTTATTCGGCGCATGAGCCGGAGGCTTTGCGCGGTCCTCAGTTCGACGCGGCCTGGGTGGATGAACTGGCCAAGTGGAAGAAGGCCGAGGAAACCTGGGACATGCTGCAGTTCGCGCTGCGGCTGGGGGAGAACCCGCAGCAGGTGGTCACGACGACTCCGCGCAACGTGGGGGTGCTGAAGGCGATCCTGCGGAACCCGTCCACGGTGGTGACGCACGCGCCGACGGATGCGAACCGGGCCTATCTGGCGGAGAGTTTTCTTTCCGAGGTTCAGGCGCGCTATGCCGGGACCCGGCTGGGGCGGCAGGAGCTTGAGGGCGTGCTGCTGGACGACGTGGAAGGTGCGCTGTGGACGACCTCCATGCTGGAAGGGTGCCGGGTGGATGCGGCGCCTGCCATGGACCGGGTGGTGGTGGCAGTGGACCCGTCGGTGACGGCGGGGAAGTCCAGCGACGAATGCGGGATCGTGGTCGCGGGGGTCGTCTGCGAAGGGCCGCCGCAGGAGTGGCGGGCGTTTGTGCTAGAGGATGCCTCGGTGCGGGGCGGGCCTTTGGATTGGGCGCGAGCGGCGATCGCGGCGGTTGAGCGGCACGGGGCCGAGCGGCTGGTGGCCGAGGTCAACCAGGGCGGCGATCTGGTGGAAAGCGTGATCCGGCAGGTGGACCCTCTGGTGCCGTTCCGGGCGTTGCGCGCGGGCCGGGGCAAGGGGCTGAGGGCCGAGCCGGTGGCGGCGCTGTATGAGCAGGGGCGGGTGAAGCATCTGCGATCCGGGGCCTTGGGGGCGCTGGAGGACCAGATGTGCCGGATGACGGTGCGCGGTTATGAGGGGCGCGGCTCGCCTGACCGGCTGGATGCGCTGGTCTGGGCGGTCCACGAGTTGATGATCGAGCCGGCGGCGAGCTATCGGCGGCCTCAGGTTCGGGGGCTGTAGCGCACCTTGCTGCGCGGCTGAATGTGTAACGAGGCCAGAAAGAAGCCTTCTGGGTTTCGGCAGGATCGAAGGGGTCGTCCGTGGGGGCGGCCCTTTTTCATTGGATCAGGAGGCACGCATGGCGATGCGGTGGTTCGGGCGGCGCGGGCCGCGGGAAGACATGGGCGCCCCTGAAGGGGCCGCCGAAGAAAGGGTGGCGCCGGTCGCGGCGGTGGTCGAGGCCAAGGCGAGCGCGGCCGGGAAGGTGATGGCGGCGCAGGGGGCTGGGCGGGCGCTGTGGGGCGCGCGGGACATGGGGGCGCTGACGCGGGGCGGCTTTGTCGGCAACCCGGTGGGGTTCCGGGCGGTGAAGCTGGTGGCCGAGGCGGCGGCGGCGGTGCCTCTGGTCTGCCAAGACGCGGAGCGGCGCTATGAGGTGCATCCGGTGCTGGACCTGATGCGGCGGCCCAATCCGGGGCAGGGCCGGGCCGAGCTGTTCGAGGCGCTGTTCGGGCAGATCCTGCTGTCGGGGAACGGGTTTCTGGAGGCGGTGGATGTGGGCGCCTCGGGTCTGCCGGGAGAGCTGCACGTGCTGCGGTCGGACCGGATGAGCGTAGTGCCGGGGGCGGATGGCTGGCCGGTGGCCTATGAATACGCGGTCGGCGGGCGGAAGCATCGCTTCGACATGACCGGCTCGCCCGATCCGATCTGCCACATCCGCAGCTTTCATCCGACGGATGACCATTACGGGCTGTCGCCGATGCAGGCGGCGGCGGTGGCGGTGGATGTCCACAATTCGGCCAGCGCCTGGTCGCGGGCGCTGCTGGACAACGCGGCGCGGCCGAGTGGGGCGATCATCTACAAGGGCGCGGACGGGCAGGGGGTGCTGAGCCCCGACCAGTATGATCGGCTGGTCAGCGAGATGGAGCAGCATCATCAGGGTGCGCGCAATGCCGGGCGGCCGATGCTGCTGGAAGGCGGACTGGACTGGAAGCCGATGGGGTTCTCGCCCTCGGACATGGAGTTCCACGAGACCAAGCTGGCTGCGGCGCGGGAGATCGCGATGGCCTTCGGGGTGCCGCCGATGCTGATCGGGATACCGGGGGATGCGACCTATGCCAATTACGCCGAGGCGCACCGGGCCTTTTACCGGCTGACGGTGCTGCCGCTGGCGACTCGGGTCGCGGCGGGAGTCGCCTGGTGGCTGTCCGAGCATCTGGGGGTCGAGATCGACCTCAAGCCCGATCTGGACCAGGTTCCGGCGCTGGCCGAGGAGCGGGACCAGCATTGGGCCAGGGTCGGGGCGGCGGGCTTCCTGACGGATGCCGAGAAACGGGCGGCGCTGGGGCTGCCTCCGGTCGCGGGGGGCTGAGATGGAGGGGTCGAAGTTCATCGACCGCCGCTCGGTCTGGCACGAGCAGAAGCTGGAGGCGCAGGAGCGGATCATGGCGCTGCAGTTCGGGCAGGTGGACAAGCGGCTCGAACGGATCGAGGCGCTGATCGAGGGGCTGGAGGGGCGGCTGTGGATGACGGTCTACGGCGTCATCGCCGTGATCCTGACGCAGGCGGTCCAGTCGATCCTGCAATTCGCGGAAAAAGGGGTCTGAGGGATGCGGATGGACGATCTGGGGCTTGAGCTGAAGTTCGCGGGCGGCGCGCCCGTGCTGACCGAAGACCATGTGATCGAGGGCTACGCCAGCCTGTTTGGGGTGGCCGACCAAGGCGGCGACATCGTGGCGGCTGGTGCCTATGCGGCGAGCCTGGCGCGGCTGGCGGCGCGTGGGGACAAGGTGCGGATGCTGTGGCAGCACGACCCCGGCCAGCCCATCGGCATCTGGGAGGAGATCCATGAGGATGGACGCGGGCTGTGGGTCCGGGGGCGGCTTTTGCCCGAGGTGGCGCAGGCCCGCGAGGCGGCGGCGTTGATCGCGGCGGGGGCCATCGACGGGCTGTCGATCGGCTATCGCACCGTGCGGGCCGAGCGGGACCGCGAGGGCCGGAGGGTGCTGACCGAGGTCGAACTGTGGGAGGTCTCGCTCGTGACCTTTCCGATGCTGCGCGAGGCCAAGGTCGGGCGGAAGTCCGAGGATCAGGGTGACGAGGCCGGCGCGCTGGCCGAGGCGCTGCGGGCGGCCTCGGCCGCGCTGCGGGGCTGACACAAGGGATCGCGGCCGGGCGGCGGGAGGGCGGGGCTGGTGAGGCGTCCCGGACCCGCCGCCCTTGCGCTGCGAAGGAACCGGCCGGGCCATGCGCCCGTGCCGACGGCAGGCGGTCGGGACGCTGCGACCGCTTTTTCTGACGAGGAGAGACGGCGATGACCGAGGTGGATGCCGCGGGCGGGAGCGCCATGCCCGCAGGACTGAAGGGCGCGATGGCCGAGTTCGTGCATGAACTCAGGGCCTTCCGCGAAAATGTCGATGAAAAGCTGCAAGCACAGGACAAACGCATGACCATGCTGGACCGCAAGACCGCCTTCCGGGGCCGCTCGCCCCTGTCGCAGGCCGCCGAGATCGAGGCGCCGCACCAGAAGGCCTTTGCCGCCTATCTGCGCCGCGGCGACGACACCGGCCTGCGCAGCCTGGCGCTGGAAGAAAAGGCCATGGCCTCGGGCACGGACGGGGGCTACCTGGCCGTGCCGACCATCTCGGAAGCCGTGCAGGAGGTGCTGCGCACCACCGGCTCGCTGCGGTCGCTGGCGACGGTCGTGCAGGTCGAGGCCTCGGCCTACGAAGTGCTGATGGACAAGACGGACATCGGCGCGGGATGGGCCTCCGAGATCCCGGCCACGGTCGAGACCGACACGCCGCAGGTCGAGAAGATCTCGATCGGCCTGCATGAGCTGGCTGCGATGCCGAAGGCCACCCAGCGCCTGCTGGATGACGCCTCGTTCGACCTGGAAAGCTGGCTGGCCGAGCGCATCGCCGAGAAATTCGCCCGCGCCGAGGCGGCGGCCTTCATCAGCGGCAATGGCGCGGACAAGCCGCGCGGCATCCTGAGCGTGCCCTCTGCCCCCAACGCGGCGGCGAACGAGACGCAGGTGGGCTTCGTGGCCACGGGGGCGGCGGGCGATTTCGCCGCAGCGGCCCCGGCCAATGCGCTGATCGACATGGTCTATGCGCTGGGCGCGGGCTACCGGGCGAACGCAGCCTTTCTGATGAACAGCCGCCTGGCCGGCATGGTGCGCCGGATGCGCGACGGCGACGGGCGCTACCTCTGGTCGGACGGGCTGTCGGCGGGCGAGCCCGCGCGGCTGCTGGGCTACCCGGTGCTGATTTCCGAGGACATGCCGAACCCCTCGCCGGGGTCCAAGTCGGTCGCCTTCGGCGATTTCCGCAAGGCTTATACCATCGCCGAGCGGCCCGACCTGCGCATCCTGCGCGACCCCTACTCGGCCAAGCCGCATGTGCTGTTCTACGCGACCAAGCGCGTCGGCGGCGCGGTCGTCGATCCCCGCGCCTACAAGCTGCTGCACATGGGTAGCTGAGGACGCGGGGTGCGGGGTCGCGGCGGGCTGCCGGCCAGACCGGCACAGCCACTGTCCGCGCGCGCTGTGGCCTGCGGCCGCGCCGCGGCCCCGCCTTTTCACCAGCGGTTGCTATTGGAACGGGAGGTTTCAGGAATGTTGCTCGTCGAGGAAACCGCACCGGCACAGGCGTCGCTGCCCGTCGCCGCGCTGCGGGGCCACCTGCGGATGGGGTCGGGGTTCGAGCCGGTCGAGGATGCGACCGAGGATGCGGCGCTGGCGGGCTTCCTGCGCGCCGCCATCGCCACGGTCGAGGCGCGCACCGGCAAGGTGCTGCTGACGCGGGTGTTCCGTCTGCGGCTGGAGGACTGGCGCAATCCCTGCGGTCAGCCGCTGCCGCTGGCCCCGGCGCTGTCGGTCGAGTCGGTAGAGATGACCGACCATGCCGGGATCGTGACCGAGGTGCCGGCGGGCTTGTGGCGGCTGGTTCCCGACAACCAGCGCCCGATCTTGGCGCCGGCGGGGTCCAGCCTGCCGGCGGTGCCGATGGGCGGCTTCGTCACGGTGCGCTTTGCGGCGGGCTTCGGGACAAGCTGGGACCGGGTGCCGGGCGATCTGGCGCAGGCGGTGATGATGCTGGCAGCGCGATATTACGAGGACCGGGGGTTCGACGGCACGCAACTGGCGCTGCCGCATGGGGTCGGGGCGCTGATCGAGCGGTGGCGGGCTGTGCGGACCCTCGCGGGCCGAGGGGGGCGGGCATGAGCGCGCCCCGGGCGACGATACCGCTGGTGCTGGAACGTCCAGAACGGGTGGCGGACGGCATGGGCGGCTATCGGATGGAATGGCGGGCGCTGGGCATCCTTTACGCGCAGATGCGGGCGGGCTCGGGCGCCGAGCGGCAGGGCGAGGTCGGGGCGGAAAGCGTTGTGCCCTGGCGGATCACGGTGCGCGCGGCGCGGGCGGGCGATCCGCGCAGGCCGGTTGCGGGGCAGCGGTTCCGCATGGGCGGGCGGGTCTTCCGCATCGAGGCGGTGGCTGAGGCGGGTTCCGCCGGGCTGTGGCTGGACTGCCGGGCAAGGGAAGAGGGGCTGACATGAGTTTCCACGCATCCGTGGCCTTGCAGGCTGCGGTCTATCAGGCGCTTCGGGCTGACGTGGCGCTGGCCGAACTGGTCGGTGACGCGATCTTCGACGCGATGCCTGCGGCGCCTCCCAGCGGCACTCATGTGGCGCTGGGGCCCGAGGATGTGGCCGACGCGGGCGACATGACAGGGGGCGGGGCGCGGCACGATTTCATCGTGTCGGTGCTGTCGGGGGCTGAGGACACCGGCGGCTTCGGCCCGGTCAAGGCGGCCGCGGGGGCGGTCGTCGAGGCGCTGGAGGACGGCGCGCTTTCGCTTTCGACCGGCCATCTGGCCGGATTGTGGTTCGTCAGCGCGCGGGCGCGGCGGGCGGATGGCGGCTCGGGCCGCCGCGTGGACATGACATTCCGCGCGCGGATCGACCTGGGCCTGAAGGTGGCATGAGGAGGACTGGGTGATGGCGGTGCAGAACGGGCGCGACCTGCTGATCAAGATGGACATGACGGGCGACGGCAGCTTTGCCACGGTGGCCGGGCTGCGGGCGACGCGGCTGGCCTTCAACGCGGAAACGATCGACGTGACCTCCGTCGCCAGCGAGGGCGGCTGGCGCGAGTTGCTGGGCGGCGCGGGGGTGCGGTCGGCCTCGATTTCCGGGTCCGGGGTCTTCCGCGACGAGGCGACGGATGCGCGGGCGCGGCAGGCTTTCTTCGACGGCGAGGTGCCGCGCTTTCAGGTGGTGATCCCGGGGTTCGGCACGGTCGAGGGACCGTTCCAGATCACCGGGCTGGAATACGCTGGCAGCTATAACGGCGAGGCGACCTATGAGCTGTCGTTGGCCTCGGCCGGGGCGCTGAGCTTCCTGGCCGTGGCAGTGGTCGAGCCGTGAGCGTGAACCCGCATCGGGGCGAGGTGGCGGTGGTGCTGGACGGCCAGCGCCATGTTGCCCGGCTGACCTTGGGCGCCTTGGCGGCACTGGAAGGCGAGTTGGGCTGCGACAGCCTGCTGGGCGTGATCGAGCGGTTCGAGAGCGGGCGGTTTTCCAGCCGCGATGTGATCGCCGTTCTGGTCGCGGGGCTGCGAGGCGGCGGCTGGCAGGGCGAGGTGCCCGATCTGATGGTGGTCGAGGTGGATGGCGGGCCGGTGGGCGCGGCGCGGGTCGCGGCCGAGCTGATCGCGCGCGCCTTCCACGGGGCGGCATGAGCGGCGCGGGCGGCGGGGAGGCTGCCCGCGCTGGGGGGGGACTCGACTGGCCGGGGCTGATGCGCGCGGGGCTGCGCGGGCTGGGGCTGAGGCCGCGCGAGTTCTGGGATCTGACGCCGGCGGAACTGGCGCTGATGCTGGGGATCGAGTTCGGCGCGGGCGCGATGACGCGCGGGCGGCTGGGCGACCTGATGGCCGAGTTTCCCGACGGTTGAGGAATGGAGAAAGCGGATGGCGGACAGGGACGGCTTCGGCCGCGACGGGCTCGATCGTCTGGGCGAGCGCCTGGACCAGTCGGGCCGGATGACGGCGGCCTTCGAGGCGGAGCTTTCGAGGCCGGGACAGGTCATGGGGCAGACGGGGCGCGAGGTGTCCTCGCTGACTTCGGGCTTTGGCGGGGGCTTGCGTCGCGCCTTTGAGGGCGTGGCGTTCGACGGGGTGAAGCTGTCGGACGCGCTGAAGGGCGTGGCGCAAAGCATGGCGGACACGGTCTTTGCCGTGGCGATGCGGCCCGTGCAGCAGGCGATGGCGGGAGCGCTGGCGCAGGGGGTCAGCGGTTTCGTTGGCGGGGCGCTGCCCTTTGCGGATGGCGGGGCGTTTTCGCAGGGACGGGTTATGCCCTTTGCCAAGGGCGGCGTCGTGAGCCAACCCACGCATTTCCCCCTGCGCGGGGCGACCGGGCTGATGGGCGAGGCGGGCCCCGAGGCAATCATGCCGTTGCGGCGCGGCGCCGACGGGCGGCTGGGCGTGGCCGCGGCGGGGGGCGGACGGGCGGTGAACGTCACCTTCAACGTGACGACGCCGGATGTGGCCGGGTTCCAGCGCAGCCAGAGCCAGATCGCGGCGCGGCTGGGGCGGGTGATCTCTCGCGGCGAGCGGAACGGGTGAGCGGGGGCTTCGCCCCTGCTGCCCTTCGTCCTGCCTTGCTGGAAACGGCCTTGTGGGCCGTTTTCCGGCGCTCGGAAGCCTTGGGGTATTTGGGCCAGAAAGAAATACAGGTCGTAAGGAGTGGTGGCGACGATGGCATTTCATGAGGTGCGGTTTCCGGCCGATCTGTCCTTTGGCTCGATGGGCGGGCCCGAGCGGCGGACCGAGATCGTGACGCTGACCAACGGATTCGAGGAGCGCAACAGCCCTTGGGCCCATTCGCGCAGGCGGTATGACGCGGGGGTGGGCTTGCGCAGCCTCGACGATATGGCGGCGCTGATCGCCTTCTTCGAGGCACGGGGCGGGCAGTTGCATGGGTTCCGGTGGAAGGACTGGACGGACTGGAAGTCCTGCCTGCCGAGCCGGGCGGTCGCGTTCGACGATCAGGTGATCGGGCGGGGCGACGGGAACACCGTCGAGTTCCGGTTGAGCAAGCTTTATCGCTCGGGCGCGGCGGCGTATCGGCGACCCATCGTCAAGCTGGTCGAGGGCACGGTGCGGATGGGCATCGGCGGGGTCGAGAAGTTCGAGACGATCGACTTCACCTGCGATCATCAGACGGGCGTAATTGTGATGAAGGACGCACCGATGATGGATGCCCCCGTCACGGCGGGATTCGAGTTCGACGTGCCGGTGCGCTTCGACACCGACCGGATCGCGGTGTCGGTGGCGACATTCCAGGCCGGCGACGTGCCGCAAATCCCGGTGATCGAGGTGCGGATATGACCGCGACCACGATTGCGCGGGCTTGGGCGGTGAGCCGTTCGGACGGGCTGCAGCTGGGGTTCACGGACCATGATGGCGTGCTGTCCTTCGAGGGGATCGCGTTCCGGCCCGAGGCGGGGCTGACGGCGCAGACGCTGGTGCAGGGGCTTGGGCTGGCGGTGGACAACACCGAGGCGCAGGGGGTGCTGTCGGATGATTCCATCACCGCAGAGGACTTGGCGGCAGGCCGCTGGGACGGCGCCGAGGTGCGGCTGTGGGAGGTGGACTGGACCAATGTGGCGGCGCGGCGGTTGGTGTTCCGCGGCTCGCTGGGCGAAATCACCTTTGCGGCGGGCGCTTTCCGGGCCGAGCTGAGGGGCTTGGCCGAGGCGCTGAACCGGGCGCAGGGGCGGGTCTATCATCCGCGCTGCTCGGCGCTTCTGGGGGACGGCCAATGCCGGTTCGACCTTGGGCGAGAAGGCTTCCGGGCCGAGGGGGTCATCGAGTCGCTGGACGAGGGCGGTGCTCGGCTGAGGCTGCGCGGGGTGCCGGCCCATGCCTCAGGGTGGTTCGAGCATGGGCGGATTGCGTTTCTGGACGGCAGGGTGCGGGGCCTGACGGGGGCGGTCAAGATCGACCTCATGCCCGCGCAAGGAGTGCGGGAAGTCGAGCTTTGGGCTGCTCCCGGTGCGGCGCCCACCGTGGGGAACCGGGTGCGGCTGACGGCGGGATGCGACAAGAGGGCCGAGACCTGCCGGGGGAAGTTCCTAAACTTCCTCAACTTCCGGGGCTTTCCGCATCTGCCGCCCGAGGACTGGCTGATTGCGCCGCAGGCAAACAGGGGGCGGAGATGAGCCGGCGAGCGGTCGAACTGGCGCGGGGATGGATCGGGACGCCTTACGTGCATCAGGGCTCGGCCCGGGGGGCGGGGGCGGATTGCCTGGGACTGGTGCGGGGCGTCTGGCGCGGGCTCTACGGGACCGAGCCGGAAGCCGCGCCGCCCTATACCGCTGACTGGGGCGAGACGGGAAGGGGCGAGCCCTTGCTGGCGGCGGCGCTGCGGAACCTGGTGGCGGTGGCGCCGGATGCCCCCGAAGCCGTGGGCGAGGTACTGCTGTTCCGTATGAGGGACGGAGCGGTCGCCAAGCATCTGGGTATCCGTGCGGGAGTGGGCGAGGGGGCGAGCTTCGTTCACGCTTATGACCGGCACGGGGTGGTCGAAAGCCCGCTCTCCGCCCCGTGGCGGGCGCGGATCGTGGCGCGGTTCCGATGGCCCGGGCCGTGAGGCGGGCCTGAGGGCCGGCATTTCAAGAGACATGGGAGAAGGCGATGGCGACCATCCTTTTGGCGGCGGCCGGCTCTGCCGTGGGCGCGGGCTTCGGCGGCACCATGCTGGGGCTGACCGGGGCCGTCATCGGCCGCGCGGTGGGCGCGACGGTCGGTCGCGTGATCGACCAGCGGTTGCTGGGCGGCGGCGCGCGGTTGGTGGAAACGGGGCGCATCGACCGGCTGCGGCTGCAGACGGCGGGCGAGGGGACGGCGATTCCGCACGTCTGGGGGCAGATGCGGGTGCCGGGGCATGTCATCTGGGCCTCGCCGGTGACCGAGATCAGCCGGTCGCAGGACGCGGGGGGCAAGGGATCAGGTCCGCGCGTGACCGAGATCAGCTATCGGCTGAGCCTGGCCATCGCGCTCTGCGAGGGGCCGATCCTGTCCGTGGGGCGCGTCTGGGCGGATGGCGAGGAGGTCGCGGCGTCGGACCTGAACCTGCGCGTCTATCGCGGGGACGAAGCGCAGTTGCCCGACCCGGTGATCGCCGCGCATGAGGGCGAGGCCGCGCCTGCCTATCGCGGCATCGCCTATGTGGTGCTGGAGGACTTGGCGCTGGAACGCTGGGGCAACCGCGTGCCGCAGATGAGCTTCGAGGTGACGCGGGGCGTGAAGGGCGCGGCTTCGCTGGCCGAGAACGTGCAGGCGGTGGCGCTGATCCCGGGAACCGGGGAGTATGCGCTGGCGACGCGACAGGTTTCGATTGATCTGGGGCTGGGGGAGACTCGGATTCTCAACCGCAACACGCCGATGGGAGGGACTGATTTTCAGGTCTCGCTGGCGACGCTGGGGCGCGAGTTGCCGAAGGTGGGGTCGGTCTCTGTCGTTGTGTCGTGGTTCGGGGACGATCTGCGGGCCGGTAACTGCACCGTGCGGCCAAAGGTCGAGCAGACCGAGATCGACGGCGAGGAGATGCCGTGGCGCGCGGGTGGAATCAAGCGCGCCGAGGCAGCGACCATCGCGCGGAAGGAGGGGCGGTCGATCTACGGGGGGACTCCGGCTGACGGGTCGGTGGTCGAGGCGATCCGGGCAATCCGCGCCTCGGGGCGGGCGGCGGTGTTCTATCCGTTCATCCTGATGGAGCAGATGGCGGGGAACGGGCGGCCTGACCCCTGGACGGGGAACAAGGATCAGCCGGTCATGCCCTGGCGGGGGCGGATCACGAGTTCGGTGGCTGCGGGGCGCAAGGGCTCGCCGCAGGGGACTGCGGCGGCGGATGCCGAAGTGGCGGCGTACTTCGGGACCGCTTGCGTTGCGGATTTTGCCGAGAAGGACGGGCGGATCGTCTATTCGGGGCCGCAGGAGTGGGGCTATCGCCGCTTTATCCTGCATTATGCGCATCTGTGCCGGATGGCGGGCGGAATCGACGCCTTCCTGATCGGGTCCGAGATGATCGGGTTGACGCAGATCCGGGGGGCGAGCGGTTATCCGGTGGTCGCGGCCTTGCGGCGGCTGGCGGCCGAGGTGCGTTCGATTCTCGGGCCAGGGGTGAAGCTGGGCTATGCGGCGGACTGGTCCGAGTATTTCGGCCATCATCCGGGCGGGGGCGAGGCGGTGTTCCACCTCGATCCGCTGTGGGGCGACGAGAACATCGACTTTGTCGGCATCGACAACTACATGCCGTTGTCGGACTGGCGCGAGGGCGAGGGGCACCTCGACGCGCATTGGGTCGATATCCGCAATGTCGATTACCTGCGGACCAATGTCTGCGGAGGCGAGGGGTTCGACTGGTATTACGCCAGCGACGAGGATCGGCTGACGCAACTGCGGACGCCGATCACGGACGGGCAGGGCGAGCCGTGGATCTGGCGCTACAAGGACCTGAAGGGTTGGTGGTCGAACTGGCATTACGACCGTGGGCCGGATGGTGCGCGGTCGGCCGAGCCGACGGCCTGGGTGCCGGGGTCGAAGCCGATCTGGTTCACGGAATACGGCTGCGCGGCGCTCGACAAGGGGACGAACCAGCCGAACAAGTTCCTTGATGCCATGAGCAGCGAGGCGATGCTGCCTTGGTTTTCCGATGGGCGGCGGGACGATGCGATCCAGGCGGCCTATGTCGAGGCGGTCACGTCATACTGGGCCGATCCGGCGAACAATCCTGCCATGAAGGTCGGGCGGATGGTCGAGTTGTCGCGCGCCCATGTCTGGGCCTGGGACGCGCGGCCCTATCCGGCGTTTCCGGCGCGGGACGACCTGTGGTCGGACGGGCTTGCCTGGGAGCGGGGGCATTGGCTGAACGGCCGCGCGGGCGCGGTGCCCCTGGCCGATGTGGTGCGCGACATCTGCGAAGGGGCGGGGGTCGCGGCCTATGACGTGAGCGGGCTGCATGGGGTCGTGCGCGGCTATGCTGTCAGTGGGCCGGAGAGCGGGCGGGCGGCGTTGCAGCCGCTGATGCTCGCGCATGGGTTCGACGCGGTGGAACGCGACGGCGTGCTGCGCTTTGTCATGCGCGACGGGCGGGTGGATGCGGTGCTGGCCGAGGGCGAGCTTGCCGTCGCCGAGGAGTTGGGCGGGTTCGAGATCACTCGCGCCCCTCTGGCCGAGATGGTGGGGCGCGTGCGGCTGAGCCATGTCGAGACGGGCGGCGACTATGGCGCGCGGACGGCCGAGGCGGCCTTGCCGGACGGGCAGGTCCTCTCGGTGTCGGACAATGACCTGCCGATGGTGCTGACGTTGGCTGAGGGGCACGCGGTCGCATCGCGCTGGCTGGTCGAGGCGAAAGTGGCGCAGGATGCGGCGCGGTTCGCGCTGCCTCCGTCGCGGGCCGGTCTGGGGCCGGGCGATGTGGTGCGGCTGGCGGATGGCGCGGGGGCCGGAGACCGCTGGCGCATCGACCGGGTCGAGCGTGCCGGTGCGACTCTGGTCGAGGCGGTGCGGGTCGAGCCGGGGGTCTATCGGCCTGCGCCCCATGTGAGCGAGGGATTGCGCGGGAAGGCGCATGTCCCGGCGGGGCCGGTCTGGCCGGTCTTCTTGGACCTGCCGATGATGCGGGGGACCGAGGTGCCTCATGCGCCGTGGTTGGCCGCCACGGGGACTCCGTGGCCGGGGGCGGTGCGGGCCTGGGTGTCGTTCGAGGAGGACAGCGGCTGGCAGCCGAACGTGATCCTTCCCTCGCGCGCCGTCATGGGGGTGACACTGGGCGCGCTGCCTGCGGCGAGGCCGGGGGTTCTGGACCGAGGGCCTGCGCTGAGGGTGCGGGTGAAGGGGGGCAACCTGCGGTCCATCGGCCGCAATGCCCTGATGGCAGGGGGCAACGTTCTGGCGATCGGCGACGGCTCTCCGGGGAACTGGGAGTTGATGCAGTTCTCTGACGCGAAGCTGGTGGCGCCGGGCGAGTGGGAAATCTCGGGGCGGCTTCGGGGGCAGGCGGGGACGGATGCGCTGATGCCGGCGGAATGGCCGGCGGGCAGCGTGGTCGTTCTGATGGATGGCTCGCCCAGGCAGGTCGACCTGGACCCGGACGCGCGGGGGCAGTTGCGCCACTGGCGGATCGGGCCGTCGAGCCAGTCGCCGGATGACGAGAGCTATCGGCAGCGGTCGCTTGTCGTCGTGGGCGCTGGTTTGCGGCCGTTGTCGCCCAGTCACCTGTCGGTGAAGGACCGCGAAGTGACGTGGGTCCGGCGCACCCGGACCGGGGGCGATGGCTGGGATGCGCCCGAGGTGCCGCTGGGCGAGGCCTATGAGCGCTATGTCGTGCGGCTGGTGCGCGGCACGACCCTGCTGCACCGCGAGGAGGTCGCGCGGCCTGCCTGGGCGATCCCCGAGAACGTCTGGGCGCACGCGGCGCAAGGGGGCAGCTTCGCCATCGAGGTGGCGCAGCTTTCCGAAATCTACGGGCCGGGCCCGTCTGTCAGGAGGAACATTCATGTCTGAACAGGCAACGCTGCGTTGCGGGCTGCCGCTGTTGCAGCCCGCTCAGGCGCAGAAGCATGTCACGGTGAACGACGGGCTGATGCGGCTGGACGGGTTGGTGAACCTGGTGCTGCAGAGCGTCTCGGTGGCCAGCCCTCCGGTCGCGGTGACGGACGGGCAATGCTGGGCGGTGCCCTTTGGCGCTGGGGGCGCCTGGGCGGGGCAGGCGGGGCGCATCGCCATCGGCGCCAACGGCGGCTGGGTCTTTGTCCCGCCTTCACGCGGGCAGCGGGCCTTTGTCGTGGACCAGGGGCTGAGCGCGCTGTGGGACGGTGCGGCCTGGCTGCCGGGCGCGCTGACGCTGGGCGCCGCAGGCGGCGGCTTCAACGCCGGCATCACCACGGGCGAGGTCGAGATCACGGCGGGAGCCGGCTTGGGCACGGGCTTGTTCATCCCGGAGAACGTGCTGGTTCTGGGCCTCACTGGGCGGGTCATCAAGCCTATTACGGGCACGTTGACCAGCTGGATGATCGGGGTGGCGGGGGCGACGAACCGTTATGGCTCGGGGTTGGGATTGCCGCTGAATTCCTGGTCGCAGGGGCTGCTGTCGGCGCCATCCGCCGTCTATGCGGCACAGGAACTGCGGCTGACCGCAACCGGGGGCAACTTCGCCGGCGGGCGGGTCCGGCTGGCGGTGCATTGGCTGGCCCTGCGCGTGCCCGATCCGGTCTGAGGCTTTTCGTCGCCCTCAACCTGCCCTAAATGGATAGGGGCGACGAAAGGAACCGTGACATGGACGGACAGCCCTATGCCGACAGTCCCGAGGTGGTACACGCCTCGGTCTGGCACCAGATCCAGCGCGAGGCCGCCGAGGCGGCGGCGACAGAGCCGCTGCTGGGGGCGCTGATTCATGCGGGGCTGCTGCACCACCGCACCTTCCCGGCGGCGCTGGCCTATCGGTTCTCGCTGAAGCTCGCGTCCGGCGAGATGAGCGAGCAGATCCTGCGCGAGATCGCCGACGACGCCCACCGGCGCGAGCCCGCGCTGGCTGTCGCGGCCGAGGCCGACCTGCGCGCGGTTTACGAACGCGACCCTGCCTGCCACCGGCTGATGCAGCCGATGCTGTTCTTCAAGGGCTTCCAGGCGCTGCAGGCTTACCGGATCGGGCATTGGCTATGGGATCATGGTCGCCGCGACATGGCTTATTTCGTGCAGATGCGCTGTTCCGAGGTCTTCGGCGTGGATATCCACCCGGCTGCCCGGATCGGGACCGGGGTGATGATCGACCACGCCCATTCCATCGTGATCGGCGAGACGGCGGTGGTCGGCAACGACGTGTCCATGCTGCATTCGGTGACGCTGGGGGGGACCGGGAAAGAGGACGGCGACCGCCACCCCAAGATTGGAGACGGGGTAATGATCGGGGCCGGAGCCAAGGTGCTGGGCAATATCTCTGTGGGGCACCACAGCCGCATTGCCGCGGGCTCGGTCGTGCTGACCGAGGTGCCGCCCTGCAAGACCGTCGCCGGGGTGCCGGCGCGGATCGTGGGCGATGCGGGATGCAGCACGCCCTCGGACACGATGGAGCAGATCCTCGGGCTGGAAGGGATTGTCTAGGCGGCCCAGCGGTGGGCGGCGCTGCCGGTGAGGTCGGCCAGAGTGGTGTTTTCCGCAGCGAGCCGGGCGTCGAGGCCGCGCGCGATGCGATCGGCCAGCGAGAAACCCTGGTAGATCAGGGCGGTATAAAGCTGGATGGCTGAGGCGCCGGCCTCAATCTTGGCCCACGCTTGCTCGACCGAGCCGATGCCGCCGACCCCGATGATCGGCAGGCTACCGCCAAGGTGGCGGTAGAGGCGGGCGAGCATTTTCGTGGAGAGGTCGAACAGGGGGGCGCCCGAGAGGCCTCCGGCTTCGCCTGCGTGGCGCGAGGTCAGGCCGCCGCGGGTCAGCGTCGTGTTGGTGGCGATCGCGCCGTCGATGCCGCTGCCCTTCAGGACGGCGGAGAGTTCGACAAGCGCCTGTTCATCGAGATCGGGGGCGATCTTGACGAAGACGGACGGTTGCGCGCCGGAGGCATCGCGGGCGTCGAGGACGCCCCGAATCAGGGCTGCGAGGGCGCGGGCGCCTTGCAGGTCTCGCAGCTTTTCCGTGTTGGGAGAGCTGACGTTGATTGTCAGGAAGTCGGCCACCGGCGCGGCGAGGCTTGCGACATGGGCGAAGTCGGCGGCGCGGTCGGCGCTGTCCTTGTTGGCACCAATGTTGAGGCCGACGGGGACACCAGGGGGACGGTTTGCGAGGCGGGCACAGATCGCATCCGCGCCCTCGTTGTTGAAGCCGAAGCGGTTGATGATCGCGCGGTCCTCGGTCAGCCGGAACAGCCTCGGTTTCGGGTTGCCTGATTGGGGGCGGGGGGTGGCCGCGCCGACCTCGACGAAGCCGAAGCCCGCGCGGGTCAGGGGGCCGACGACGCGGGCGCTCTTGTCGTAGCCGGCTGCGAGGCCCACCGGGTTGGGCATGTTCAGCCCGGCAACGCGCGTCTCAAGGCGCGGCGAGGTGAAGGGCTGGCCCGGCAGGGGCACGAGGCCGGTCGCCAGCGCCTTCAGCGACAGATCATGGGCGCGTTCGGGGTCCAGACGGTGAAGGGCGGCGAGGCCCGCACGTTCGATCAGCCTCATGCCAGTTCCCCCGGCTCGTGGCCTTGCGGTCCCAGCGGGACGGGGCGGTGCCATCGGACGTCGGACAGCCGCAACTCGCGGTAAAGATGCGGGAACAGGGCGCGGCTGCGTGACGGTTCCCACCGCAGGTCGGGGGCGAGCGCCTCGGCGTTGCAGGCGAGGAGGGCGAGGTTTTCCTCGCCCGCGAAATGCTTGGCGAGGGTGGTGGCAAGCTGCTCGGCCGTCGAGAAGTGGATGTAGCCGTCCGCCACGTCCACCGGCGCGCCCGCGCTGCGGCCTTCGGCCTGCAAAGCGACCCATTCATCGGCGCGCAACACCTTGTAGATCAGCATGTTTCCTCAAGCGGCAGGGCCGCCAGCACGCCTGCGGCAATGCGGCGGTCAAGGTCGTTTTCCGGGCCTTCGTTCCACGGGCAGAAGCGCAGGCGGAAGGCGGACAGGCGGGGCGCCGGGTCAACGGCGGGATAGCCGATGCGGTCGAGCATGGCTGAAAGCGGCCCGGTCATGGACGATGCGGCTGGTGCAAGGGCAAGGCCGGTGCGGCCGAGGCGGCCCCAGTCGAAACGCGGGCCGGGGTCGGACTTGCGGCCCGGCGCCATGTCGGAATGGGCGATCACCCGATGCGGCGGGATGGACCAGCGGGCCATGATCGCAGCAAGCAGGGCCTCCAGCGCCGTCATCTGCGGATGCGGAAAAGGGCGGTCGCCGGGGTTCGCAAGCTCGATGCCGATGGAGTGCGAGTTCACGTCCTCGCGGTCCTGCCAGTTTCCGGCGCCGGCGTGCCAAGCCCGGCGGTCCTCGGGGACCAGCGACTCGGTCGTGCCGTCGGCGTCAATCAGCCAGTGGGCCGAGACCTCGGCTGCCGGATCGCAGAGCCGGGCGCGGGCCGAGACGAAATCGGCCATGCCAGTGTAGTGGATCACGATCAGGTCGGGCCTCTGCGCGCCGCGCCGTTCCCCGTGGTTGGGCGAGGGGAAGCTCATGCGCGCAGCGCGCCCGCAGCGCGATGGATCATCGCGGCAGCGGCACCGTCGCCGGGCGGAAGCTGCAGGCGTTGCCGTCGCCGTCCGGGTCGAGGCCAAGGGGATCGCGCTGCGGTCCTCCCTCTCTGCGGAAGGCGCTTTGGGCTGCGGCGGGCGTCGGATAGGCCGAGCAGTCGCCGGTCACGTCGGCCGTGCGGGGATAAAGCGGCTGGACATTGGTGGACAGTCGGCGCGACTGCACCGGCGCCACGGTCGCGCTTGACGGGGTGGTGACGACCACCGGACGAGGCGGCATCGGCGGCGGGGTCACGACCGGCTGCGGCAGCACCGTCCGCTCGCTGGGCAGCACCGCGCGGCTGCTGGGCAGCGAGGGCGGGCGCGGATCGATGGCGGGCGCCCCGCGCATCTGCACGCGACGCACCGGGGTCGAGGACGGCGTCACCGCGCGTTCAAGGATCTGGACGGGCGAGGGGCCTGCGATCTCGGCCGCAGTCAGGGCGCGGGCGGGCAGCGCGACGGGGATCACGCGCGGCGGTTCGGCCCGGTGGCCGGTCAGCGCAAGCTCGCGCGCGCGCAGGTAGTCGCCGTAAGGCGTTGCAAAGGCCTTGTAGTTCGGGTTCCAGCCCTGGTTCTCGCCCGAACAGGCGGCAAGGACGAGGAGAGGGATCAGGATCAGGGCGCGCATTCAGGTCTCCTCGTGGGGCGTCAGGCCCGAGCTTACCACCAGCGTTGGGGCTTGGCGACAAATCCGGCCGCGCGTTCCAGAACGGCGCCGTGGTTGAGCAGGTTCCCCTCGTCCCACGGACGGCCGATCAGTTGCAGGCCAAGAGGCAGGCCCTGCGCGTCGAGGCCGACCGGGACCGCAAGACCCGGCAGGCCGGCAAGGTTCACCGTGACGGTGAAGATGTCGTTGAGATACATCCTGACCGGATCAGCGTCCTTCATCTCGCCCAATCCGAAGGCGGCCGATGGGGTGGCGGGGGTGAGGATTGTGTCAATGCCCTCTGCGAAGGCTTGGTCGAAGTCGCGCCGGATCAGGGCGCGGACCTTGCGGGCGCGGTTGTAATAGGCGTCGTAGAAGCCTGCCGACAGCACATAGGTGCCGATCATGACGCGGCGCCGGACCTCATACCCGAAGCCCTCGGCGCGGGTCTTTTCATACAGTTCGGTGATGCCGTCGCCTTGGCCCAGCTTTGCCCGGCAGCCGTAGCGGACGCCGTCATAGCGGGCGAGGTTGGACGATGCCTCGGCGGGGGCGATGACGTAATATGCGGGCAGGGCGTATTTCGTGTGCGGCAGGCTGATGTCCACGATCTCGGCGCCGGCGTCGCGCAGCATCTCGGCGCCCTGCTTCCACAGCGCCTCGATCTCGGCGGGCATCCCGTCCATGCGGTATTCGCGGGGGATGCCGATGCGACGCCCGCGGATGTCGCCGGTCAGGGCAGCTTCGTAGTCCGGCACGGGGCGGTCGGCCGAGGTCGAATCCTTCGGATCGACCGAGGCCATCGCGCCCAGCATGATCGCGGCGTCGCGGACCGTCTTGGTCATCGGCCCGGCCTGGTCAAGCGACGAGGCGAAGGCGATTGTGCCCCAGCGGCTGACGCGACCATAGGTCGGCTTCAGCCCCACCGTCCCGGTGAAGGCCGCGGGCTGGCGGATCGAGCCGCCGGTGTCGGTGCCCGTCGCCGCAAGGCAGAGGTCCGCTGCGACCGCCGCCGCCGAGCCGCCCGAGGAGCCGCCCGGCGTCAGTTGCCGGTCATCCGTCTTCCACGGGTTCACCGCATTGCCATAGACGCTGGTCTCGTTCGACGAGCCCATGGCGAATTCGTCCATGTTCAGCTTGCCGAGCATCACCGCGCCCGCATCGAACAGGTTCTGGGTGACGGTCGATTCGTATTCCGGGCGGAAGCCTTCGAGGATGCGGGACGCCGCCTGCGAGGGCACGCCCTTCGTGCAGAACAGATCCTTGATCCCCACCGGAATCCCGCACATCGCCGGCGCATCGCCTGAGGTGAGCCGTTCGTCCGCCGCCGCCGCCTGCCGGCGCGCGATCTCGGGCGTGTGGTGGACAAAGGCGTTCAGCGCGCCAGCGCCATCGGCGGCGGAAAGGCAGGCGTCGGTCAGTTCGGCCGCCGTAATCTCGCGCGCGCGCAGGCGGTCGCGGGCATCCGTGATGGTCAGTTGGTTCAGGCTCATTCCACCACCTTCGGCACGGCAAAGAACCCCTCGCGGGCGTCGGGGGCGTTCTTCAGGATCGCTTTCTGCATATTGCCGTCCGTCACCACGTCCTCGCGCCGCTTTAGCCGCATCCGTTCGACGCCGGTCATCGGCTCGACGCCCTCGACATCGACCTCGTTCAACTGCTCCATGAAATGCAGGATGCCGTTCAGCTCGGCGGCGAGCGCGGGCAGCGCCTCGTCCGCGACCGCGATCCGCGCCAGATGCGCGACCTTGCGGGCCTCGGCTTCGGTGATGGACATGCGGGTTCCTTTCGCTTGGGCGCGGGTTTACCGCCGGTGGACCGGCCCTGCAAGCCGCGCTAGCCTGCCTCCCGAAACGCAGGAGGGGCAAGGATGAAACTGACTTGGCTGGGCCACGCGGGCTTCCGTCTGGAAATCGAGGGTGCCGTGATCCTGATCGATCCGTGGCTGACCGGGAACCCCGTGTTCCCCGCGGACCGGCGCGACGAGGCGGTGCGCGGCGCCACCCACATCCTGCTGACCCACGGCCATGGGGACCATACCGGCGACGCCGTGGCGCTGGCGAAGGAACTCGGCGTCCCTGTCGTGGGCATCGCCGACCTGATCGGCTACTGGGGCGAGTCCGAGGGGCTGGAGGGCATCGGCTTCAACAAGGGCGGCACGGTGGACCTGAACGGGGCGAAGGTGACGATGGTCAACGCCAGCCATTCCTCCTCGCTGATGGTGGACGGCAAGCCGGTCTATGCGGGGCACGAGTCGGGCTACATGATCCGGGGCGAGGGGCGGACGATCTACGTCTCGGGCGACACCGACATCATGGCGGACATGGCGTGGATGGCGGAACTGCACCGCCCCGAGATCGGCATCCTCTGCGCCGGCGGCCATTACACCATGGACATGGAGCGCGCGGCTTGGGCGGCGAAGCGGTATTTTGACTTCAGGACGGTCATTCCCTGCCACTACGACACCTTTCCCTTGCTGAAGCAGGACCCCGAGGTGATGCGCCGCGCCCTGCCGGGCGTCGATGTGCTGACGCCCGAGGTGATGGAGACGGTCGAGCTTTGAACCTGCGCCGCTTGGCCGCAGTGTGCCTGCCGCCATCCTGCGCCATGCTGGCCCTGTTCCAAGGGGAATGAGGTCGGCATGACGCAATCCATCATCTCGCGCCGGAAGCTGCTGGTGGCTGGCGGGGCGCTGGCGCTTGCGGGCTTTGCGGCTCCGCTGCGGGCGGGGAAGCCCGCGCTTCATGTCCTCAAGGACCCCGATTGCGGCTGCTGCACCGCCTGGGTCGATACATTGCGGGCCGAGGGGCTTGAGGCCACGGTCGAGGTGGTCAGCCTCGCGCAACTGCACCGCGTCAAGCGCGAGGGCGGCATCCCGGCGGAGCTGTCCTCCTGCCACACCGCAGAGGTCGAGGGCTACCTGATCGAGGGCCATGTGCCCGCCCGCGACATCCTGCGGCTGCTGGATGCGCGCCCGGACGCGATCGGGCTGACGGTGCCCGGGATGCCCTGGGGCTCGCCCGGCATGGGACCGGAATCGGAACGCGAGGCTTACGACGTCCTCCTGATCCGCCGCGACGGCGGGACCGAGGTCTTCGCGCATTACGCCGCCGCCTGAGTCTCAGCGCACCGAACGGATGGTGTCGCCAGGAAGGAAGGTCGGGGACAGGGCGATGATCCCGTCCTCGGGGCGCGGGTCCTTGCCCGCGACGATCCGCGCCGCCCGCCGGCCGATGTCCAGCCGCCGCGCGTCCGTCGTCGCCAGCCGCATCGGCAGCCCGTCCAGCAGATCGACGCCGTTGAAGCCCGCAAGGCCCAGCTTTCCCGGAATGTCGATGCCGCGTTCGCGCGCCCAGATCAGCCCGCCCGCGCCGATCAGGTCGTTGGAGTAATACAGGAAATCCAGCTCCGGCTCGCGCGCGAGGATGCGTTCCGTCAGTTCGCGCCCCTTCGCCAGCGACGAGCCGCCCTGGTAGTATTCCCGCGCAACCAGCGCCACGCCCGCCGCCTCAAGCGCCCGCTCGAACCCCGCGAGGCGTTTGCGCGCCCGGTGATCCTCGGGCATGTGGGTGCCGATGAAGCCGATGCGGCGATAGCCGGCGGCAAGAATATGGCCCGCCATCTCGGTCCCGGCGCGGTCGTGGCTGATGCCCACGGCGGTGTCGACGGGGGTGCCGTCCACGTCCATGATCTCGACCACCGGGACGCCCGCGCCTTCCAGCATCGCCCGCGAGGCCCGCGAATGTTCCAGCCCGGCGAGGATGATCCCCGTCGGCCGCCAGCTTATCATGTCGTAAAGCACCGCTTCCTCGCGCGCGGGACCGTAGTTGGTGACACCCACGACCGGCTGCAGCCCGGTGTCGTCGAGTTCCGCCGAGATCCCCCCCAGCACGTCGGGAAAGACCAGGTTCGACAGCGAGGGGATCACCACCGCGACCAGGTTGACCCGCTGGCTGGCCAGCCCCCCCGCGATCTTGTTGGGCACATAGCCCAAGGCGCGGGCCGCGTTCAGCACCTTTTCCCGCGTCGCCGCCGACACGTCGCCGCGGTTGCGCAGCACCCGGCTGACGGTCATCTCGCTGACCCCCGACGCGAGCGACACGTCACGAAGCGTCAGGGGACGGCGGCGGGGTCGGGATGCGGTCATGGAGGTGTCACCTGCGCGATCTGTCTTCCGTTAGCGCATGACAACCCCCTTCCGCAACCTTGCCTTCACGCGCGGCCTTGTGCGAGAAGGCAGGCGAGACCCCGTGGCTCAACTGGATAGAGCAGCCCCCTCCTAAGGGGCAGGTTGGAGGTTCGAATCCTCTCGGGGTCGCCAGACATCGCGGCGGATGCCGGCTTTCTCAAGGGTCTTTGGTCCGCTTCTTGCAGCATCTTTGGAAAAGATGCCTGTTTTCCCGGAATGGATCGTGAGCCTGCGTGCAGATTCCTTGCAGGACGCGGAAGCCTGTTCGGCGAGTTCTACGATGGAAACGGAAAAACCCCGGCCTGCCGGAAGGCGCAACCGGGGTCGGTGTTTCCGACAGCAGAGTATGCGTTTCATGCCTCCGCGCCCTCGATCGTCCCTTGGGGTTGGAACACATCGGCGGACGACGGCCCGCGTGAAGCTGGGGCGCAGCGCTGCTTGAGTATGATCTGGGTGTCCGGGCCGAGACAGGCGCCCGTGCGGGCGCGCAGCCCGACATGGGCGCCGGGGCCTTGCGCCACGGATGCGTCTCAAGAGGGCACGTCGCACCCCTGAGACGCAGGGCCGGTGCGTCAGCCCATCCGTTCCGATGCGTGCGAACCGGGCGAAGGGGGGAAGACCACCGTCTTGTTGCCGTTCAGGAACACCCGGCCGTTCACATGGGCATGCACCGCACGCGACAGGACCGCGGCCTCGACGTCGCGGCCGAGGCTCACGTAATCTTCGGGCGACTGCGCATGGGTGACGCGCACGGTATCCTGCTCGATGATCGGGCCTTCGTCGAGATCGGCGGTGACGTAATGCGAGGTCGCCCCGATCAGCTTCACCCCCCGCTCATAGGCCTGCTTGTAGGGATTGGCACCCTTGAACGAGGGCAGGAAGGAGTGGTGGATGTTGATGATCCGGCCCGACATCTTCCGGCACATCGCGTCGGACAGGACCTGCATATAGCGCGCCAGCACGATCAGTTCGGCCCCGGTTTCCTCGACCACCTCCATGATCCGGGCCTCGGCCTGAGGCTTGTTCTCAGGCGTGACCCGGATGCAGTGGAAGGGGATGTCGTGGTTCACGACGACCTTCTGATAGTCCATGTGGTTCGAGATCACCGCGACGATGTCGATCGGCAGCGCCCCGATCCGCCAGCGATACAAGAGGTCGTTCAGGCAATGGCCGAAACGCGAGACCATCAGGATGACCTTGCGCTTGCGGGCCTCGTCGAAGAACTCGGCCTCCATCCCCAGCCGGGACGCCACGGGCGCGAAGCCCTCGTGCAATTCCGCAAGCTGCTTGCCGGTCTCGCTCTGGAAGCTGATCCGCATGAAGAAGCGGCCGGTATGGGCATCGTCGAACTGGGCGCTGTCGGTGATGTTGCAGCCCTGTTCGGCAAGATAGCCCGCGATGGCGGCGACGATGCCGCGGGTGGACTGGCAGGTGACGCGAAGGGCGTAGCGGGACATGGGTTCTCAAGCCTCCGGGGGGTTCGGGGGAAGGATCAGGCGGTAAGGCCTTGCGGTTCGGCAAGCCCGTTGGCGCGGCAGCAGGCCGTCAGGGTGTTGGCCAGCAGGCAGGCGATGGTCATCGGGCCGACGCCGCCGGGAACCGGGGTGATCGCACCGGCGACCTGCACCGCTTCGTCGAAATCGACGTCGCCGACAAGGCGGGCCTTTCCGTCCCGCTCGACCCGGTTGATGCCGACGTCGATGACGGTTGCCCCCGGCTTGACCCAGTCGCCCCGGATCATTCCGGGGCGGCCCACGGCGGCGACCAGGATATCGGCGCGGCGGCAAACCTCGGGCAGATCGCGGGTGCGGCTGTGGGCGATGGTCACGGTGCAACTGTCGCCAAGCAGCAGTTGCGCCATCGGCTTGCCGACGATGTTCGACCGGCCGACGACAACGGCGTTCAGCCCCGACAGGCTGCCATGCAGATCGCGCAGCATCATCAGGCAACCCAGAGGCGTGCAGGGCACCATCGACTTCTGCCCCGTGCCCAGCAGGCCGACGTTCAGAACGTGGAAGCCATCGACGTCCTTGGCCGGGTCAAGGCGGTTGATGATCATTTCCGAATCAAGGTGATCGGGCAGGGGCAGTTGCACAAGGATGCCGTGAACCGCCGCATCGGCGTTCAGCCGGTCGATCAGCGCGATCAGATCGGCCTCGGGGGTGTCGGCGGGCAGGCGATGTTCGAAACTGCCCATCCCGACCTCGCGCGTCTGGATGCCTTTGTTTTTGACATAGACCGCCGAGGCGGGGTCCTCGCCCACCAGCACCACGGCGAGGCCGGGGGTGAGGCCGTGGTCGGAGTTGATCCGGGCGACATGGGCCGCCACCTTCTCGCGGATGCCCTGCGCAAAGTCGCGGCCGTCGATGATCTTCGCCGTCATGCCGCCACCTCGACCTGCCGCGAGATCGCGGTTTCCAGGGCGTGCCACAGCGACCCGGCAGCCGAGCGCATGCCGATGACCGCCAGCCGGTCCGGGGCGCGGCGGATGACAAAGACGCCGAGATGCTCCAGCCCGGTGCGGGCGGCGGAACCGGGCTGAAGCCGCTGCGGATCGAGGTTCACGAGCTTGGCCAGCAGATCGGTGATCGGCCGCTCGCCTGCGGACGAGCGGATCTCGAAGGCGACAAAGCCGTCGGTCTGCTCGGTCACGGACGCATCCGGGCAATCGGCGGCGACCCGGGCCGCGAAGTCGCTGTCCGCCAGCCCGTGCCCCTCGATCATCCACTGGTCTGGCCCGGTCCAGAAGGCCGAGACTTCCCCGGCCGCGGTCCAGCCGCCGGGCGCGGGAAGGCTCAGCCCCAAGGGCGAGGGCTGGGCCGCATCCCGCCGCCGCGCCACCGAAGCAAGCGCCAGTTCCGGGTTCTCGCGGATGCTCAGCGCGCCATGGCGCGCCTCGGCCGGCGCGGAACCGCCGGTGGCGCAAAGAGGGGAAAGGTCAGGCACGCGATCAGGCACGGAGGCGTTCTCCTTCGGGGTCGATGAAATGGGGACTGGTGACGCGCACCCGCACAGTCTGGTTCTGAAGCGGGTTGGCCGCAACGATCACCTCGCCCATGCGCGCCGCGCCGTCTTCCAGGAAGCCGAGGCCGATGCCGTGGCCCAGATGCGGGCTGTGCGCGCCCGAGGTGATCCAGCCCTGATCGGTCCCGGTGTTCCGCTCGGCCCCTTCGGTGAAGAGATGCGCCCCCGCGACCAGCGGCTCGGCCGGATCGACGGGCTGCAGGCCCACCAGTACACGCCGGTCATCGACCAGCCCGGCCCGGCGCGACATGACGGCGCCGATCGAGTCCTTCTTCGTGGAGACCATCCGCCCCAGCCCCAGCATCTGCGCGGTGGTCTGACCGTTCAGCTCGTTGCCCGCCGCATGGCCCTTTTCGATCCGCATGACGCCAAGCGCCTCGGTCCCGTAGGGGGTGGCGCCAAGGTCCGCGCCGGTTTCCACCAGCCGCGCCATCAGCGCGTTGCCATAGCGGGCGGGCACCGCGATCTCGTAGGCCAGTTCGCCCGAGAACGAGATGCGGAACAGCCGCGCGCGCAGCCCCCCGCAGACGGTCAGGCTGGCGCAGGCCATGAAGGGAAAGGCCTCGTTCGACAGGTCGAAGCCGTCCACGACACGTTCCAGCAGGCGGCGGGCATTCGGCCCGGCGACAGCGATCTGCGCCCAGGCGTCGGTGGTCGAGATCAGTTGCACGTCCAGGTCCGGCCACAGGCACTGGCGGCAGAACTCCATGTGGCGGTAGATCGTGCCCGCATTGGCCGTGGTCGTGGTGACGACGTAATGCCTGTCCGCCAGCCGGGCGCAGGTGCCGTCGTCCCAGACGATCCCGTCCTCGCGCAGCATCAGACCATAGCGGACCATGCCGACCTTCAGGCTGCCCATGGCATTGGCATAGAGGCGGTTCAGGAACTCGCCCGCATCGGCGCCCTGCACATCGACCTTGCCCAGCGTCGTCACGTCGCAGATGCCGACGCCCTTGCGGGTGGCCAGCACCTCACGGTCCACCGTCTCGCGCCAGTGGCTTTCACCGGGCTGCGGGAAATATTGCGCGCGCATCCACTGGCCGACCTCGACGAAGACCGCGCCCTGGGCGGCGGCCCATTCATGCGTCGGCGTCAGACGGCGCGGCTTGAAATGCCCGCCGTTGTCGCCGCCCCCCAGCGCTGACAGCGCGACGGGGGTATAGGGCGGGCGGAAGACCGTGGTGCCGGTCTGCGGGATGGTCTGGTCGGTCAGTTCCGCCATGACCGCCAGCGCCGTCACGTTCGCCGTCTTGCCCTGGTCGGTCGCCATCCCCAGCGTGGTCCAGCGCTTGAGATGCTCGACCGAGCGCATGTTTTCCAGATACGACAGCGCGATGTCCTTGACGGTCACGTCGTTCTGGAAATCCACCCAGGCGCGGCCCTTGCCGGGGACATGCCACAGGGGATGCAGGTTCAGGCCCGCATCCTCGGCCCGCGGCAGGCCGGGCAGGGGGGCGTCGATGCCGAGATCCGCCAGCGCGTCCCGCGCGGCCTCGGCCCCCGACCGCAGCGCGGCGGCGGTCGAGCCATGCCCGGCGGCGGCCCCGGCGGCGACCAGCCCCTCCGGCCCGTCGGGGGGCGGCAGGAAGGCTTGCGCCGCCTCGTCCCAGACCGGGCGGCCCCGGTGGTGCGAGGCCAGATGCACGTTCGGGTTCCACCCGCCCGAGACGCCGAGCGCGCCGCAGTCCAGCCATTCGGCCCGCCCGTTCCGCGTGACCTGAACCGCGCGCAAGCCGTGACGGCCCTTGCTGTCCGTGACCATGGCGCCCGCGAACAGCGGATAGTCGCCCTGCGCTGTGGCATTGGCACGCGGGTCGATCACGCCCGCGATGCTGATGCCCTTGCCCAGCAGGTCCAGCGCCGTCCGGTGCCCGTCGTCGTTGTTGGTGAAGATCGCCACCCGGTCGGCGGGGGCCGCGGCGTAGCGGTTGGCATAGGCCCGCAGCGCCCCCGCCAGCATCACGCCGGGGCGGTCGTTGTTGGCGAAGGGGATATGCCGCTCGGTCGCGCCGGCGGCCAGAACGGCGCGGCGGGCGGTGATCCGCCAGAGCGTCTGGCGCAGCTTGCCGGGGGCGGGAAGGTGGTCCGACACCCTTTCGAGCGCGCCATAGACGCCGGAATCGAAGACGCCGTAGACCGTGGTGCGGCGCATGATCCGCAGGTTAGGCAGGCTGGAAAGCTCGGCCTCGACCGCGGCGATCCACTCGGTCGCGGGGGCGTCGTTCAGCGGATGGGCTTCCGCCAGCAGCCGCCCGCCCAAGCGGAAGTCCTCGTCGGCAAGGATCACCCGCGCGCCCGCCCGCGCCGCCGTCAGGGCCGCCGCCAGACCCGCCGCGCCGCCGCCGGTCACCAGCAGGTCGCAATGCAGGAAGCCCTTGTCATAGGCATCGGGGTCGGGCTGGCCCGACAGCCGCCCAAGCCCCGCCGCGCGGCGGATGGCGGGTTCGTAGAACTTCTCCCAGAACTTCTGCGGCCACATGAAGGTCTTGTAATAGAAGCCCGCCGCGAAGAAGGGCGAGAACCAGTCGTTCACCGCCAAGAGGTCGCGTTTCAGCGAGCCGACATGGTTCTGGCTGCGCGCCTGAAGCCCGTCGAACAGTTCCACCACGGTGGCGCGGGTGTTCGGCTCGGACCGCGCGCCGCTGCCGATCTCCACCAGCGCGTTCGGTTCTTCGGACCCGGCGGTGAAGATGCCGCGCGGGCGGTGATACTTGAAGCTGCGGCCGACTAGCCCGACGCCGGTCGCCATCAGCGCCGAGGCGAGCGTGTCGCCCGGATGGCCGGTGAAGTCCTTCCCGTTGAAGCTGAAGCGCAGCCTGCGCGAGCGGTCTATCAACCCGCCGGATAGCCGGGTCATGCCGCACCCCCTTTCGCGCGCAGTGCCACGTCACGGGCAAGCTCGGCGCCCAGAACCTCATGGGTCAGGGTGTTGCGGGTGACGACCAGCCACGAGCGGTCGCCCTGTTCGTGGAACCAAAGTTCGCGATGCACGCCGGCCGGGTTGTCGCGCAGATAGACGTAATCGTGGAACGCGGGCTGCGCGCCCTCGGCCATGCCGTCGGGGCGGTCCAGCAGCGAGGCCGAGCCGAGGCAGAAGAACTCCTGCGCGTCGCGCGGGCCGAGAAGGGGGTGGGGGATAAGCATGTCAGGCTCTCAATGCAGATTGGGCGAGGCGCCCATGCCTTTTTCGTCGATCAGGTAGCCGCGCTCGAAGCGGTCCAGCCGATAGGCCTTGGCGGTGTCATGGGGTGTGTCGGTCGCCAGCAGATGGGCGAAGCAATAGCCGCTGGCGGGCGTCGCCTTGAAGCCGCCATAGCACCAGCCTGCGTTCAGGTAGAGGCTCTCGACCGGGGTGCGGTCGATGATGGGCGAGCCGTCCATCGACATGTCCATGATCCCGCCCCAGACCCGCAGCAGCCTTGCGCGCCCGATCATCGGCATCAGCGCCATGCCGGATTCGGCCACGTCCTCGATCACCGGCAGGTTGCCGCGCTGCGCGTAGGAGTTGTAGCCGTCGATGTCGCCGCCGAAGACCAGCCCGCCCTTGTCGGACTGGCTGACGTAGAAATGCCCGGCGCCGAAGGTGATGACCCCCGGAATGGTCGGCTTCAGCCCCTCGGAGACGAAGGCCTGCAGGACATGGCTTTCGATCGGCAGCCGCATCCCGGCCTGTGACATGACGCGGCTGGACGATCCCGCGACCGCCACGCCGACCTTGCCCGCCCCGATATAGCCGCGCGAAGTCTCGACGCCCTTCACGCGCCCGTTCTCGATACGGAAGCCCGTGACCTCGCAGTTCTGGATCAGGTCCACCCCTGCGAGGTCCGCGCCCCGCGCATAGCCCCAGGCGACGCCGTCATGGCGCGCAGTGCCGCCACGGCGCTGCAGCAAGCCGCCCTTGATCGGGAAGCGGGCGTTGTCGAAATTCAGAAAGGGGGTCATCCGCCGCACCTGGTCGCGGTCCAGTAGCTCCGCATCCGCCCCAGCCAGCAGCATCGCATTGCCCCGCCTGCGGTAAGCGTCGCGCTGGCCGTCGCTGTGGAACAGGTTCAGGATGCCGCGCTGGCTGACCATCGCGTTGAAGTTCAGAAGCTGCTCCATGTTCTCCCAGAGCTTCATGGAGAACTCGTAGAACGGCTCGTTCCCCGGCAGCAGGTAGTTGGAACGGATGATCGTCGTGTTGCGGCCGATGTTGCCGGACCCCAGCCAGCTTTTTTCCAGCAGGGCGATGCGGGCCTGCCTGAAGGTGGTGGCGAGGTAATAGGCGGTTGCCAGCCCGTGCCCGCCGCCGCCGACGACGACATAGTCATAGGCGGGCCGGGGGTCGGGGTTGCGCCACAGAGGGCGCCAGCCGCGATGGCCGCTCAGCGCCTCTTTGACAACCCGGTAAGCCGAATAGCGCAAGTCGGATCATCCTTAAGTCAGCAGGGTCTGCGAGGTTCGTAGCGCGGCGCGGCGCGCGCGGCTTGCACAGTGCGGACATATTCTTGTCCACCTCGGACGCGCGTGTTACTGGCGCGCCATGCGGATCGGTTTCATCCTGACGCCCGATCATGGGCTGATGTCGGTCGCCTCGGCGGTCGAGCCGCTGCGGGCGGCCAACCACCTGGCGGGCCGGTCGCTTTACCATTTCCAGTTCCATTCCGTCGCTGGTGGCTTTGCTGCCTCGTCCTCGGGCGGGGGCTTCGACACGCAGCCGCTGGCCGACGCCGCGGACGCCGGGCTGGACCTCGCGATGGTCGTCTCGGGCGGCAATCCGATGCTGCACGACGATCCCGCGCTGATGCGGGGGCTGCGCGGGCTGGCGCAGAAGGGGATGCGGCTGGGCGGGATTTCCGGCGGCTCGGCGCATCTGGCCAAGGCGGGGCTGATGGCGGGGCGGCGCTTCACCGTCCATTGGACCCATATCGACGCGCTGCAGGAATACGGCCCCGACCTGCTGATCGAACGCGCCCTCTATGTCATCGACCGCGACCGCTATACCTGCGCGGGGGGGGTGGGCGCTATGGACATGATGGGGGCGCTGATCGCCCGCGAGCATGGGGCGTCGTTCGCCCGTGAGGTCAGCGATTGGTTCATCCACCCCCGCCTGCGCACGGCCGACGAGCCGCAGCAGCCCGGCGCGGGACAGCGTTTCGACCTGCACCACCCGGCGCTTGAGGCGGCGGTGGAACTGATGGCCAGCCACCTTGCCGACCCGCTGGCGCCCGAGCAACTCGCGACGCTGTCCGGCGCCAGCGCCCGGCAGTTGCAACGCCTGTTCGCGGCCCGGTTCGGGCAGACGATGACGGGTTTCTACCGCGATCTGCGGCTGGCCAAGGCGGATGAATTGCTGCAGCAGACCGCGCTGCCGGTGCTTGAGATTGCGGTGATGACCGGGTTTTCCAGCGCCGCCCATTTCACCCGCTGCTTTGCCGACAGATACGGCACGCCCCCGGGCCGCAGGCGGCGGGCGGCGGAAGCGGTCTCTCGCCCGCCCGTCAGAGCACCTGGTTGAGAAAATCGCGCGTCCGCGGGTCCTTGGCGCTGGTGAAGAACTCGGCGGGCGGGCCGTGTTCGACGATCACGCCGCGGTCGGTGAAATAGATGTGGTCGGCGATCTCGCGGGCAAAGCCCATCTCGTGGGTGACGAGGATGCAGGTCATGCCCTCGGCGGCCAAGTCCTTGATCGTGACCAGCACCTCCTTGACCGTTTCCGGGTCCAGCGCCGCCGTCACCTCGTCGAACAGCATCACGTCGGGCCGCATCGCAAGCGACCGGGCGATGGCCACCCGCTGCTGCTAGCCGCCGGACAGCTCGCCGGGATAGTGATCCTCTTTCCCTTCCAGCCGCACCTTCTTCAGCAGGGCGCGGGCGCGGGCCTCGACCTCGGCCTTGTCCTCCTTCAGCACCTTGACCGGCGCCATCATCACGTTCTGCAGGGCGGTCTTGTGCGGGAACAGGTTGTATTGCTGGAACACCATCCCGACCTTGCGCCGCAGCGCCAGCTTGTCGAGTTTCGGGTCATGCACCTCCTGCCCCTCGACCTGGATCGAGCCGCCCTGGATGTCGTTCAGCGCGTTGATGCAGCGGATCAGGGTGGACTTGCCCGACCCCGAGGGGCCGATGATGCAGACCACCTCGCCCTTCATCACGTCGAAGCTGATGCCGCGCAGCACCTCGACCTGGCCGAAGGACTTGCGGACGTCGCGGATGCGGACGATGGGCTGGCTCTTGGTCCAGTTCGTCATCGGGAACCTCTCAGGTCTTGACGGCGAACCGCCGCTCCGGCCGCATCGTCAGGCGTGCGATCGGATAGCAGCAGGCCAGGAAAAGCAGCAGGGCGAAGCCGTAGAAAGACATCGGAAGCTCGGGATAGTTGCCCCCGGCCTCCATCGCCTGACGGGTCAGGCTGATGACCTCGTTCACGCCCAGCAGCGAGGCCAGCGGCGTGGACATGGCCATGGTCGCATACCAGTTCATCCACGGCGGCAGCATCCGCTTGACGCATTGCGGCAGGATGATCTGCCAGATGGTCTGCTGCCGGGTGAAGCCCAGCGATTCCGCGCCCTCCCACTGGGCGGTTGGCACCGACTGGACCGCGCCGCGCACCACCTCGGCGATGTTGGCCGACACCGGCAGGGCGAGGCCGATCACCACCTTGATCCAGCCGGGCAGGGGGATCGTCATGCCGAACGTCTGCACCTGAAAGGGCAGGCCCAGCAGGACGATGAACAGCAGCACCAGCCACGGCACGTTGCGGAAGAAGGTGACATAGACCTGCACGATGCCGCGCAGCACCCGGTTGCGCGAGATGAGGCCCATCCCGGCCAGCCCCCCCGCCATGGTCCCCAGCAGCATGGCAAGAACCGAGATCAGGACGTTGAAGAGGAACCCCTGGGTCAACAGGAACGGCGCCCAGCGGATCACCGCCTCGAAGGCCGAGGCGGCGTCGCGGCCGGACTGCGCCATGACCGCGAAGGGAAACAGCGCGGCAAGCGCCAGCAGCCAGGCCGCGGGGATCGAGGCGATCCAGCGCAGCATGAAGAAATCGTCCCAAGCCGGCCCGCGCGGGGCTGAAGGGCAGCAGCACCGGCAGCGCACCCCTGACCGGCGCCATCGGAACGGGGGTCTTACGCGCCATAGCCGGGAATCCTCATCCTGCGTTCCCATGTGCCCATGCCGGCCGAGACGATGCCGACCAGGCCCAGGTAGAGGACCAGCATCAGCAGCATCGTCGGGTTCTGCGCTGACGGATAGTCGTTCCAGATCGACACCGACTGGTAGAGCAGTTCGGGCACCGCGATCGCATAGGCCTGGTTCGTGGTCTTGACGAGGTTGACCAGGTTCGCGGTCAGCGCCGGCATCGAGATGCGCAGCGCAAGCGGGAAGACGACGTTGTTGCAGGTCATCAGCCGGGACATCCCCAGCGATTCCGCCGCCTCGCGGGTGGAATCGGGCACCGTCACCGCCCGCCCTGTCCCGGCGCGGGGTCGTGGCCGGGCTGGCCTCGGCGGGACTTGCGGCGGCGGGACTGGCCGCGCCGCATGTCGCGGCGGCATCGTCGCGCGAATGGTCGATGATCGCGATGGAGCATTTTCCCCCCTACAACCACCTGAAGGGCGGCGAGCTTGTCGGCCTCGACATCGACATCCTGACCGACGCGGCCCGCGATCTGGGCATAACGATGCGGATGCTGCCGCTGCCTTGGCAGCGGGCGATCCTCTCGTTCGAGACGGGCGCCGCGGACGGGCTGTTCCAGTTGACGCCGACGCCCCGGCGCATCCGCCATTGGCACATGACGGGGCCGATGCGGATGACGCGGCTGGTCTTCATGGTCCCGGCCGGATCGGGGCTGGCGGACATCGGCGGCCTTGGCGGGCTGTCCGGGCAGGTCGTGGGAACGGTCAACGGCTTCACCTATGGCGCCGCCTTCGACGAGGCGCGCGGCTTCATCCGCGAAGGCTCGATGGACGACGAGACCAGCCTGCGCAAGCTGCTGCTCGGCCGCGCGAGCGTGATCCTCGGCGGCGAGGCCAACCTGGTTCATGCGGCCGACAGGCTGAGGGTCCGGGACCGGGTGCGCATCCTTCCGACCCCGCTTGCGGAACAGCCGCGCTATGCCGCCTTCCGCCGCGATCCCGCCGGGGCTGGGAAAGCTGCGCTTCTGGGGACGGTCCTGCGGCAGATGACGGACGATGGCCGCGTGGACCGCATCCTGCGGCGGCATCGGCCGGGATGAGCGTGCCCCGGCGCAGCAGCGGCGGCATCGCGCGCAAGATCGCGCTGGCCAGCATCATCATCAGCGTTGCATCAGGCATCGGGCTGGGCGGGATCAGCGCTTATGGCGATTTCCGCCGCAGCTTCGCCTCGGCGATCGAGAACTCGGAACGCCTGCTCCGCGCCGCGCTGCCGCAACTGGAAAGCGCCTGCTGGGACCTGGACCTCGTGGCCACGCAGACGACGCTGGACCGGCAGGCCGAGGCGCCGCTGGTCCATTCCCTGTCCCTGCGGGATCTCGTCTTCGCGCCCGACGACCTGCGGACGGTCAACATCGGCCCGCTCGCGGCGCAATCCGACCTGGCCGCGGAACCCCGGTCGGCGCTGGGCCGGCTGGTGCCGCGGGACTGGCTGTCGGGGCGGCTGGAATTCGATCTCTCGGCCCCGCGCTCGCCCGAGCCGATCGCCCGGCTGAACGTCGATCTGTCCTTTGCCGGGCTTTACGACGAGCTGGGCCGCCGCGCGATCAGCGTCGTCGCGGTCACGGTCCTGCAGGCGCTGCTGATCGCGGGCATCCTGTTCGTGCTGATCCGCAGCCTCGTCATCCGCCCGCTGAATTCGTTGAGCCGGGCGGCGCGGACGCAGCGCGAGGGCGGGGGCTCCCGCCTGACCGGCAGGGCGGCCGGGCTGCTGTCCGAGGGACGCGACGACGAGATCGCCAGCCTCGCCCGCGACTTCACCCTGACCGTGACAAGAATGGAGCGTTACCGCGACAACCTGCGCGGAGAGGTGGAGCAGCGCACCGCCGAACTGGTGCTGGCCCGCAACGACGCGCTGGCGGCGTCCCGCGCGAAATCGGCGTTCCTCGCGAACATGAGCCATGAATTGCGCACGCCTCTGAACGCGATCACCGGCCTGCCGGAACTGCTGCTGGCCGAACGGCTTCCCTCGGCGGTGCAGCGCCATGTGCCGGACATGCGCAGCGCCGCCCGGCAACTGCTGGGCAGCATCGACACGGTGCTGGACCTGTCCAAGCTGGAAGCCGGGCGCATGATGTTCGAGCATGTCCCCTTCGCCCCCGAGGAGGTGTTCGACGAGCAGCACCGCCGGGGCGGTGCCCCGCGCGATGTAGTCGCAGGCGCCGGCGGCGAAGCCTTCGGTCTCGTCCTGCGGCGCGTCGAGGCTGGTCAGGAAGATCACCGGAATCCGCGAATGCTGCGGGTCCACCTTGATCCGCCGGCAGAGCGCGTATCCCGCCATCTCGGGCATGTGGACGTCCAGCTTCGCCAGATCGGCCCGCCCGCCCGCCGCCAGCCAGTCAAGCGCATCGCTGGCGCTGGTATGGGCGATCACGTCATAGCGGCCGCGCAGGATGTCGTGCAGCCGCTGGATGTTCGCGGGCATGTCGTCCACGACCAGAATGCGCGCCCGTTCCGTTCCGGCCTCATCGTCCGGGGTGGGCGAGCCGCCCTCGTTCCCGGCACCTTCCTCCTGCGTTCCGCCGATCATCTGCGAGGCCCGCGCAAGGCTTTCGAGGCTGGCCGAGACCGCCTCGTGATACGGGCGGCTCCAGTCGCGCAGGGTGGTCGCATTGGCGTTGCGCTGGAACAGCGACAGGCCGAGATGGGTTTCCAGCGCCCTGATCTGGCGGCTGACGGCCTCGCGGGTGACGTTCAGCTCGCGCGCGGCCTCGGAAAAGCTGCCCAGCCGGGCTGCGGCTTCAAAGGCGACGATGCTGGTCAGGGGCGGAAGGTTGCGCTTGAGCGACGTCATGGGCCTGATCCTGCGAGGATGCTTTTGAAGCAACCTGCCACCTTTATCCCGGGCGGCGGCCGCCTGCACCCTCTGCGCCGTCCTCCGTCACGCCTCGTTCAGCAGGGCGGCCCGCCCGACCGGCTGGTTTTCATGCGCCATGGTGTAGATGCGATCGAGGAACGCGCCCGCGTCGGGGCCGCGCACCGCCAGCTTGCCCAGCGTCGAGACGTCTAGCATCCCCCCGCCTTCGCGTACGAGGCGGACCCCGTCGGCGACCACCCCGGCAGAGTCGCCGCAACAAAGCGGCCGCCACCACAGGGCTGCCGGGATCATCTTCGCGCCTGCCGCGTGGTGCCAGCCGTCCATCGGCGTCAGCCGGTCATGGCTGTGCCGCGGACCGGCCGGCAGCCCAGCTTTTCCGGCCCGAAGGACAGGCGCGAGGTCGTGACCCCGATCTGCGCCACGCTGCGGCCAGCGAGGTGCATCGACGCCGGAAGGCCCGTCAGCGGAAAGCTCTGGCTTTCCTCATCAAAGCCCAGCTTCGCCCCGGCATGCAGCCGAAGCTGGTAGCCGGGGGTGGTGTCCGCGTCGATCAAGGCAAAGTCGCAGTCCAGCAGCTCAGGCCCGGCAGGGGATTCAACGCGCAGCGACTTCACCCGGCGGTTGCCGCGGGTTCCATGCGCCACGGCGATCGTCGCGCCCTCCACGATGCGCAGGCCCTCGGCGCGCAGTTCGGAAACCATTGCCTCGGGCAGCCGGGCCGCTTGCGGGATCACCACGACCGCGACGGGAACCCCGGCATCGTCCAGATCCAGCGCGGCCGCCGCCCCGTGCGGTATTCCGGCGAAGATCACCGCGCGGCTGCCGGGGGGGACCCCGTCATGCCGCAGCAGCCGCTGGACGGCCAAGGCTGTCACGATGTTGGGCAGGTCGTTGTTGCGAAAGACCAGGGGTTGGTCCTGCGTGCCCGCCGCGATGACCACCTGCGCGGGCCGATGCGGGAAAGCAGGTCGCCCTGCAGCACGGGGATGAAGTTGTCCGTGAACCAGCCGTTGCAGGTCGCCCCCAGCAGGACGCGCAGGGCCTCGCGCTGCCGCTGCAGCAGGTCGCCCGCATGGCGGCCCTGGGTCAGGGCGCCGCCGGTTTCCGGCTCGGAATCGACCAGAACGACCTCGACCCCTGCCTGCGCGGCTGTTCGCGCCGCCGCCATGGCGGCCGGACCGGCGCCCACCACGAGGACGTCGCAATGAAGGTTCTGCTTGCGGCAATCCGCCGGGGGCAGGGCGGTGGCGATGCGGCCCAGGCCCGCCGACTTGCGGATCAGCGGTCCCCAGTAGCACAGCCAGTCGGCCTTCCGAGGGCCGAAGAAGCTGCGGTAGTAGAAGCCCACCGGCATGAAGCCGCCGGAGCGGTCCAGCGCGCTGTTCAGGTCGCGGTCGGCCGGCGCGTTCGGCTCGGACCCGATCTGGACCAGCGTGTCGGCGTCCTGCCCGGCCATGGTCAGGGGGCCGCGCGGGCGGTGATACTTGAACGACCGCGACATGACCCAGCGGCCGGACCCCAGCAGCGCGCTGGCCACCATGAAGCTCGCGCACCGTCTGCGGATCGACGACCTCGATGCGGATTCCGGCGTGCCTGGCCATCTCGGCCGGCAGGTGAAAGCTGCGCATCGTCGCCTTGGAATGGGCCAGCGTCAGTTGTCCGCGCTGCGAGAACATGACGTTGAAGCCGAGGTCCAAGGACATGGTCTCGTGAAGCGCGAGGGCCTCCTTGCAGAAGCGGATCAAGGGCTGCGTCAGGTGGTTCGACCGGATCGTCGTGGTGTTCCGTGCCGTGTTGCCGCCGGCGAGATAAACCTTTTCCAGCACCGCGACCGACCGGATGCCGTGATGGTTCGACAGGTAACAGGCCGCGGCCAGCCTGTGCCCGCCGCCGCCGATGATGACCACGTCATAGGACGGTTTCAGCTCCGGCGTCGGCGGCAGGGCGCGAAAGGGTCTGTGCGTCGAGGACAGGCCATATCCGAGCAGTGCAAACGGCATCGGGCGCTTCTTCCCGTTGCGGGCCGATGGCGGCGGGGGCAGGCGCGTCTCAAGCAACGGATACTGCCCGCAGACCCCGTTTCCGTTATGGCTGCCCAATTGCAGCAGAGAGGCCCAAACGCGAACTGCCCCATCTGGTCCAGCTTCAGGCCTTCGCGGCGGCGGCCCGGCATCTCAGCTTCACCCGCGCCGCGGACGAGCTGAACTGCACTCAGGCCGCCATCAGCCAGCGGGTGCGCAGGCTGGAACTGAGTTCCGCCGGAAAGGCGTTCCTGCCGGGGATCATGCAGGCGCTGGACATCGCCGAGGCGGCGACGCGCGGCCTGACCGGACGCAGTCTGCACCAGGCGTTGACGGTTTCCGGGCCGATCTCGTTCCTGAACCTGTGGCTCGGCCCACGCCTGCCCGGCTTCCTTGCGCAGCATCGCGGGATTGCCCTGCAGTTGAACAGTTCGATCTGGACCGATCCGAACAGCGAGCTTGCCGACCTGAGCTTCGGCATCATGGACCCGGCCTGTCTGCCGTCCGGGACAGTGGTTCTGTGCGGAATTCGCTGGTGCCGGTCGGCGGGCCGCAGCAGGCGGGCAGGGCGGACGTGGATGAGCTGCCGCAGATCGAGGTGCAAGGGCGGCATTCGCTGTGGGACCTGTGGTGTCAGGGCATGCGCCGCGAGCGCCGCCCCCGGCTGCCGCCCATCCGCGTGGACAACGCGCTGTCGGCGGTCGAACTCGCCGCCGCGGGGGCGGGCGTGACGGTGATCTGCCCCAGCTATGCGGAACGGCCGGTGGCCGAGGGGCGACTGGCCGCGCTGCTGGGCGGGGGCGTCCCGGCCCCGCTTGTCCTCGGGATGAGCCGGAACCTGCACCGAAGGGAAACCGCCGCGGTCCGCGATTTCATGGCCTGGGTGTCAGTGTGCTTTCCGGTTGTCGAGGGTCAGGCCGCGCACGCCCGGAAGGGCGGGCGACTGGCCGGAAAGAACCCGCACGATGCGCTTCCTGGTCAGGTGGTCGTGATTCACGGCCAGCCGGTCCGGCCGCCTACCTGACGGCCGCCATCAACTGGATCTCGACCGGGGCGCCGCCTGGCAGCGAGGCGACGCCCACCGCCGCGCGGCTGCAGATGCCCGCGTCGCCAAGCTCTTGCCGCAGGAAGGCCGAGGCCGCGTCGGCCAGCCGGGAATGGGCGGTGAAGCCGGGTTCCGCGGCGATATAGACCGTCATCGACAGGATGGCATCCAGTTCCTCGCCCGGCTGCAGCAGGCTTCGCGCCGCGCGCAGGGCGTTGCTGCAGGCCAGGACCACGGCTTCGTGATTCTGCTCGACAGCCGCGTCGCTGCGGACCGGCCCCGGATAGGCCAGCCTGCCGTCGATGCGCGGGGTCATCCCCGCAGTCACGATCAGCTTGCCGCTGCGCCGGGCGGGGACATAGTCGCCCTGCGGGACCGGGGCGCCGTGGGCGGGCGCGGCGATCACGCGCGATACCGGTCCACGAGCGCGGCGATGCGTTTGACCGCGGAGACGGCCGCCGCGTGGTCCTGCGAGAAGTTCAGCCGGACCGAGCCGGGCGTTTGGGGGCTGAACTCGGTGCCGGGCGTGACGATCACATTGCCATGCAGCCGCAGCGCCTTGACGAACTCGGCAGGCCGGATGGACAGCGCGGGCAGGCCGGGGAACAGGTAGCTGCCCGCCTGCGGCACCCGCACCGAACAGCCGGGGATGTCCCGGAACAGCGCCACCAGGTCGTCGCGGATCGCCTGATGCCGGCGGATGCGGTCGGCCATCCAGCCCTCGGGCTCGTTGAACCAGGTCCGCAGCACGGCCTGGGCGTAGCCCGCCGCCCGCAACGAGACGATCGCCTGCAGCTTTTCCATCCGCGCGATGATCTCGGCCGGGCCGAAGGCCACGCCCAGCCGGTAGCCGCTGAGCGATTCCGTCTTGGACGGCCCCATGATGGTCACGACGTTTTCCGCCGCCCGGTTCGCCCGCAGATGGGTATAACTTGCGCCTTGGTAAAGCAGCCGCGAATAAAGCTGGTCCACGATCACGGTCGCGCCGTAGCGGGCGGCAAGAGCGGCGATGCAGTCGATTTCCTCGGCCGAATAGACGACGCCCGCCGGGTTGTTCGGGTTCGAGAACAGGAACAGCTTTGCCCCGTCCCTGAAGGCCGCTTCCAGTTCGTCGAGGTTCAGCCCGGCCTCGTGTTCGGCCGCGCCCGAACAGGCGATCCGGACGGGCACCATCTCGCCCTCGAAGAACTCGACCAGCTTGCGGTTGGCGAAATAGTCGGGCTGCACGATGGCGACCTTGTCGCCCCGCGCCACGGTCGAGGCCACCGCCAGGAACAGCGCCCCTTGGGTGCCGGGGGTGATGATCAGCCCGTCCGCCGCATCGACCGGGGCGCCGGTGAAATCCGCCAGCCTGGCGGCCAGCGTCTCGCGGATGTCCGACCGGCCGCGATATTCGGTATAGGCCTGCGCCCCGCCTTCCTCGACGCCTGCCGCAAAGGCCTGAAAGGCGCCGGGGGTGGGGGCGTGGGCATCGACATCGCCATGCGAGAAATCGACAACGGGGCCGTCCAGCGGCTCGCCCCGCAGGAAGTCCGCCCCGCGGGACTGGCGCACCTCCTGGCCGGGGGCGTTGTCGGTCGCGAGTCTGAGGAACTTGTCCTGGATGGTCATCTGCGGTCTCCGGAAGCCTGTGTCGGAGAGGACATATAGCGGCCGGGCAGAGACAAGGGAAACCTGCTTTCCTGCCTTCAGATGACAGGAAAACTCATGGGTACAAGGTTTCCTGAAACCTTCATTACCGTTGCCGACTGCGGTTCGATCGCCGAGGCGGCACCGCGCCTGAACCGCATCCCCGCCGCCCCAGCCCGGCGCCTGCTGGCGTTGGAGCAGGACCTCGGCCATCCCCTTGTCATGCGCTCGGGCCGGACCATCCAGCCCACGGCCAAGGGGCTGGCGATCCTGGGTCACGCCCGCGTGCTGGTGGAAGGGACGCGCGACCTGCGCGCGCTTGCCGCGCAGGACGTGCCCACCGGGCAATTGCGGCTGGGGGGACCGCGACTGCGCTGACGGGATTGCTGCCCTCGATCCTCATGGACCCCGGCGCGGGCTATCCCGCCCTTGGGTATTTCGTGCAGCCGGCCTCCTCGGCCGACCTTTATCATCGCGTGCTGGAGGGCGAGCTGGACGCCGCGATCATCGTGCGCCCGCAATTCGCCCTGCCCAAGACGGTCGGCTGGCTGACGGTGCGGAACGAGCTGCTGGCCTTCATCACCCCGCAGGACGCCGCCGGGGAGGACCCGCATCTGGCGATCGCACAGTCGCGCTTCATCCGCTGCGACCGCAACCAGTGGGGCGGGCAGCTTGTGGACAGGTATCTGCGCGGTCCCGACCTGACGGTTCGGGAATGGCCTGAACTCGACGCGCTGGATGCCATCGCCGCTTCGGTGGGCAAGGAATCGGGGGTTGCCATCGTGCCTGACTGGGCACCCCCCTTGGCCCGAGGGGCTGCGAATACGCAAAAGGCTGCTTCCGGGCGGCTACATATGTCGCACCGGCGTCATCTGGCATCTTTCAGGGGCGCGTCAGGCCGCGATCCGCGCCTTTGTCCGCGCCTGCAGCGGGATGGGGCGCATCGCATCTGCAGGCAGGATCCAGGCAGCCGATGCAACCTGTCGCGGGATCTGTGCCCGCAGGACAAGCGGAGGGTTCGCGGCGGTCGGCCTGTCCGTTGCGGGTTCCGGTCTTGCTGCTGCCGATCATCCTTGCGGCGCCCTGGCATTGCTTCTGGCACGGCTACCCATTCTGGCGGATGCCGCAGATGGTCCCGTCAAGCCGGTGCCGGATATGCGGGGAGTGACGGCAAGGAGCGCCCGATCGGGCCGCAGACGAAAGGGGCGCGGAGTCTTCTCCGCGCCCCTTGTGTTGTCCGGGTGCCGGGAAGCTCAGGCCTCGCCCATGCCCTCGGCGGGCTGGGGCGCGGCGCCCGAGCGGGCCTTTTCCTCGATCCGGCGGCCGATCTCGGCGTCGACGGATTTCCAGTAGTCGAAGGCGCGGCTCAGCACCGGCTCGCGGACGCCGCCCGCCAAGCTGCCGGCGACGGTGTTCACCAGCGCCTCGCGCTCGGCGTCGTTGAAGACCTCGCGCACCATGATGCCTGGCTGGGTAAAGTCGTCGTCGTCGGGGCGCAGGGTATAGGCGCTGCGGACCATGTCGCCGTCGGCCTGCCAGCCGTTGTCCACCGCGCCGGTCTCGTCCGACCACGGGCGGCCTTCGCTGTTGGGCGCATAGGTCGCCGCCGAACCCGAATGCAGATAGGGCATCGGCCCGTCGAACTGGTAGGTGTTCACCGGCACCTTCGGCTGGTTCACCGGAAGCTGGTGGAAGTTCGCGCCGATCCGGTTCCGCTGCGCGTCGTTATAGGCGAAGGCGCGGCCCTGCAGCATCTTGTCGGGCGAAAGCCCGATGCCCGGCACGGTGTTGCCCGGCGAAAATGCCGCCTGCTCGATCTGGGCATGGAAGTTTTCCGGGTTCCGGTTCAGCGTCATGACGCCGACCGGGACCAGCGGGTAATCCCCGTGCGGCCAGACCTTGGTCAGGTCGAAGGGGTTGATGCGGTAGGTCCTGGCTTCCTCGTAGGGCATGATCTGCACCGACAGATCCCACTGCGGGAACTCGCCGTCCTGAATCGCGTCGAACAGGTCGCGGCGGTGGAAGTCGGCGTCATGGCCCGACATCTGCGAGGCTTCCTCGTCGGTGAAGAACTTCATCCCCTGGCGGGTGTGGAAGTGGTATTTCACCCAGAAGCGGTCGCCTGCCTCGTTCACCCACATGTAGGTGTGCGAGCCGTAGCCGTTCATGTTGCGCCAGCTGCGCGGCAGGCCCCGAGGACCCATCAGGTAGGTCACCTGATGCGCGCTTTCCGGGTTCAGCGTCCAGAAGTCCCACTGCATGTGGTTGTCGCGCAGCCCGCTGGCCGCCAGCCGGCGCTGGCTGCGGATGAAATGCGGGAACTTCATCGGGTCGCGGACGAAGAAGACGGGCGTGTTGTTGCCCACGAGGTCATAGTTCCCCTCGGAGGTGTAGAACTTGAGGCTGAAGCCCCGCACGTCGCGCCAGGTGTCGGGGCTGCCCTGCTCGCCGGCAACGGTGGAAAAACGGGCCAGCATCTCGGTCTGCGCGCCCTTCTGGAACAGCGCGGCCTTGGTGTATTTCGATACGTCCTCGGTCGTCTCGAAGGTGCCGAAGGCGCCCGAGCCCTTGGCGTGGGGCAGGCGCTCGATGGTCTTCTCGCGGTTGAAATGCGCCATCTGTTCCAGGAAATGCACGTCATGCAGGACCAGGGGGCCGTCCGCGCCGACCGTCAGGCTGTGGCGGTCGCTGACGGCGGGCGCGCCTGTGGACATGGTCGAGGGAAACTTGCCGCGCTGGGTGTCATCGGACATCTCGTCTTCTTCCTTCTTTCGTTTGGCACTTCGGCTCTGCCACAGCAGATAGTTGAAAACCTGCGCAATTGCGAGGTTGCAGGCCCGGAAAGCGGCCATGCACGGCACGGTCAACTGGCCGTGGCCACAGGATCCAGCGGCCGGCAACCGCGGGCCGCGAAGACCGCTTCGTTTCGATACACGGCAATGTTTACGATTTCCGTCGGAGGAGCAAGCCGGGCAGGTCCGGAAAGACCCGGCAGGGCCGCCGCGTCATCCCGCCCGGACCTGCCGCAGCCTTGATGGACGACTGACGCATCCTGCTGATGTCCTTTGGGGGCAGATGCAGGGAGACAACGGACGCCCGGCGCGACTGACAGTTTCGGTTGCAGGATGACAAAGCTGCTTGCACTACGGTCGGGCAGGACAAGAGGCGCGCCGTTTCCGCCCGGCACTGCCGGGAAGGGATCGGTTGCGGAGGTCAGATATTCCAGACCATGGGGAACGAGGATCGTCGCTACGGGTTGCCCGCGCCAGACAGGCGACAGTCCATCCTGCATGGCGAGAGGCTGGTGCGGCAGCGGGAGCCCTGCTGCGGAGTCAGGGTCCGGGCGACACCCGTCCAGCGGGACATGGTGGCAGGGGCGGAGCATTCGACTGGGCAACCATCTGGTCGGCCCGTGGAACCGCCTGCCCTTCCTGCGGGCGAGGGGGCAGTCGAGGGCCTCCTTGCTGCTCGGTCTGGGTCCGGGCGATGCCAGCCTGCCGGGGCACCGGTCGCAGTATTCAGGCCGCCAGCCGCTTGGTCGGCTGGCGGAATTGTCTGCTCTTCCTGCGGGCAGGGATCAGGCGAAGAACTGCGCCCCGTTGGCGCTGATCGTCGAGCCCGAGATGAAGCCAGCATCGTCAGATGCAAGGAAGACAACGCAGCGGGCGATTTCCTCGGGCTCGCCCAGGCGGCCGACGGGGATCTGGGGGATGATGCGCTCGTTCAGCACCTTTTCATCGATGGCCCGCACCATCTCGGTCCCGATATAGCCAGGCGCCACGACGTTGACGGTGATGCCGGCACGGGCGCCTTCCTGCGCTAAGGCTCGGGTGAAGCCGATGTCGCCCGCCTTCGCGGCTGAATAGTTCGCCTGTCCGGCCTGGCCCTTCTGGCCGTTCACCGAGCTGATGTTGACGATGCGGCCGAACTTGCGGTCGCGCATCCCGTTCCAGACCCCGTGGGTCATGTTGAACACGCCGGTCAGGTTGGTGTCGATGACCTCTTTCCACTGCTGGGGGGTCATCTTGTGGAACATCGAGTCGCGAGTGATGCCGGCATTGTTCACCAGAACGTCCACCGGGCCGATCTCGGATTCGACCTGCCGGATGCCCTCGGCGCAGGCGTCATAGTCGGCGACCGACCACTTGAACGTCCTGATGCCGGTTTCGTCGGTAAAGGCCTTTGCAGCCTCGTCGTTGCCGGCATAATTGGCCGCAACCTCGTAGCCCGCCTCCTTGAGCGCCTTCGAGATCGCCGCGCCGATCCCGCGCGAACCCCCTGTAACCAAAGCGACCTTCGCCATCATCCCCTCCAACACTTGGCAAGTAATCCTCTTGCGTCCAAGGGTTATGAGAGGAAAGAATGTTACGCAAGGCCTTGGTCGAACTTTTGCCGGAAGCCTCAGCGCTGTGCCGCCGCATTCGGCGCGCGCCAGGGCGGAGAGATCGTCGGCGCGCCGAAATAGAAGCCCTGCAGGCAGTCGATTCCCAGCCCGATCAGGAAGGCGGCGTCATCGGCAGTTTCCACCTGCTCGGCCACGGTGAACATGTCGAAATGCGCGGCGATCGACATCAGTGCGCGGGTCAGCACCTGGTTGTCGGGATGCTCGGCGATCTCGCGGATGAACTGGCCGTCGATCTTGATGAGGTCGAAGGAGAAATCCCGCAGGTAGCGGAACGAAGTATAGCCCGCGCCGAAGTCGTCCAGCGCGAAGCAGACCCCGGCCTGCTGCAGTTCGCGCATGAACTGGCGGACCTGATCGGGCAGGCCCATGGCCGAGCTTTCGGTGATTTCCAGGATCAGCCGCTCGGCCACCGTTGAATTCTGCGCGATCCCTTGGCGCAGAACCCGCAGCCAGTCGGGGTAGCCGATGGACCGCGCCGACATGTTGATGGACAGCCGCAGCCCCGGTTCCTCGGACAATGAGCGCAGGCCCAGTGCCAACGAAAGGCAGTCTATCTGCCGCCCGAGTTCGCCCAGTTCCGCCAGCGGCATGAAGTCGCGCAGGGGCACGATCCGGCCGGTTTCGTCGATGATGCGGATCAGCCCCTCGTGGAAGGCGGGCTGGTCGGTGCGGCTGGCCTGCACGATGGGCTGGAAGGCCAGCACCGCATCGCCGCGTTCGACGGCGCGGCGCACCGTCGCCATGGTCAGCCGCGACTGGTGATCGACCGCGAAATCCAGCGGAGAGGCATGGCCTGCGGGCTTCCGGTCGTCAGTCTCGAATCGCATCGCTGTCCCCTTGTCCTCGAAGCGACTGTGACAAGGATGAGCAAACAAATCGTAAATGCCAGACAGGATCTGGCAAGAAGATTAACAGGTTACTCTGCCAGCATCTGGTCCACCAGCGCCAGCGCGGCGGGCGAGGACCAGTCGGCGTCCCCGCTCATCCTTGCGACCTCGCGGCCCTCGGCGTCGATCAGCACCGTGACCGGCATCGCCATCACCCCGAAGGCGCGGGCGAGCCGCATCTGGGGATCGGTCAGCGTCGGCAGGTCCGTCACGCCCGATTCCTCGAAGAAACGGTGGATCGCGGCGGCGGTGTTGCGGCCCGAGGCGACGGTGAGGACCTCGAAATCCTCGCCGCCTCTGGCCTTCTGCAGCGCGTCCAGCGCGGGCATCTCCTCGCGGCAGGGCGCGCACCATGTGGCCCAGAAGTTCAGCAGCACGACCTTGCCCTGCCAGTCGGCAAGCCGGTGGCTGCCGCCGTCGAGATCGGTGAACTCGACATCCGGCACGGGCGCGACCTCGGATTCGACCAGCTTGGGAAGGCCCGCGTCGCGCGCGGCCTGCCAGTCCACCGGCCCCGCCACCCCTGCGTTTGCAGCAAGGGCAAGGGACGTATAAAGGGCGAGGACACGCAGCATATCACCTCCAGGACCGACCATGACCGACACGCCCGAGACACCCACGGCCAACACCATGTGGGGCGGGCGCTTTGCCGCAGGTCCCGACGCGATCATGGAGGCGATCAACGCCTCGATCGGTTTCGACCGGCGGCTCTACGCCCAGGATATCCGGGGCAGCCGGGCCCATGCGGCGATGCTTGCCGCACAAGGCATCATCAGCCCTAGCGATGCCGACGCCATCCGGGAAGGGCTGCTCACCGTCTTGTCAGAGATCGAGGGCGGGCAGTTCCGGTTCCAGACGGCACTGGAAGACATCCACATGAACGTCGAGGCCCGGCTGAAGGAACTGATCGGCGAACCCGCGGGTCGCCTGCACACGGCGCGGTCGCGCAACGACCAGGTGGCGACGGACTTCCGCCTGTGGGTGCGCGACCAATGCGACGCGGCGGTGGAGGGCCTGCGGGCGCTCATCCGGGTGCTGGTGGACCAGGCGGAGGCCGGGGCGGATTGGGTGATGCCGGGCTTCACCCATCTGCAGGTGGCGCAGCCGGTGACATGGGGGCATCACATGATGGCCTATGTGGAAATGCTGGGCCGCGACATCGGGCGCTTTGCCGACGCCCGCGCCCGGATGAACGAATCGCCGCTGGGGTCCGCCGCGCTGGCGGGCACGGGGTTCCCCATCGACCGGCACGCGACGGCCGAGGCGCTGGGCTTCGACCGGCCCACGGCGAACAGCCTCGACGCCGTCAGCGACCGCGATTTCGCCTTGGAGTTCCTGAGCGCCGCCGCGATCTGCGCCACCCACCTCAGCCGGCTGGCCGAGGAGCTGGTGATCTGGTCCTCGGCCCAGTTCCGCTTTGTCGCCATGTCCGACCGCTGGTCCACCGGCTCCAGCATCATGCCGCAGAAGCGCAACCCCGATGCCGCCGAACTGATCCGCGCCAAGATCGGCCGCATCCTGGGGGCGGCGGTCGCGCTGTTCACGGTGATGAAGGGGCTGCCGCTCGCCTATTCCAAGGACATGCAGGAGGACAAGGAACAGGTCTTCGACGCCGCCGACACGCTGATGCTGGCCCTGGCCGCGATGACCGGCATGATGTCCGACCTGACCGTGAACCGCGACCGGCTGGAGACGGCGGCCTCAAGCGGCTTTTCCACCGCCACCGACCTCGCCGACTGGCTGGTGCGGGAAGCCGGCTTGCCCTTCCGCGACGCCCACCACGCGACCGGCGCTCTGGTCGCAACGGCCGAGGCGCGGGGCGTCGATCTGCCCGAACTGACGCTGGAGGAGATGCAGGCCGTCAACCCGGCGATCACATCTGCTGTGTTCGGTGTTTTGGGCGTTCACAACTCGGTTGCCTCGCGGCAATCCTACGGGGGAACCGCGCCCGATCAGGTGCGCGCCCAGGTTGCGCGCTGGCGCAAGGTGATGGAGGAATGGTGAAGGGACTCGCATTCGCCGCCGCGCTGGTCCTGTCGGGCTGCGGCGTGGACGGCCCGCCCGAGGCGCCGCGCGCCGGTCCCGCCCCGGGCGTGAGCATTTCGGGCGATGCCACCATGGGCGTCATCTTCACGCCCTGACCATCCGGCCGGGCAGGGGGTCGCCCTTGCCCGGCCTGCCATCCGCGACACGCCGGAACGGCGGCGCGGCTTTCCCCAAGCGGGCGCAAGACCCGCGCAACGAGCAGACGAGGCAAGACATGATCGCACGACTGACGATGATCGCCCTGGCGATGGCGGCCCTTTCGGCTTGCGCCGGCTCGGGCGGGTCCGGCGGGGACGACGGCGAGGTGATGATCCAGCAGGGCACCTACACCTACAACCCGAACCAGCGCCATGCTCCGGTGTCGCTGTCGGGCGCCGACCTGATCGGGCTGGAACCGACCTGACCGCAGCCCATGGCCGCGCACGATTGCGTGCGGCTGAACCGGCCGGCGGCCCGCACCATCGCGCGGCCTTTGCAAAGGCGTCCATGCTGGCGCAATATCGTGACCTCGGGGATCACGACATGGAACGGCATGGACCACTTCAACACCAAGGACGGCGCGCTGCACGCCGAGGACGTGTCGCTGGCCGAGATCGCGCGCGCAGTCGGCACCCCGGTCTATGTCTATTCCACCGCCACCCTGACGCGGCATTTCAACCTGTTCCGGCAGGCGCTGGACTGGACCGAGCATCTGGTCTGCTTCGCGGTCAAGGCGAACTCGAATATCGCGGTGCTGAAGCTGCTGAGCGACCTCGGGGCCGGGATGGATGTCGTGTCGGGCGGTGAATACGCCCGCGCCCGCGCCGCCGGCGTGCCGGGCGAGCGGATCGTCTTTTCCGGCGTCGGCAAGACGCGCGAGGAGATGGCGCAGGCCATCCGCGGCGGCATCCGCCAGTTCAACGTGGAAAGCGAGCCGGAGCTTGAGGCTCTGTCAGAGGTCGCGCAATCGCTGGGCGCGACGGTGCCGATCGCGGTGCGGGTGAACCCGGACGTGGATGCGAAGACCCACGCCAAGATCGCCACCGGCAAGTCGGAAAACAAGTTCGGCATCCCCATTTCGCGGGCGCGCGAGGTTTATGCGCTGGCGGCCTCGCTGCCGGGGCTGCAGGTCGTCGGCATCGACATGCATATCGGCAGCCAGTTGACCGACCTCGACCCCTACCGGCAGGCCTATGCCAAGATGGCGGAACTCTGCCGCGCGCTGCGGGCGGACGGGCACCAGATCACGCGGCTGGACCTCGGCGGGGGCTTGGGCATCCCCTATCGCCGCGACAATGCCGCGCCGCCCTTGCCGCTGGAATACGGGCAGGTGGTGCGGGAAACCGTGGGCGACCTTGGCTGCGAGATCGAGATCGAGCCGGGCCGCAACATCGCCGGCAACGCGGGGGTGCTGCTCTCCTCGGTGATCTGGCTGAAGCGGGGCGAGGGGCGGGACTTCCTGATCGTGGACGCCGCCATGAACGACCTGATCCGGCCCGCGATGTATGACGCGCATCACGACATCGTGCCGGTGCGGGAATACGCGCCCGGCACCGACCTTGCGCCCGTGGACGTGGTCGGCCCGGTCTGCGAGACGGGCGACACCTTCGCCCGCGGCGTGGAACTGCCGCCGCTGGACGAAGGGGATCTGGTCGCCTTCCGCTCGGCCGGGGCCTACGGCGCGGTGATGGCCTCGGAATACAATTCGCGGCCGCTGGTGCCCGAGGTGCTGGTCTCGGGCGACCGCTTCGCCATCATCCGCCCCCGTCCCACGATCGAGGAGATGCTGGCCCGCGACCGCATCCCGGACTGGCTGTGAAGGGCCGCCCCCTCCATATCGACGCGCTGCCCCCCGCCGCCCGGCGGGCCGTGGCGCTGACATGGGCGGGGATGTGGTGGGAACGGCTGGCCCGCGCTTTCTGGGTGCCGGTGACGCTGGCGATGCTGGCCGTGGCCGCGCTGGCGCTGGGGCTGGTGGCGGCGCTGCCGCCTGCCGCGCTGGGCTGGGTATCGGTCCTGTGGGCGCTGGCCTTCCTTGCCGCGCTGCTGGCCGGGTGGATGCGCTTCCGCCGGCCCGTGCGGGCCGAGGCGCTGGCGCGGGTGGACATGCGGATCGCGGGGCGGCCGCTGTCAGTGCTGGGCGACCGCATGGCGCTGGGCGGGCCGGGGGCCGAGGCGCTGTGGCGCGCCCATCTGGACGCCGCCCGCAAGGCCGCCGCCCAAGCCCGCCGTGCCACGCCCGACGCGGGGCTGCCAAGGCGCGATCCCTTCGCGCTGCGGCTGGTCGGGCTGACCGCGCTGGCGATGGCGCTGCTGTTCGGGGGCGCGGGTCCGGTCGGGCAGGGCCTCGGCGCGCTGGCGGCAAGCTGGGCGCCCAGCCCCCGCGGGCCTGACGAGCCGGTGGCGACCGGCCCTGCATGGGAAGGCTGGGCGGAACCTCCGCGCCACACCCGCCGCCCGACGATCTACCTCAACGCGCTCAAGGGCGACGCGCTGACGGTGCCCGAGGGGACGGTGCTGAGCTTCCGCCTTTACGGGCAGGGGCTTGGCGTCGAGCAGGACGTGGGCGCTGCCGTCGAAAGCCCGCCCGACGCGCCGCGCTTCACCGCGCAGGAGAACGGCATCGTCAGCGTGGCCGGGCGCAGTTTCACGCTCACCGTGGACCCCGACGACGCGCCATCTGTCCAGCTTGCGGCGCTGGCGGAACGGCGGGCCGATGGCCGGATGGCGCAGGGCTTTGCGGCCGGGGACGACCACGGCATCGCCTCGGGGCTGGCGACGATGGACCTGGACCTGCCCGCCGTGGACCGCCGCTTCGGCTTGGTTCCCGACCCCGAGCCGCGCGAGGCGCTGGTGCTGGATTTGCCGCTGCCCGCTGCAGGCCAGCGCCGGCAGGTCGAGGGCACGATCACCGCCGACCTCGCCCGCCACCCCTGGGCGAACCTGCCGGTGCTGGTCCGGCTGCAGGTTCAGGACGGCATCGGCCAGTCCGCCGAGACCGCCCCCACCGCGATGATCCTGCCGGGGCGGCGCTTCTTCGATCCGCTCGCCGCCGGGCTGGTGGAAATGCGCCGCGACCTGCTGTGGTCGCGCGAGAACGCCGCCCGGTCCGCCCGGCTGCTGCGGGCGATGGTCTGGCGGCCCGGCCGCAACATCCCCCCGGAAGCCGCAGCCGCCATCGTTGCCGCCGTGCAGACGCTGGAGGCAGGCCCGCTGTCCCCCGAAGCCCGCGACAAGCTCGCCGATGCGCTGTGGGACGCGGCGATGCAGATCGAGGACGGCGGCCTTGGCGATGCGCTGGACCGGATGCGGCAAGCGCAGGAACGGCTGTCCGAGGCGATCCGCAACGGCGCCAGCCCCGACGAGATCCAGAAGCTGATGGACGAGCTGAAGGCCGCGACCGATGACTACACCCGGATGCTGGCCGAGCGGGGCGAGGACCCGGCCGCGCGCTTCGACCGCTCGGAACAACAGGGGCAGGCGGTCACAGGCGACCAGATCCAGCAGATGATGGACGAGATCCAGCGCCTGATGAACGAGGGCCGCATGGCCGAGGCGCAGGAGTTGCTGGAGCAGTTCAACCGCATGATGGAGAACATGCAGGTCCGTGAAGGCCAGGGGGGCGGAGAGGGCAGCCCCGGCGGCCGCTCGATGGAGCAGTTGGGCGACACGCTGCGCGAACAGCAACGGCTGGCCGACGAGGCCATGCGCGAGGCGCAGCGCGATCCCTTCGGCCAGAACCCCTTCGGCCAGCAGCCGGGCGAAGGCGAGCAGCAGGGCCAAGGCCAACAAGGCCAGCAGGGCGGCGGCCAGGGCGGCGAAGGCCAGGACGGGCAGGGTTCGCTCGCCGACCGCCAGCGCGGGCTGCGCGAGGACCTCGGGCGCCAGCAGGGGCTTCTGCCCGGCCAGGGCACGCCCGAGGGCGATGCCGCCCGCCAGCGGCTGGACGAAGCGGGCCGGGCCATGGAAAACGCCGAGCGCGCCCTGCGCGGGGGCGACCCGGCCGGCGCGATGGAAGGGCAGGCCGATGCCATCGAGGCAATGCGCGAAGGCATGCGGGCGCTGAGCGATCTTGCCCGTTCGCAACAGGGCGAGCAGGGGCAGGCGCAGGACGGCGAAGGCAACCAGCCCGGCCAGCAGGGCCAGTCGCGGGCAGATGGCGGCGAAGGGTTCAGTGATCGCGCGACACTTGACCCGCTGGGCCGCCAGACCCGCGGCCAGGGCAGCAACGTGACCACCGGCGAGCCTCTGGCCGAGGGCGAGCGGCAGGCCAACCGCGCCCGGGAACTGCAGGACGAGATCCGCCGCCGCAGCGGCGACGCCGACCGGCCGCGGGTGGAGCGTGACTATCTGGGGCGGCTGCTGGACAGGTTCTGACCGGACGATCGAGGGGGCGGAGCGATACTTGAGCCACGGGCCGCAAGGCGGCCCCCGGCATCCGCCATAACGGGACGAGGCCACAGGTGTCCGGGTCCGAACACAAGTCTGGATCGTGCTGCGACTGAGTGCCACAGGAGTATCAGGGCGACCCTTGGGCCGCAGCCGGAAGATTGCTCCAGCACCTGCTGTCGCCGGAATGATGTCACCAGGCGTCCGGGTCCGGAGCACATGAGTGGCTCATGTTCTGACCGAATGCCAGGCGAAGCGAGGGGTGGGGGGCGAGGGATTGGTGGCCAGCCGGAAGGCTGCTCGGGCATCGGCCGTTGGTGCGACAACGCAGGGGCCGAGGTCTTCCCGTGCCGTCAGGCCGCCTCTCCCGCCAGGCCGGACGCCCTGCGTTGAAGTCCGGTCCAGCCGTCCCGTCTTTCTCCGCTTGGATGTATCCTGAAGTCCCTGTTTGCAGAGGTTCTACTCGCCCCGCAGAAGATCCCGCAGGCTGCCTGCGGCGGCTCCGCCTTGCTCGGCCAGCCAGTCGCGGCCACGATCGACCTCGCTCCGCCAGCCATCAAGGGCCGCTCCGGGTGCCCCCTGATCCGCCACCCGCGGCGCAAGCGCGTAGAGTGCCAGCACCAGCAGCGCGATGATCGCGGCGGTGCTGAAGCCTGCCGCATAACCCCGACGGCGCGGAACGCCCCCTTTCCGCGCCGCTGGGACCGGCTGTGCCGCGCCGGAGGAAGGGGCGACCCGGTCCCGACCTTCGCGCAGGCTTTCGACCGTGGCCTCCGGGCGAAGCCGACGTGGCGCCTCGCCTAGGGGCGCGCGCAGGTCTTCCGCATCGGGACCCTTGCCCGGTCCGACCCCGCCGTGATCGGCGGCAGCGCCTTCCGGTGCGGCATCCGACCGGTCGCGGCCGGCCGGGGGCGCGCTTGCGGAAGACGCCCCGAGGTCGGAAACCGGATGAACGGCAGTCGTCCCCTTGCCCGCGTCGGCGCCAGGCTCAACCTCCTGCGCATGGGCGTCGGGCACATCGCCCGCCGGATCGGCCTTTGCTTCCGGCACACCGCCCGAGGACGCGGCAATGACGGTGCCGCGCGGTTCCTGCCGGCCCGTCCCCTGCGCATCGGTGCTGCCGTCCAGGGAAGACGGCGCAGGGTCCGGCCCCGGCCCGCCAAGTTCTGCCGCGATCGCCGCGGCGCGTTCGGCCGCGCGCTGGGTCCGGCGCTCGGAGGCACGGACCTCAAGCTCGCGCGCGGCTTCCTCGCGCAGGATGCCGATCACCGATTCGCTCAGGCGGCGGCTGAGTTGCGGCCGCGCCCCGGCGTCGAAATCCTCGGCATCGGGCATCGCCCGCCAGACGTGATCGCAGGCGGAACATTCCACGTCGCGCCCGGCCAGGGGGACCGCGCCCGCGTCGATTTCGTATTGCGCGTTGCAGCGCGGGCAGATCAGCCGCATCGCATGGCCCCCGTTTCGCCTGCGCCGCTGGTTTTCATCGGCGCGCGGACGTTCTATCAACGCCGCGTTCGGCCGCCAAGCGCGCCGCGGGCCAAGGAGGGCGGACGTGATCGAGATGCGGGATGTTGGCTTCGCCTACCCTCGGGGAGAGGCGCTGTTTCAGGGCATCACGCTCAGCCTGCCGCGCGGCTCGTTCCATTTCCTGATCGGCCCCTCCGGTTCCGGCAAGACCACCTTCCTGCGGCTCTGCATCGCCGACCTGCTGCCGACCTCGGGGACGCTGTCGCTGTTCGGCGAGGATGCGGCGGCGCTGGGCCGCGACGCCATTGCCAGGCTGCGCCGCCGGATCGGGTTGGTCCACCAGGATACGCAGTTCCTCGACCATCTGCCGGTGGCGGAAAATATCGCCTTGCCGATGACCATCGCGGGCGAGCCGGTGGACATGGCGGCGATCCGTGACCTCTTGGCCTGGGTGCAGATGACGCAGGCCGCCCGCGCCCTGCCGCCGTCGCTGTCGGGGGGCGAGCGGCAGCGGGCGGCGCTGGCCCGCGCGGTGATCCTCTCGCCGGACGTGATCCTTGCGGACGAGCCAACGGGCAACCTCGACTGGGACATGTCGCTGAGGCTGCTGCAATTGCTGATCGAGTTGAACAAGTCGGGCAAGACCGTGCTGATTGCCACCCATGATCTGAACCTCGTGCGCGCCGCCAGGCAGCAGGTGTCGGCCCGCGTGCTGCGGATCGGCGGCTGCCGCATCCAGGCGGCGGGGGCCGAGCTGTGAGCGGGCCGAATCGTTCCGACTGGCGGGCAAGGTTCCGCCGCGCGCGCCCGGTTCGCGCCGACCTGCAGGCGCTGGATTTCGGCACGCTCTGGCGGTCGCTGGCCGGGCGCGAGGCGGGGCTGGGGGACCGGATCGTGCCGCCTTCGGGCGTGACCGCGAAGCTGACGGCCTTCGGCGCGGGGGTGATGGCTTTCCTTGCGGTATTCGCGCTGGCGCTGTCGCTGGCCACGGGGCGGCTGGCCGACCGCTGGGCCGAGGGGCTGGCGCAGACGGTGACGATCCGCGTCTCGGCCCCGACGGACGAGATCGAGGCGCAGACGGCCACGGTCCGGCAGGTGCTGGAAACGACGCCCGGCATCGCCGAAAGCCACCTGCTGGACGCCGCCGAGGTCGAGGCGCTGCTGGAACCCTGGTTCGGTCCAGATGTCCCCGTCGATGCGCTGCCGGTGCCCCGGCTGGTGCAGGTCACGACCGCACGCGGCTTTGACGCCGAGGGGCTGCGGCTGCGGCTTGAGGCCGAGGCGCCGGGCGCGGTGCTGGACGACCACACCCGCTGGCGCCAGCCGCTGGTCTCGGCGGCCTCGCGGCTGCGGGTGCTTGGCTGGCTGTCGCTGGTCCTGATCGGGGCGGCGGGTGCGGCCATCGTCACGCTGGCGGCACAGGCGACGCTTGCCGCGAACGGGCAGGTGATCCGGGTCATGCGGCTGATCGGCGCCCGCGACCTGACCATCGCCCAGGCCTTCGTCCGCCGCCTGACCCGCCGCGCCGCGTTGGGGGCGGCGGGGGGGACAGCGCTGGGGATGCTCGCCATCTTCGCGCTGCCCGACATGCAGGCGGCGGGGGGCTTCCTGACTGGCCTCGGCTTTTCCGGCTGGGGCTGGCTCTGGCCGCTGCTGATCCCGCCGGTGGGTGCGCTGGTGGGCTTCGTCGCGACCCGCGCCGCCGCGCTGCGGATGCTGCGCGAGGTCCGCTGATGCCGCCGCGCCGTATCGAGCAACCCGGCTGGGCGCTGCTGCCCGCGCCTGCCGGCAGCACTTTCGGCGAGAGTCGTTCGGTTGAAAATATCCAGGACTCCCGGGCGCCGGGAGAACGGTCCGGTGGACCGTTCTTGGCGAGCGAGGCCCCGGAAGTGGCGAACAGGGCAGAGCGCCGGCCCGGCGCCGATCCGCGCTACGAACCCCGCCCCCTGCCGCTCCTCTGGCCGCTCAGAATGGTCGTGTTCTACGTCTGGATCGCCCTTGTCACCATCTTCATGGGCCTGTGGTGGTGGCCGAAGATCCGGCGCAACCCGCAGAACGCTCATGTCCTGCCCATCGCCTGGACCGGGCGCCTGCTGGCCGCGGCCCGCGCGATCCTCGGCGTCTCGGTCGAACTGCGGGGCACCCCCCCCGTGCATGACTGCATCATCGCGGCCAAGCACCAGAGCTTCCTCGACATCCTCGCCATCGCCCATGCGGTCCCGCAATGCGCCTTCATCATGAAGCGCGAGGTGCTGCGGGTGCCGATCATGGGCCATTACGCGCGGCTGGCGGGCTGCATCCCCATCGACCGCACCCGCGGCTCCGAGGCGATGCGCCAGATCATCGCCGGGATTCAGGCCTCACGCGCCTCGGCGGACGGCCTGGGCCAGCTCATCATCTACCCCGAGGGCACCCGCACACGGCCGGGCGAGCGGCGCAGCTACAAGCACGGCGTCGGCACTATCCACCAGGCGACCGGGCTGCCGGTCCACCCGGTGGCTGTCAACTGCGGTATGTTCTGGCCCAGGGACGGGCTGCGGATCAGGCCCGGACGTGCGGTGATCGAGTTCCTCGATCCCGTGACCGTCACCCTGCCCGCCGCAGAACTGGTGGCCCGGGTGGAGGAAAAGGTCGAGGCCGCCTCGGATCGGCTGATGGCGGATGCCGGGCTTGCGCTGGACAAGCAGGGCGGGGCTGCATAGCTCTCGATCCAGCCGCTGGAAGGAACGCCCATGCCCCCGATCATCGAGATCGACCACCTGTCAAAGCAATATGCGGGCGGGACGAAGGCGCTGGACGATGTCAGCCTGACCATCGAGCAGGGCGAGATCCTCGCACTGCTGGGTCCGAACGGAGCGGGCAAGACCACGCTGATCTCGATCATCTGCGGGCTGGTGGTCCCGACCGGCGGCACCGTCCGGGTGGGCGGCCATGACATCCGCACGGATTGGCGCGCCGCCCGCCGCCTGATCGGCCTTGTGCCGCAGGAAATCGCGCTGGAACCCTTCGAGACCGTCGCCAACGCGGTCCGCTTCACCCGCGGCCTTTACGGCGAGGGGCCTGACGAGGCCTATGTCGAGCAGGTGCTGCGCAGCCTTGCCCTGTGGGACAAGCGCGACGCGCCCACGCGGGCGCTGTCTGGCGGCATGAAGCGGCGGGTGCTGATCGCCAAGGCGCTGTCGCACCGGCCCAAGGTGCTGTTCCTCGACGAACCGACCGCCGGCGTGGACGTGCATCTGCGCCGCGAGATGTGGGCCGTCGTCAGCGAGTTGCGGGCCTCGGGCGTGACGATCATCCTGACCACCCATTACCTCGAGGAAGCCGAGGAGATGGCCGACCGCATCGGCGTCATCGACAAGGGCCGCCTGCTGCTGGTCCGCCCCAAGGCCGAACTGATGGGCGAGTTCGGGCGCAAGCACCTGACGGTGGAACTGGACCCCCCGTTGTCCGCGCTGCCCCAAGGCTGGGCCGAGGACGATATCACCCTTTCCGAGGACGGCCGCAGGCTCGGCTATGCCTATGATGCGCGGGCCGAGCGCACCGGCATCGGCCGCCTGCTGGCCGACCTGAACGCGCGCGGCCTCGGCATCCGCGACGTCGCCACCAAGCAGTCCTCGCTGGAGGAGGTGTTCATGTCGCTTCTGGAATCCGGCGCGGGAGAGCCGCGATGAACTGGGGGTCCGTCCGCGCGATCTACCGCCACGAGATGTCGCGCTTCTTCCGCACCATCTGGCAGTCGCTGGCATCCCCGGTGCTGTCCACGGTCTTGTATTTCGTGGTCTTCGGCGCGGCCATCGGCGGGCGCATCCAGTCGGTCGAGGGCGTGCCCTACGGCGCCTTCATCGTGCCGGGGCTGATGATGCTGACAGTGCTCCAGCAGTCGGTGTCCAACGCCAGCTTCGGCATCTTCTTTCCCAAGTTCTCGGGCACGATCTACGAATATCTCGTGGCCCCCACCGGCTGGGTCGAGGTCACGCTGGGCTTTGTCGGCGCCGCCGCCTCCAAGGCCATCCTGATCGCGCTGGTGATCCTGCTGACCAGCTTCTGGTTCGTCGGCGTCCATATCGTCCATCCCGTCTGGATGGTCGCCTTCCTTGTCCTGACCTCGACGGCCTTCGCGCTTCTGGGCTTCATCCTCGGCCTCTGGGCCAGGAACTTCGAGCAGTTGCAGATCGTGCCGATGATGATCATCACGCCGCTGGTCTTCCTGGGCGGGGCCTTCTACTCGGCATCCATGCTGCCGCCCTTCTGGGAACAGGTGGCCAAGCTGAACCCGGTCCTTTACCTCGTCTCGGGCTTCCGCTGGTCGTTCTTCGACCTTGCCGACGTGCCGGTGGGGGTCTCGCTGGTGGCGGTCGCGCTGATGATCGTCGTGCTGCTGGCCGCGATCCGCTGGATCTTCCTGACCGGCTGGCGCCTGCGCGAGTGATCTTTCCGCCGCGCTTAACCAAGCCTTAACCCTTGGCCATTAATCCTTTGTGAAAACAAGGGGGCAGCCATGGCGAAGCTTTATGACGCGAGCATCCTTACGGGGCCGGAAACGCTGGACGCGGCCGCCATCTTCCCGGAAGGGCGGACGGGCGAGGGCTATGCCTACAAGCCGACGCACCACATCTCGGCCAGCCTTGATCCGCTGGAGGTGGTTCAGGCGGCGCCGGGTTTCCTTTCGGTGGATGACATCATCATCCTGAATGATGTCCGCTACAGCATCTCTCTTATCCGCCGAGGCTTGATGTACACCGACTTCAGCGGGCCGGAGGGTGTCACCGGCGGCAATGTTGACGCGCTGGTCCTGTCTCTGACGGGGACTTCCGATGCGCCGAAGGCCCAGCTCTGGCTGCCCATTGACGGTGCCGCCGTCGATTGGAGCGGAGAACAGGGCAAGGCCATCCAGTTCATTTATATCGGATCGACCGAGGCCGTCCGGCAGGTTCCCTGGGGTGAAATCGACGGCGACGACGATTTCAGCGTTGACGTCACCTGCTTCGCCACCGGCACGCTGATCGAGACGGCCGAGGGGCCGCGCCCGGTCCACCGGCTGCGGGTGGGCGACCTGATCCGCACCCGCGACCATGGCCTGCAGCCCCTGCGCTGGCTGGGCGGCAGGCGGCTTTCGGCGGCAAGCCTCGTGGCAAACCCCGGGTTGAACCCGATCCGCATCGCCGCCGGTGCCTTGGGGCCGGGGATGCCGCTGCGCGACCTCATCGTTTCCCCGCAGCACCGGATCCTGGTCCGCTCGACCATCGCGGAACGCATGACCGGCTCGACCGAGGTGCTGATCGCCGCTGTCCACCTTGTCGGCCATCCGGGGATCGACTGCGTTCCGGCGCAGGACGGCATCGGCTACTGGCACCTGATGTTCGACCGCCACGAGATCGTCTTTGCCGAAGGGGCCGAGGCCGAATCGCTTTACCTGGGGCCGATGGCCGTGGCCTCGATGACCGATGCCGCGCTGCGGGAACTGCGGGCGCTGTTCCCCGACCTGGTCGCCCCGCGCCACGACGATCCGCCGCCCATGGCAAGGCCGGTGATGCGCGGCAAGCCCGTGGCAAGGCTGATCGAGCGGCAGGTCCGCAACTTCAAGCCGCTGGTCTCGGCGCCGGCCTGAGCCTTACCGGCAAAGCCGGGTCTGGGGGTCGAGCCGGACATATTCGCGGGCGCTGATGCTCTGGATCTTCAGCGAATGGCGCCATTCGCTGTCCCAGCGTTCAAGGATGCCATTGCGGTAGTGCATCGCCATCAACTGGTCCACGATGGGCGGGATGATCTGCGTCCCCGGCAGGCGCGGCGCGTGGAAGCCGACCGAGGCATCCGGCGCAAGGCAGGCATTCGGCAGCGTGATCAGCATCGTGCAGGCCGAGTTGCAGAGGCCGGTGATGCGGACCGGGCGGCCCGAGGCCTCAAGCTCGTTTCGCCGGGCGATCATCTGCAGGACATTGCCGCCCCGGTTGTTGTGGATGACGACGGGTTCCGTCGTGGCGGCGACCTGCAGCGGCTGGGACGCGGTCGCGACGGTGGCGACGGTGGCGGCGGGCGGTTGCGCGGCGCAGGCAGGCAGGGCGAACAGCGCGAGGACAGCGGCACGGCGGAAATGGCGAGGGATGATCTGCATGGCAGCATCATGCCCAGCGGCGGCGGAAATGAAAATCCACGGGATGTTGCTGGGGCCAGGCTCGTGGATCACGACCGCGCCAGCGGCGGGCGGGCCGCGTAGCCCCGCATCCTGCCCGCCGTCCGGCGCTGCCGCGACCTTGTGCCTCGCACATAGACGCCCCGCAGGCTGCCCGCCCCGCAGGCACCATCCGCGACAACGCCGCGTCGTGGCGCTTTGCGTTCGGCCTGTCCGTCGCTATATGGCGGCGCATGAGCCTGAACCCTCCCAGCCTTCGCCCGGACCTCGCCCCCGCCCTTCGCCTTGACGACGCGCCAGCCCGCGCGGCTGCGGGGCGCGCGGGGCAGCCCACTATCGGCATGGTCAGCCTCGGCTGCCCCAAGGCGCTGGTGGACAGCGAACGCATCCTGACCCGCCTGCGGGCCGAAGGGTATGCGATCAGCCCTGCCTATCAGGGCGCGGATGCCGTGATCGTGAACACCTGCGGCTTTCTGGACAGCGCCAAGGCGGAAAGCCTTGAAGCCATCGGCGAGGCGCTGTCGGAAAACGGCCGGGTTATCGTGACCGGCTGCCTCGGGGCGGAACCGGAATACATCACCGGCGTCCACCCCCGCGTTCTGGCGGTGACGGGACCGCATCAATACGAGCAGGTGCTGGACGCGGTCCATCTGGCCGTGCCGCCCGCGCCGGACCCGTTCATCGACCTGCTGCCGGCGTCCGAGGTGCGGCTGACGCCCCGCCACTATGCCTATCTGAAGATTTCCGAGGGCTGCAATCACGCCTGCAAGTTCTGCATCATTCCCGACATGCGCGGTAAACTGGTCAGCCGCCCGGCCCATGCCGTGATGCGCGAGGCGGAAAAGCTGGTCGCCAGCGGCGTGCGCGAGCTGCTGGTGATCTCGCAGGACACCTCGGCTTACGGTGTGGACCTGCGTCACGCCGAGGAGCGGGGCCACCGCGCCCATATCACCGACCTTGCCCGTGATCTGGGTTCTCTGGGCGCATGGGTGCGGCTGCATTACGTTTATCCCTATCCCCATGTCCGCAACCTGATCCCGCTGATGGCCGAGACGGCGGCCAGGGGCGCGGGGGTGCTGCCCTATCTGGACATCCCCTTCCAGCACGCACACCCGGACGTGCTGCGCCGCATGGCCCGGCCTGCCGCGTCAGCCAAGACGCTGGACGAGATCGCTGCCTGGCGCGCCGCCGCTCCGGGGATCACGCTGCGGTCCACCTTCATCGTCGGCTATCCGGGAGAGACCGAGGCCGAGTTCCAGCATCTGCTCGACTGGCTGGACGAGGCGCAACTGGATCGCGTCGGCTGCTTCCAGTATGAGAACGTGCGTGGCGCGCGGGCCAACGACCTGCCCGACCATGTGGCCCCCGAGGTCAAGCAGGACCGCTGGGACCGCTTCATGCAGAAGGCGCAGGCGATTTCCGCAGCGAAGCTGGCCGCCAGGGTCGGCACGCGCCAGCAGGTCATCGTGGACAGCGTGGACGAGGGCGGAGCCACCTGCCGCACCATGGCCGACGCGCCGGAAATCGACGGCAACCTGTTCATCGACGAGGGCTTCGAGGCGCTTTCACCCGGCGACACCCTGACGGTCACGGTGGACGAGGCCTCGGATTACGACCTCTGGGGCCGGCCATAGGGACGGACCCTCGGGCTATCGGTTTGACCGGCTGCGGGATATGGGCGAAAGACGGGTGAAACCGTCTGCGCCGGGGGTTTTGTCGCGGTGGCCGGATCGGGCGCGACCGCGCCGAAGGCCGGGGCCGGGCGGACCCTGAACGTGGTGAAGCTGCGCCGTGACTGTTCTGCCGAAATGGGACCCCGAGGGCGCCCCGAAAAAGCCGCAGATCGTCGGTATCGGGGCGCAGAAGGCCGGCACCACCTGGCTGGGGCAGATGATCGCCCAGCATCCGCAGGTCTGGCTGCCGCCCTTCAAGGAAGCGCAGTTCTTCAACCACCGCTTCGTGCCGGAACACCGGCAATGGCTGCCCTGGCATTTCAGGCGCGCCCGCCAGAACCAGGAAAAGCGCTATGCCGGCAAGGGGCAGGAGATGCCGCCCGAACTCGACGCCTGGCTCAAGCGGATCACCACGGGCGAGATGTTCACCAACCGCTGGTACAAGCAGGTCTTCGCCCCCGCGCCCGAGGGCACGATCCCCTGCGACATCACCCCCGAATATTCGACGCTGCCCGAGGAGGGGGTCGATTTCGTCGCCGATTTCCTGCCGAAGGGCCGCTTCATCTACATCATCCGCCACCCGGTCGATCGCGCGATCAGCCAGTTGAAGATGAACCTCACGCGCAAGAAGAAGCACCCCAAGGGCGTCGAGGCATGGCTGGCCGAGATCGACGACCCGGTGCTGTATGACCGCGGCGATTACGCGACCTATGTGCCGCGCTGGACCTCGCGGCTGCCGCAGGACCGGCTGCTGATCCTGCCCTTCGGCCAGATCGCCAGGGACCCCGAGGGCTTCATGCGGCGGATCGAGGGCTTCTGCGGCCTTGACCCCTTCGGCTATCGCGATCTCGGGGCCAAGGTCTTCGCCGCCAACGGCGAGCTTTCGGTCCCGGCCGAGGCCCGCGCGAAGATCCGCGAACGGCTTGAGCCGCAGTTCGCCTTTATCGAGAAAACCTTCGGCAAGGAGTTCTCGGCCCTGATCCGCTGAAGCGGTGGACAGGATTTCGGGCTTCGGCTCTACTCGCCGCAAGGACGAGGGAGAGGAGACCCCATGACACGACACTGCCTGGCCGCCCTGATGGGCGGGCTGCTGCTGGCCGCGCCCGCTTTCGCGCTGGACGAGATCGTAGAGAAGAAAAGCTTCACCCTGACGGATTTTCGGACGCTCGGCGGCGAGACGATCCCCGAGATGACGCTGGGCTATGAAACCTATGGCGCGCTGAACGAGGCGAAGGACAACGCGATCCTGATCACCCATTTCTTTTCCGGCAACTCTCACGCCGCTGGGAAATACGCGGAAGATGACGCGGCGCCCGGCTATTGGGACGCGATCATCGGGCCCGGAAAGCCCATCGACACGGACAGGTATTTCGTCGTCTCTGCCGATACGCCGGTGAACCTAGCCGCGAAAAGCCCCACCGTCATCACCACCGGCCCCGCGACCGTGAACCCGGCCACGGGCGAGTCATGGGGCATGGACTTCCCGATCCTGACCATCGGCGATTTCGTGGAAACCCAGCACGGGCTGATGCAGCAGTTGGGGATCGAGCGGTGGCATGCCGTCATGGGTCCATCCATGGGCGGGTTGCAGGCCTATGACTGGGCGGCGCGGCATCCCGACAAGCTGACGCGGGTGATCCCCGTGATCGCCTCGGGCTGGGCCGATGCGGACCTGATCGCATGGCTGGACATCTGGGGTGCGCCGGTGCGGTTGGATCCCAACTGGAACGGCGGCGACTATTACGAGGGCACGCCGCCCGACGCGGGGCTGGCGCAGGCGCTGAAGATCGTGACGCTGCACGCGAACTCGGCCGAATGGACCAACGGCACCTTTGGCCGCGACTGGGCCGAGGAAGGGGCCGATCCCGCCGCCGCGATGGAAAACGAGTTCGCCGTGGTCAAGACGCTGAACGACGGCGGCGCCGCGCGGGCCGCGAGTTCGGACGCGAACCACCTGCTTTATCTGATCCGCGCCAACCAGCTTTTCGTCGCCGGCGGGGCAGGGGGCGAAAGCGTCTATGACGGCCTCACGGCCATCGACGTGCCGGTGATGCTGATCCACACCGACGAGGATCTGGTCTTCCCGGGTAACGCCGTGCGAGAGACCGCCGCGATCATCAAGGCCGACGGCACCCCCGTCGAGATGGTCGAACTGGAAGGCACCCGCGGCCACCTGGACGGCGTGGTGAACATCGCCCAGGCCGGCGAGCAGATCCGCGCCTTCCTCGACCGCGACCTGACCCAGTGAGTCCAAGCGGCGCCCGCGTGGCGCCGCTTACATTCGCCCCGCCGGTGGCCTAGATAGCCCGCAACAAGCGAACAGGAGCGGCTCATGGCCTCGTATCAGTATGTCTATCACATGGACGGCCTGTCCAAGACCTATCCCGGCGGAAAGAAGACCTTTGAAAACATCCGCCTGAACTTCCTGCCCGGCGTCAAGATCGGCGTCGTCGGCGTCAACGGCGCGGGGAAATCGACCCTGCTGCGGATCATGGCCGGCATCGACAAGGACTTCTCCGGCGAGGCCTGGGCCGCCAAGGGCGCGACCGTGGGCTACCTGCCGCAAGAGCCGCAGCTTGATCCCGCCCTGAACGTGCGCGGCAACGTGATGGAGGGCGTCAAGGCCAAGCAGGCCAAGCTCGACCGCTATAACGAGCTTGCGATGAACTACTCGGACGAGACCGCCGAGGAGATGGCGAAGCTTCAGGACGAGATCGACGCCGAGAACCTGTGGGATCTGGATTCTCAGGTGGATGTCGCGATGGAGGCCCTGCGCTGCCCGCCCGACGACGCCGACGTGGACACGCTGTCAGGCGGCGAACGCCGCCGCGTGGCGCTGTGCAAGCTGCTGCTTGAAGCGCCCGACATGCTGCTGCTGGATGAACCGACCAACCATCTGGACGCCGAAACCATTGCCTGGCTGCAGAAGCACCTGATCGAATATCCCGGCACGATCCTGATCGTGACGCACGACCGCTATTTCCTGGACGATATCACCAGTTGGATTCTGGAACTGGACCGCGGCCGGGGGATTCCCTACGAGGGCAATTATTCTGCCTGGCTGGAACAGAAAGCCAAGCGGCTGGCGCAGGAAGCCCGCGAGGACAAGGCCAAGCAGAAATCGCTGGAACGCGAGCTGGAATGGATTCGCGCAGGCGCCAAGGCCCGGCAGGCCAAGCAGAAGGCGCGGATCAACGCCTATAACGAAATGGCGTCCAAATCCGAGCGCGAGAAGGTGGGCAATGCCCAGATCATCGTCCCGAACGGCCCCCGCCTAGGCAGCAAGGTGATCGAGGTCGCCGGGCTGACCAAGGCCTTCGGTGACAAGCTGCTGATCGAGGGTCTGGATTTCAGCTTGCCACCCGGGGGGATCGTCGGCGTGATTGGCCCCAACGGCGCGGGGAAATCCACCCTGTTCCGGATGCTGACCGGTCAGGAAAAGCCCGATGGGGGCGAGATCATCTTCGGCGACACCGTTGCGCTGTCCTATGTGGACCAATCGCGCGACGCGCTGGACCCCAACAAGACTGTGTGGGAGGAGATCTCGGGCGGCGCCGAGCAGATCGACCTGGGCGACGCGCAGATGAACTCGCGCGCCTATGCCAGCGCGTTCAACTTCAAGGGCGGCGACCAACAGAAGAAGGTGGGCCTGCTTTCGGGCGGCGAACGCAACCGCGTCCACATGGCGAAGCTGCTGAAATCCGGCGGCAACGTCCTGCTGCTGGACGAGCCGACGAACGATCTTGACGTGGAAACCCTGCAGGCGCTGGAAGCGGCGCTCGAGGATTTCGCCGGCTGCGCCGTCATCATCTCGCACGACCGCTTCTTCCTCGACCGCCTCTGCACGCATATCCTTGCGTTTGAAGGCGACGCGCATGTCGAGTGGTTCGAGGGGAACTTCGAGGCTTATGAAGAGGACAAGGTGCGGCGGCTGGGGCCGGATTCAATCGAGCCGAAGCGGGTGAAGTACAAGAAGTTTACGCGGTAGCCGCGCAGGAGTATTCCTGGTACTCAGATAAATAGCGGGGTTCGAAAATGAAGATTTTCGTAAGCTATGCGGGAGATGGCAAGGAAGTCGGCCGGCGCATTGTGGCGCAATGCAATGGCAGTAATATTGATGCCAATGCGTATGATCTCAGGATCATGAGTCATGGACGTCCTGACCTAGATGGGTTCATAGAAAATGAACTTCAAAAATTCGAGATGGTCATTGTCGTTTGGTCGAAGGAGTACGCCGAAGACCCTTGGCTGCAAAGAGAGCTTTTTTCCATCCTCGCAATCGAGCGAGAACGCCGTCGTTCATTTGTGATTCCTGTCTGCGTAGACAAGCATCCGCTCCACGCGCTCCTTACAGGGAAAGCGGAAGTCATAATCGAAGACGAGATTGTCGATGGGATCAATGAAGTCGTACGCCGAATCCCGTTAGAAGATCAGATATTCGTGGTTATGGCTCTTGGTGATCCGGAGTTGAACTCCATATTCAAGACAGTAATAGTCCCGACAGGCGCCAAGTTCGACTTTGCTGTCAAGCGAGTAGATGAGAAAGAAGATAGCGAATCCATCTCACAGGAAATATTCCGTCTGATAAGAAATTCATCAATAATTCTATGCGATATAACAAATGATCGACCGAATGTTTACTTTGAGACGGGGTATGCGTTGGGCCTTAATAGGCAGATAATCCTTACTTGCCGTGAGGGCACCTGACCTCACTTTGATGTGCAGGATTTGCATGCAATACGATGGACTACAGGAGTTGACTTGCAAGAGAAGCTTGAACGCCGTTTGCAAGCCATTAGAAATCGAAGGCTTCTAGCTTCCTAGAAGTCTTGTACATTTTTTTGGTTAGAGGCAAGCTAAGAGTTACGTGCTGCCGCTGCCGCAATGCCGAGTGCATAGATTTAGGCGCACTACTTTTTACTGCTCCTTCTGCTCCTTCTGCTCCTTACACCGGCCACTTCTCTAATCAGTCGAAAAGCCGCCGCAACCCCTACTAGCCCCGCGACGCCTTAGCTGGCGCGCAGATTCGCGTTGGTTGCATCTAACAAGCATAAGGTGCGCGCTTTGCACGCGCGATCTTAGATGCAAACGCTTCGTCGGATCACCGGCGTGGCGCTCACATCACGACATGACCTGCCGTGCCTTCGACCCGCACCCGGTCCGCCCGGATGGCCTGGCAGGAGTCGCCCCCTGATCCGGGGTCGTGACCACCGGCTGGGGCGTGGGCGTCGTGGTTGCGGCGGATTGGGCCAGGACCGGCGAGGCGGCGAGGACGCAGGCCGAGGCGAGGCTGAAGATCGTCAGGCGGGGCATGGCGGTTCCTTTCCGGCAGGAGAGAGGGTCGATCATGCACCCGAATCACTCGATCTCCAAACGTTCACCGCACCTTCCCCTTCCACCCCGGCGGGCGCTTCGCCACCCAGTCGAAGAACCGCCGCAGTTCCGTATGGGCGCGCAGGGCCTCCACCGTCGCGTAGTTGCGGGCCAGTTCCGTCTCGCTCAGGGTGCGATGGGTCGTGGAATGGCAGACCTGGTGCAGCAGCACCGTCTCGCCGCCCTTGCCGCCGCGCAGCTTCGGGATCAGGTGATGGCGGCTCTGTGGCACGCCGGGCGGGATCGGGCGCAGGCAGAGGGGGCAGGCGGGCACCGCCTCGGGTTCTCGGATCGACGGGGCGGATCTGCGCGGCATCTGTCCTCCGGGGCAGCCCCCCGGGACTGGAGGCTTCGTGATTTCCCTGTGTCACCCAACGTTCCTACCGTGGCGACGGACCACGGAAAGGACGCCCATGCCCAGTCGCCGCGCAACGCTCGCCCTTCTTGCCGCAGCAGTGGCTTCGCCCGCCTTGGGTCAGGGCGACCGGCCGAACCCGATGCGCGAGGAGCTGCGCGAGGCGCTGGAGCGCGACCGCAACGGCATCGTGCTGGGCAACCCGCAGGGCAACATCACGCTGACCGAGTTCTTCGATTACAACTGTCCCTTCTGCAAGAAGATCGTCCCCGGGATGCAGCGGCTTATCGGTTCCGATCCGCAGTTGCGGGTTGTGTTCCGCGAATGGCCGATCTTCGGCGAGGGCTCGGATTTCGCGGCGCGCGCCTCGTTGGCTTCGCTGGATCAGGGGAAATACTGGCAGCTTCACACCAGCCTGATGGGAATGCGCGACCGCGCGGCCGAGCCGTCGGTGATGCGGGTTGTCCGCCGTCTGGGGCTGGACGAGGCGAAGCTGCGCGAGGATATGTATTCCGATCGGGTCGAGGATCACATCGCCCGCTCCTTCATGCTGGCCGAGCACATGAGCCTGCTGGGCACGCCCACCTTGATCGCGGGCGACGAGGCGCTGTTCGGGGACCAGAGCTTTCAGGATCTCACGGCTCTGGTGGCGCGGGCGCGGCGGACCCTGGGGGTGGCGGCAGGGTGACGAAGACCGGCCCCGAAGGCGTCGGCACGAAGGCGCCCGAGACGCCGAAGGCGGCGGTCAACCGCGCAGGCGACAGGACCTCGGTGGGCGTGCCATCGGCGACGATGCGGCCTGCGTCCATCAGCACCAGCCGCTGGCAATAGCGCGCAGCCAGTGCCAGGTCGTGGATCGAGGCGATCACGGTGCGGCCCTGCCGGGCGAGGCTGGCGAACAATTCCATTACGGCGAACTGGTGCGCGGGGTCGAGGCCCGCGACCGGCTCATCCGCGAGAATCAGCGGCGTGCGCTGCGCGAGCAGGCGGGCGATCAGGGCGCGGGCAAGTTCCCCCCCCGAAAGCTCGGTCGCGCGGCGCTGCGCCAGGTGGGTGACGTCCAATGCGGCCATCGCCTCTGCCACGGCGGGGCCGTCCGCACGGCGGTCGGGATCGGCGCGGCGGCCGAGGCGCACCAGCGCCTCGACGGGGATGGGCCACGCGATCTCGCGTACCTGCGGCAGCCAGGCGGCGCGGCGGGCGCGGCGGGCGGGTGGCAGGGCGGCGAGGTCGGATTGACCCTCGGCGGAGATCAGCCCCAGCGCCGCCCGCATGAGCGTTGTCTTGCCGGCGCCGTTGGGGCCGATCAGACCGACGAAGCTGCCCGCCGGCACGGTCAGGCTGACGCGCTCCAGAAGCGCCCGGCCCTCGGGCGCAACGGTCAGGTTGTGCAGGGTCAGGCTCATCGGCCGGCCTGCGTGCGCCAGATGAGGTGCAGGAAGACCGGGGCACCCACCAGCGCCATCATCACCCCCAGCTTGAGGTCGCGTTCGGGCAGGATCAGCCGCACCGCCACATCCGCCGCCAGCACCAGCGCCGCGCCCCCCAGCGCGGATGCGGGCAGCAGGCGCGACGGCATCGCGCCCACCGCGCCGCGCAGCAGATGCGGCACCACCAGCCCGACGAAGCCGATGGCGCCCGCCACCGCCGTCGCGGCCCCCACCGCAGCCGCCGCGCCCAGCACCACTGTCAGCCGCAGCCGCGACAGGTCGACGCCCATCGAGGCTGCGGCTTCCTGGCCCAGCGACAGCGCATCCAGATCGCGCCCGGTGCGGATCAGCGCGGCCCAGCCCAGCACCATCAGCGGCGCCGCTGTCAGCACATGCCCCCAACTTCGGTCGGCCAGCGAGCCCATCGTCCAGAACATGATGTCATAGGCGGCGAAGGGATTGGCCGAGAGGTTCAGCACCAGCGCCGTCAGCGCCCCCGCCAGCGCCGAAACGGCGATGCCGCCGAGGATCAGTCCGAGGCCCCCGCCCGCGATCCCTCCGCTGCGGCCCGCAAGGCCGAGGATCAGCGCCACGCCCCCCAGCGCGCCGGCCAGCGCTGCGAGGGGGACGCCAAGGCCCAGCACCGAGACACCTGCCTGAATGGCGATCACCGCCCCCAGCGCGGCCGAGGTGGAAATGCCGATCAGCCCCGGCTCGGCCAGCGGGTTCCGCAGATAGCCCTGCAGCGCCGCGCCCGACAGGCCGAGGCTGACGCCGACCATGATGCCCAGCAGGGTGCGGGGCGCGCGGATTTCCCGCAGGACGATGCCCAAGGGTCCCTCTCCGGTCCACAGCGCGGAAAGACTTGCGCGGGGGCCGGCGCCTGCCGGGCCGGTCAGCAGCGACAGAAGCGCCAGCCCCGCGACCAGCGCGGCAAGGCCGCCGAGAAGCCGCACGTCGCGGCTCACCGCAGCGCCTCGACTTCGGCCGACAGCATCGCCAAGGCTTCCAGCGAGCGGGGCAGGGCGCAGGTCCACAGCGCGTCGGGAACCCGCAGGACATGGCCGCTCAGATTGTCCAGCGCGGGATGGTCCAGCACCTCTTCGGCCCGCGAGGCGGCGGGATAGGGGGTGCCGGTCACGATCAGGTCGGGGTCGGCCATGACCAGTTGCTCAAGCGTGATGAAGCCGGAACTTTCCATGCCCAGCCCGTCCGCCACCAGCGCAAAGCCCGCCTTGCGCATGATGTCACCGGCCAGCGTGTCGCCGCCGACGGAATAGCCGTTCGCGCCCCAGGTCGCCGCCGTGGGCGCGTCGGGTCCGGCCTCGCGGGAAAGCTCGGCCACGTCCCGGTCGAAATCCGCGATCATCGCCGCTGCCGCCTTGTCGCGGCCCAGCGCGGCCCCGACCTGGGCAATCGCATCCCGCGCCTCGACCAGAGAGGTCGGCGGCGCGACCTCGACCACCGGCACGCCCAGCCGGTGCAGCATGGCCACCGCCGGTCCGCCGAAGTTTCCCGCCAGCACCAGATCGGGCTTGAGCAGGTAGATCTCTTCGGCCCGGCCCCGGTTCACGGGATAGTGCATCGCCTCGTCGGCCATCGCCGAGGCGCGCGGGTCGCGGGCGACGTGGGACACCGAGATCACCTGCCCCGGCGCGGCCAGCGCCATCGACAACTGATCGGTGCAGAGGTTCATCGAGACGACGCGGGCGGGCAGCTCGGCCCCTGCGGGCAGCGCCAGCAGCACGGCCAGCGCCGCCGCAAGGGCCGGGCGCCTCACCATCGCGTCTCGATCCCCAGCCATCCGGCGCGGCCGGGCGCGGCATAGCCCCAGGATTCCTGGTAATCCTTGTCGAACAGGTTGGTGATGCGGGCCGACAGCCGCGCGGTTTCGGTCATGTCGTAGCTGGCGGCAAGGTTGACCGTGGTGAAATCGGGCAGTTCGCGCGTCTCGAAGCTGCCGAAGGGCAGGGTGTCGGCCATGTCGCGGACATGGCGCAGGTCGGCCGCCACCCAGCCGCGCCCGCCGAATGTCTGCAGGCTTGCGTTCAGCGCAAGCTCATGCCGGGGCCGCCGGGTCTCTATTGCGCTGTTCGGGCTTTCCGCGTCGAGGTAGGTATAGGCCGCGCCCAGCGTCAGCGCGTCGGTCACGTCCTGGCGGATTGCCACTTCGATCCCCTCGCGCCGACTTTCGCCCGTTTCGTTGTAATAGTTGGTGCCGTCGGGCAGCGGCAGGAAGCTGTAGGTGATCTCGTCCTGCAGCTTCTCGCGGAACCAGGTCACGTCGATCACGCCGCGCCCGTCCGGCAGGCTGTATTCCACGCCGAGATCGATGCTGCGGTTCTCCTCGGGCTTGAGGTTCGGGTTGCCGATGCTGCCGAAGCCGCCGAGGATCTGGTAATATTGCGGATGCAGCAGCCCCGTCCCGGCCGAGGCATGCAGCCGCCAGGGCGTGCCCTCGATCCGCCAGGACAGGCCTGCGTTCCAGGTCGTCTTGGATTCGAAATCCGAACTGTCGTCATGCCGCAAGCCAAGCTGCACATCGACACCGTTGGCAAAGGCGCCCCGATATTCCAATGCCCCCGAGGTCGTGTCGCGCCGGTTCTCGGCCACGCCCGAGGCGTTGTCGCTGATCCGGTCCAGCGCGAAGGCCAGCGTCTGCTCCGCCGTGTCCACCGCGCCGTCCAGCCCCAGTGTCGCACGGTATTTCAGCGCCCGCCGGCGTGCCCGCGTCTCGGTCCCGTCGCTCTGGTCAAGCCGGAGGCGCGTGTCCTCCCATGACAGGCGATGGTTCAGGCGGCCGTCCAGCGTATCGAGGCTGCCCCAGACGGTGCCGAGGCGCTCGTCGCGCTCCGCATCGGCGTCGCTGTCCACCACGTAATCTTCCACGCGGGAGGCCAGAAAGTCGGTGTCGTCGTAGTCGTAACGTTCATCAGCGCGGCGCGCGGAAAAGCCGAGGCTCAGCGTTCCGGTCGCCTGCCACTCGCCCGAAAGGCTCAGCGTGCCCCGGCGAAGGCCATCGCGATCGCCATCGCCGCCCGAAACGTCATGGCCCCGGTCGTCGCGCCAGGACCAGTCGCCCTGCAGCCGCCAGCGGTCGGTGACGATGCTTTGCCCCAAGCCCGCCGCCGCGCCGTTGCCAAGCTCGACCCGCGCATGGCCGCCGGTTTCGCTGGCCTTGCGGGTGATGATGTTGATGACGCCCGAGGCGGCGGAGGAGCCGTAATAGACCGACTGCGGGCCGCGAAGGACCTCGATGCGCTCGACATCCCCGATGTCGAGGCCGCTGAGGTAATAGGGCTGGTCGCCCGCGGCCGCGCTGACGCCGTCGATCAGGATCAGCGTGTGCCGCCCCTCGCCGCCCCGGATGCGGACCGAGGTCAGCGCGGCGCCGGTGCTGTTGACCGACACGCCCGGCAAGCCGCGCAGGGCGTCCTGCACGGTCGAGACGCCGCGCCGGCGCAGGTCCTCGGCGTCAAGCACGGTGGCGGCGCGGCCATAGGCGGCGGCCTCGACGGGCGAGAAGCCGCCGGACAGGATTACCGGGTCGAGCGTCAGCGAGTCCTGCGCAAAGGCCGGAAGGGCAAGGACCAACGCAAGCGGCGCGGCGGTCAGGCGAAGGGTGCGGATGGTGTCGGACATGGTCGGTCCCCGTGGTCGCGGGCGCATGGGCCCGCAGGATTGGCGTGGGTCCGGGGGACGGATCGACCCCGCGGACAGTGGCAATCACCGCTGCGGGACAAGCCGCTTCGCTGGCGCACCCCGCACCATCGAAAGGGTGTCGCCGAGCAGGTCTCCTGGCTTGCGGGTCACAGCAGACGCCGGCCTTCCCGGGGGATGTCCCCAGTGGCAGTTCGGCGCCGCTCTCCGCGCACAGTTGCGGGGGCAGCCACGGCCTCGGCCCGAAGGCCGTCCCGTGTTCCCTTTGAATCCGGCGGGGCCGGAACTCGGACGAGCGGCACTTACGCCCGCGGGCGGGCGGGCGTCAATGGCCGTGCGGCCGAGCCAGATCCTCTGGGCGGTCGATGTCATGGGCGGCGCCGGGCGGCAGGGGGATCAGCCTCGCGCCCGTCAGCAGGTGGCGTGCGCCCCGGTCGCCCTGAATTTCCGCTGCGGCTGCGAACATGGCGCGGGGCAGGCAGGCGGGAACTCCGGCACGAGGCCCGTCGGGCGCGACATAGGCGCTGGCCGCCGCAAGGTCCGGGGTGCAGGCACGGATCAGCGCGGCGAGATGGGCAGATGGCACCGCGGGCATGTCGCCCAGGACGACCAGCGCCTTGTCGGCGCACGCGGCGGCGAGGCCGAGCCGCAGGCTGTCGGACATGCTTTCGGCACTGTCGGCCATGACGATGCGGAACCCCGGCAGCAGCGCCGCCACCCGCCGGTCGCGCAGGACGGCGATCAACTGCGCCGCGCCGATCCGTCGCAGCGCATCGGCTGCATGAACCACCACGGGGGCGCCATGCCAGTCGGCCAGCAGCTTGTTGCCCGCGCCAAAGCGGCGGCCGTGGCCGGCCGCCAGCAGGATGCCCGCAACCTCTGGTGCCGTCATCGACATGCCCTCCGCGTTGCCCCAAAGGATAGCATGTGCGAAGCCGGCCGCGACCCGATCCGCAAGGGAAGGAGCCGCAATGCTTTCGCAGGACGCGCCAACACGGGTGCAGGGCAGCGTGGCCGAGGTCTTTCTGGCCTTTCTCAAGCTCGGGCTGACCTCGTTCGGCGGCCCGATCGCGCATCTGGGCTATTTCCGCGACGAGCTGGTGGTCCGCCGCAGATGGCTGACCGAAGCAGCCTATGCCGATGTCGTGGCGCTCTGCCAGTTCCTGCCCGGCCCCGCGTCCAGTCAGGTGGGCTTCACGCTGGGCCTGATGCGCGCCGGCTGGGGCGGGGCCATCGCCGCTTTTCTGGCCTTCACGCTGCCCTCGGCGGTCCTGCTGGTGACGCTGGCGCTGACCGCCGGGCGGATCGAGGGGCCGCTGATGGCGGGCCTGCTGCACGGTCTGAAGATCGTGGCCGTGGCAGTGGTGGCCCAGGCGGTCTGGGGGATGGCGCGCAGCCTTTGCCCGGACCGGGAACGCGCCGCCATCGCCGTGGCGGCGGTTGTGCTGCTGGCCGTCGCGCCGGGGTCGGTCGGGATGGTCGCGGCGATCCTTCTGGGGGCGCTGGCCGGGCTTGCCCTCGGCCGCGGACGCGCGGCCGAGGGCGTGATGCCGACCGTTCCGGTGTCGCGCCGGGCCGGAGTGGCGGCGGCCTCGGCCTTTGTCCTGCTTCTGGTGGGGCTGCCGCTGCTTGCCGGCATGGGGCAGGGCTTCGCGCTGATTGACAGCTTCTATCGCGCCGGATCGCTGGTTTTCGGCGGCGGCCATGTGGTGCTGCCGCTGCTTCAGGCGGAAACGGTCGCGGCCGGCTGGGTCAGCGAGGATGCCTTCCTTGCGGGCTACGGTGCCGCGCAGGCGGTGCCGGGGCCGCTGTTCACCTTTGCCGCATGGCTGGGCGCGGTGATGGAACCCCGGCCGAACGGCATTCCCGGCGCCGTCATTGCGCTGCTGGCGCTGTTCCTGCCAGGGTTCCTGCTGCTGATCGCGGCGCTGCCCTTCTGGGACCGGCTGCGGCGGCGGTCATGGGCGCAATCGGCGATGCAGGGGGCGAATGCCGCCGTGGTCGGCATCCTCGGCGTGGCCCTTTATGATCCGGTCTTCACCGGCGCCGTCGGCAACCGGGCCGATTTCGCGCTGGCGCTCGCCTGCTTCGTCGCGCTGGTGGCATGGAAGGCGCCGCCCTGGGTCGTGGTCGTTGCGGGCGCAATCGGCGGCGCGCTTCTGGTGGCCTGAAGGTGCTGGCCTTCCGGCGCGGGGCGTGGTCTGACTGTCGTCTGCGCTGCCCCGGTTCAATATGTTCGACCTGCCCGACCTTCTGCTTGCCGATCCGCTTCAGGCGCTGGTTCCCGGCGCGGTGCTGGCCATCCTGACCGGCGTCGAGGGGCCGCATTACCGCCGCCCCGGCACCGTCATGGCCTTCCTGCCGGACGGGACCCGTGTCGGCCAGATCACCTCGGGCTGCATCGAGGGCGATCTTGCCATCCACGCCGAAAGGGCCGCCGCCGACGGCCGCTCGCGCCGGTTGCGCTATGGAGAAGGGTCGCCCTTCGTCGATCTGCGCCTGCCCTGCGGCGGCGGCATCGACATCGCGCTGGTGCCGCTGGCAGATGTCTCGGCGGTGCGGCAGGCGCTTGCCCTGCGCGCCGCGCGGCAACCCTCGCGGCTGCTGATCGAGCCGGATCGCGCCACGGTCACGCTGACGGATGCCGACGCGGCCCCTGGCATCGCCCTGCCACTGCGCCCACCCCTGCGGATCGAGGTCGCCGGCACCGGCGTCGAGGCCGCGAGTTTCGCCGCCCTCGCCCATGCCGCAGGCTACCCGGTGCGGCTGCTCTCGCCCGACGAATCTACCCGCGCCTCCGCACAGGCCCGCGGCGTCGAGGCCCGGCCGCTTTCGCCACTGACCACCGACCAATGGACAGCCGTGGTCCTGTTCTTTCACGACCACGAGATCGAGCCGCCCATCATCGCCGAGGCACTGTCCGGTCCGGCCTTCTACATCGGCGCCCAAGGCAGCCTGCGGGCGCACAACGCCCGTCGCACCGCGCTGGCGGAACTTGGCGTGTCCGAGGTTGCCATGGCCCGCCTGCGCGGACCCATCGGCGTCATCCGCTCGGCCCGCGATCCCAAGGTGCTGGCGCTGTCGGTGCTGGCCGAGATCGTGGCCGAGGACGCTGCCCGCACCGCTCAGGCGCTCATGCCCAGTCCCACGGCACGGTGAACTCTCCCAGCTTGCTTTTCACGGCGGCCTCGTCGGTCTTCGGACCCTTCGCGATGCGGGCGGTCAGGCCGTTCCTGCGGTCCTCGACCACCTCGGCGACCGAGGCGCCCGTCCCTTCCAGCGCCGCCGACAGCACGCGGGTGATGGCAAGCTTGCGCAGCGCGGGCTTGAAGACCTTGCCCACCGCCGTGGTCGGAAGCTCGGGCAGGATCTCGACATGCTTGGGGATCGCCGCGCGTTCGTGGATATGCGTCTTGGCATGCCCGCTCAGGGCATCGACCCCGACAGTTGCGCCGTCGCGAAGCTGGACATAGACGCAGGGCAGTTCGCCCGCGAAGCCGTCGGGCTGGCCGATGGCGGCGGCGCCGACCACGTCGGGATGCGACAGCATCCCTTCCTCGATCACCGCCGGGTCGATGTTGTGGCCGCCCCGGATGATCAGATCCTTGGCCCGGCCCGTGATCCACAGGTAGCCGTCCGCGTCGATCCGCCCGAGGTCGCCCGTCCGCAGGAAGCGGCCTTCCGCGAAAAGGTCGCGGTTCTTGTCCGTCTCGGTATAGGTCGAGCCCTCGATGACGCCGGGGTTCGCCACGCAGATCTCGCCCACCTCGTCGGCGCCGCAATCCTCGAAGCCTGCGGGCGTGCGGCGCAGGATGCGGACATGGGTGTAGGGCAGGGGAAGGCCGACCGAGCCCACCTTCTTCAGCCCGTCCACCGGGTTGCAGCTGACAAGGCAGGTGGCCTCGGTCAGCCCGTAGCCTTCCGCGATCTCGACCCCCGTGGCCTGCTTGAAGCGGTTGTAAAGCTCGACCGGCAGCGCGGCCGAGCCGGAAATCGCCGTCCGCAGGCTGGAGACGTCGGCGTTCACCGGCCGCTGCATCAGCGCGGCGATGGCGGTCGGCACGGTGATGAGGAACGTCGCCTGCCAGCGTTCGACCAGCTTCCAGAAATTGTCCATCACGCCGTCGCCGCGATAGCCGGCAGGCGTCGGCATCACCATGGACGCGCCCGAGTGGATGCAGGACATCAGGATCGGGTAGGCCGCGAAGACATGGAACAGCGGCAGCGGGCACATCAGCACGTCTTTTTCGTCAAACAGCAATGAGCCGCCGAGAAAACCGTTGTAGATCATCCCCGAATACTTGTGCTGGGCGATCTTGGGCATCCCGGTGGTGCCGCCGGTGTGGAAATAGGCGGCGATGCGGTCGGCCTGCACATCCTCGAACATCAGCCGGTCGTGCGGCTGGGCCGAGGCGCAGGCCTCGAAATCCAGCACCCGCGCCTTGTGCCTGACGACAACGCGCGGACGCAGGAAGCGGACGAGGAACCGCTTGAGGCCGGAAAGGTAGTCGGCCAGATCGACCTGCAGCACGGTTTCCACATTCGGCGCCAGTTCCAGCGCCGCCGCCGCCTTCTGGGCGACGTCCGACCGGGGCATCGACTTCAGCGTGACCAGCACCCTGGCGTTCGTTTCGCGCAGGATGCTGGCGATCTGCGCCGGTTCCAGCAGCGGATTGATCGGGCTGACGATCCCCGCCGTCGCGCCCGCCACCAGCACCACCGGCGTTTCCAGGCAGTTCGGCAGCAGGTAGGCGACGGTATCGGTGGGACCCACGCCGAGGCTGCGGAACAGGTTCGCCGCCTCGGTCACCCGGTCGTGGAACTCGGTCCAGTTCAGGGTGCAGGCCCGGCTGCGCGGGTCCGAGAAAAGCTGGAAGGCCAGCGCCGGGCGCAACGGGTGGCGTTCGCGCGTCCCTGACAGGAAGCCGTAGATCGTCTTCGGCAGCGGCCGGTCCGCATAGGGCATCTCGGCCTCGATCCGGTCCCGGTCGGCAATGCTGACAAAGCGCGACATCGGCTCTCCCCCTTCCGCAGTTTCGCACACCGAACATGGGCCGAAACCTGCCGAGGCGGCAAGTTTTCAGCGGCGGGAAGGCGCGGGAACGCCGCGTCATCGGGCCTTTGTTTAGATACTGTGCAATCTGAAGTTGCACAATCTATGCAAGCATGTCTTTGTGGCTGCGGAATCCAAGAGCACGAATTCTAGTTAACCGGAGGTTAACCATGAAGAAAACAATCGTGACGCTGGCTGTTGCTCTGCTTCCTGTAGTTGCATGGGCCGATCCCGTCCAGATCCGGGCCGCGGCCCCCGGACAGGCGCAATGCGTTGCCACCAGCCCCGGCGAGAATGCCGCGGCGGCCGAGGCCACCAGCCGGCAACGCGCCGCGGGCCGGCTTCCGGCGCTGCGCCCGAACGACAAGCTCGCCCGCGCCGCCGCGCAGCACGCCTGCGACATGGCCCGGCGCGGGGTGATGGCGCATGGGGGCAGCCGCTCCTCCGGCCCGTCCCAGCGGGTGAAGGGCGCGGGCTACCGTCCAAGGATCACGGCCGAGAACATCGCCGCCGGTCCCTTCGACCTTGCAACGGTTCTTGCCAGTTGGAACGCCTCGTCGGGTCATCTGGGCAACGTCATGCTGCCGCAGGTGCGTGATTTCGGCATCGGCCGCGCGGTCGGTTCGGACGGACGGACGGTGTTCTGGACCGCCGTCTATGCCGCGCCGGGCTGAAATCCGGCAAGCCGCGTCGCTTCCGGGAAGATCACGGGGCAAGCAGCTCGGGAAGGCGCTTCATACCGGCAAAGGCAATCACGACCAGATGCCCGGCCCGCCCAGGATGCGCGACGCGGCCTCGAGGTCACAGACCGGCCGGGCCGGAGGCTTGCAGACGACATAAAGGTTGTTGGTCCACTCGACGCCCGAACGCTGATGGCACGAGATGATGTCATACCCCGCCAGCGCCAGCATCTTCAGGAAAAGCTCCCGCGTCGGTTCCCATCCCAGAAGGGGGCTGGGGTTTTCCGCGTATTTCCGCTTTCGGTTGGTCATGGTGAGGTCCGGAAGATCGGTGGCTTGGGTCGAGACGACATGAAGCGCGCCCCCGCAGCCCGCGGCATAATCAAGGAACAGTTGCGGATGCCGGAAGTGATAGACCAGTCCCAGCCACAGGGTCACGTCCCTGCGGTCCATCCTGTGCACGTCAAAGGCGCTGCCGTTGACCGCCTGAACCGGCAGGAGGCTGCGGGATTCCAGATACAGCTCGGCCTGCCGGTGGTAGCGTTCGCCTTTCTCCAACAGGGTGACGCCGGATGCGCCAAGCTCGGCCAGTCCGATGCCGATTCCACCGGCATTCGACCCCACATCCAGCAACGACTTGCCTGCGATGCCGCCGGGTATCCACCCGGCGATCTCTGCGGCCTGCTGCCGGGGATTCCATCGTCCCGGCGAAAGGATGCCGTTTCCGAAATCCAGCGTCTGAAACCAGGGACCGAGATCCGCGATGCGCTGGGCCATGGACATATTTATTCTCCGGTAATCTGCGAGGATTCCCATCGGGCAGTCCTTGCCCGCCGAGAATCCGCCTGAAAGGTGGTTTGTCCGAAGCTTAGGAATGTCTGCTCGGGACCGTCAACGGGTTCGCACAGGGTTCGGCGGGCTGAACAGCTTGCGCCCCTACGGACAAGCATGAGGATTCCTGTGGCGAGAACTGCCCGGACACCCCGGGCGAGCTGTTTCCCGTTCATCCCGGCCGGGTAAGGATGCCCGCCTGCGGGCGGCCCCGCTGGCTTCCGGCCGCCTGAGAGTTCCCGCGGCCAAGACGCCGCATCCCGGCTGCGTGGAGATGCGAAAGCGCCGGTCCATCCATCTGGACGAACCGGCGCTTTTCAGTCTGAAACTGGTGCCGCAGAAGGGACTCGAACCCCCGACCCCATCATTACGAATGACGTGCTCTACCAGCTGAGCTACTGCGGCGTGGGGCGCGGACTACCACCTATCCTCGGGCAGGAAAAGGGGGTTCAGCGCGATTCCCGCTGACCTTCCGGCAAGGGCTCGACGTCCGGGCGCACCGGCGGCTCGCCCGAGGGGGCGTCCATCACCTCGACCGTGACCGTCGTGGGCGGTTCCGGCTCGGGCTGCGCGGCCGGTTCGGCGACGGAAGGCTCGGGCATGGTCGGGGCTGCGACAGGCGGCTGGGGTGCCACGGGGGCCGGATCAGAGGCAGGCGGTGCCTGGCGATGCGTCACGGTGACCGAGGGGGCGTAGTCCGAATCCCGTTCCACCATGCCGGGGGCCACGGGGCGCGGGACCGGGCGGGGTGCCGGCAGTGACGTGACCTCGGCGGCCTCACCCGGCTCGGGCGCGTGGCGGAGGCGGCCGACGATCAGCGGCAGCATCTCGACGCCGTTGCCAGCCGTGACCATCTGCGCCGCGACCGGCGGCTCGCGCCAGGTCAGGGTGTCGAAGCCGTGGCAACTGTCGCAGACCGGCGACCATTCGGCCATGATGTTGTGGCAGTTGTCGCAGACCCACTGCGGCCCGCGGCTGGCGTTCATCGCACGCGCAAGCCAGCCGCGCACCACGCTGTCATCCGCGCCCGAGCCGCGTTCCACCGCCGCCATGATGGCGATGGAACGGACGGTCGGATGGGTTTCCGCCAGATCGCCCAAAGCGCGGCGGGCGGCAGGGAAGTCCTCGGCCGCCAGCGCCAGCTCCGCTTGCAGAAGGCGCGATTCCTGGTGGTCGGGGTTCTGGCGGATCAGGTCCTCGAACCGCCGCATCCGCTGGGCGGGCGTCTCGTCGGGGACGATCTCGGCATAGGCGGCGGCCAGCGCGGGATGCGGCTGCGCGCCCCAGGCCTTCTGCAGCAGGCGGCTGGCGTTGCGGGTGTCCTTCTGCGCGAGGTAGCTGCGCGCGGCCAGCACGGCGGCCGGCACCAGGTCGGGTGAGGCGCGGTTGGCGCTGATCGCGGCCTCGCGGGCGCTGATGGAATTGCCATGCGCCAGCACCTCGGAGGCTTCCTGCAGCGCCAGCACCGCGTCGCGGCGGAGCGCCACGTCCTTGGGCAGCGCGCCCTGACGCCGCTTGTCCTTCAGCGTGGCCCGCGCGCCCTTCCAGTCATGCTCGCGCGTCTGCAGGCCCAGCAGGGTGTCCTGCACATCCGCATGGCCGGGCTTGATCGCATAAGCCTTTTCCGCAAGCCGCAGCGCGGTCGCCGTGTCGCCCATGGCCAGCCGCTGCTGCATCAGCCCGCGGACGCCGACAAAGCGGGTGCGGTTGTCGGCAAGCATGGTGCGATAGACAGATTCGGCCTGCGCGGCGTCGCCGGCGGTTTCGGCCGCCTGCGCGGCCAGCAGGTTCGTCAGATGCGGCTGGTCGAGGTATTTCGCGGCGCGGACCGCATGATCCTGTGCGGCACGGCCCTCGCCCGAGGCCACGGCCAGCATCCCCTCGGCCAGCGCCTTGTAGCCCTTGCGCTCGCGCGCGCGGTCGAAATAGCGGTCGATGGCGGTGCGGTCGCCCATCAGGAAGTGCAGGAAGGCCCAGACCAGCCGCAGGATCTGGACGACCAGCCAAGCGAAGAACAGCAGCAGCACCGCCGCGATCGCCGCCTGCACGGGTCCCAGCGTGTATTCGACCCCGTTGAACTGGATCAGCAAGGGCGCGCCGTGTTCGGCCAGGTACATCGCCCCCAGCGCCGCCGCCAGCACGACGGCGAAGAAGAACGTGACCTTCAGAAGCGTGAGAAGCATCGGCAGGAACCTCAGTTGGACGGGGCTGCGGCACCGGCGTCAGCCGGCGGCGGGGCGGGCTGGCCCAGGGGAACGGTTGTGGTGATGACCGGCGGCGTCGGCCGCAGGTCCGGCGCGTCTTCGGCCTGCGCGGGCGCGTCTGCGCCGGCGGGCTCGGCTGCGGGTTCGTCTTCGGCGGGTTCAGGCTGCGCGGATGCCTCCTCCTGGCCTGCGGCGGGTGCGGCAGGCTCGGGTGCGACCAGCGCCTCGACGGCGGAATGCGCGTCGGCATAGGCCTGTGCCTGCGCGGTCCATTCCGCCATGGCAGGGCGCGCAGGCTCGGGCAGGGCGGCAAGCTCGGCCAGCGCCGCCCGGATCTCGCCGCGTTCAACCGCGGCCCCGGCGCGGGACAGCACGGCGTCGGCGTCGTCCCCTTCGCGCGGCGCGACGGAACGGGCACCCGTCTGGGCGCGCAGGAAGTTCCCGAGGAAGCTGCCCTGTCCCTGCACGGTTTCGGCCTGCAGCGCGTCGCGCAGCGCGGCCCGCGCCGCAGGCGGGAAGCCCGCCACGAGTTCGTCCAGCGTCGGCACCTCGACCATCAGGGCGGGGGGCGGGGTGACACCCGCTTCCGCAAGCTGGCTCAGCGCGGCGTCGCGCGGGGCGCCGGTCTGCAGCGCCTCGCCGATGGCGGCGGCGGCGGCGGCGGCCTGCGCGCGGCGCGCGGCCTCGTCGGCCGTGTCCGCCAGCGTGGCGGCGCGGGATTCCACCTCGGCCAGACGCGCCTCGGCCTGTTCGGCAACCATGCCGATGCGCTGGGTCGCGGCCACCACATCCGCCGCAAGCGTGTTCAGCCGCTCGACGGCCTCGGTGTCCACGACCGGGCGCTGCGCCAGTTCGTCAAGCCGTGCCTGGATGGGGGCGAGATCGACCGGTGGAGAGTCCCGCAGCGCGGCGACGGCCTGTTCCAGCGCCTCGATCCGGCCCGCCTGCGCCTGCAGCGCCGAATCAAGCGCGCCCGGATCGCCGGCCGGCTGCGCCGACAGCGCCTGTTCCAGCGCGTCGATGCGGGCGGCCTGCGTCTCGATCCCCTGCTGCACGGGGGAAAGGTCGATCGTCTGGCCGGGCGCCTCACGCAGTTCCGCCAGCGCCTGATCCAACGCGGCAAGCTGGCGCGCCTGCGCGGCCAGCGTCGTCTGCAGCGAGGGGTCGGGGCCGGGACCCGCCGGTGCTTCGGCCAGAAGCTGGGCGGCGGCATCCGCCCCCGCCTGCCGGGCCTGATCGATCAGCGTCTCGCCCTGCGCCGACAGGCTGGCGCCCGCCGCCTGCGTGGCGGCATCGGCCGCCGCCTGCCTCGCCGCCTCGATGGCGCGCGATTCGACAACGCCCGCCTGCCGCTCGATCTCGGCGCGGGCAGCCTCGGCTGCGGCCTCGGACAGCGCGGCGGTATCGGTGGCCGGCGCGGGGGCTGAGGGCTGCCAGGCGGGGGGCAGCCGCGGCACCGCCCAGTAGGCCGCGCCCGCGCCCAGGGCCGCCGCGACCACGCCGCCAAGGAACAGGGGCGCGAAGCCGCCCCGCCGCTGCACGGGCGCCGGTGGCTCGGCGGGGCGGGCTGCCGGGGCAGGGGCGTTCGGCCCGCGCTCCTTGTCACCGTGCGCCACCGCCGGGATGCCAGAGGATGTTTCCGGCGATCCCGCCGCCGTCCCGCTTTTCGGGGCCGGGCCGGCGCCGTCGCCGGCCGTCGCCCCGGCGCCGGTCGAAAAGGGGGGATTCGCGGCGTCGCCGGTCACGGGTTCGGACATGCCGGCCGCCACCACGTCCGGCCGCGCCAATGCAGCCGACGTGGGGTCGCCTGACGAACCCTCGACCCTGTTTCCCGCCACGATCCTGTCGGTTCCGCCAGAAACCGGACGTACTGCAGCCGTCCGCCGCGCCATCGCGGGGCGGTCGCCGCCTTTGCCGACCAGCGCCGAATCGATCAGCGGCGCGGCGGGGCGTTCGGCCGCGTCGGCCGATGGCGCCGGCGCCTCGCGCGAGGGCACGGCCGAGCCGGGGACGGCGGGCGCGCGGCGGCCGGTCGGTGTGGCGTCGTCGGGGCGGTCGGTCATGTGGCGGCGATCCCTTGCAGCTCCGGGGGACAGGCGCCCGCCGGTTCGGTCGAAAACCCAGGTAGAGGACGCGCCACGGCGGGCGCGATGGCGCCAACCCTAGACGGCGGCGTCAGCGCGCTCAACCCGCGCTGAAGGGCTCGCGTTCCGTATCCGTCACCGCCCGGATCGCCCGCAGGATGCTCTCGGCATCGGGCTGGTCCGCGACGACGCACCGGACCGGGCCTTCAGGCCAGGCCGCGCGCCACGCGGCCTCGGCCGCCGCGCTGATCGGCACGATCCGCAGGGGGGCGCCCGGCGACCCCCGCGCCGCCTCGGCCGCAAGTCGGGCACTGCGCGGCGAAAACAGCGGCAGAATCACCGGCGCCGTGCCTTGCAGCAGCGCCAGCGCTTCGGGCGAAGGCGGCAGCGGCAACTGGTCGTAGACCACCATCCCCGGCGCCGGCAGGCGGGCCGCGACATGGGCGCCATGGGGGTGCAGCCAGCCGGGGCCGAGATCGTCGATCAGCGGAATCAGCCGGGCCGCGTCGCCCGGACCTTCGCGCACGTCATAGCCCGCCTTGCGCGCCTGTTCCGCCGTGCGCGGGCCGACGCACCAGGCGGGACGGCCCCTTCCCGGCCCGGCGAAGCGGACGCCGTTTTCCGAGGTGAAGACCAGCCCAGTCGCGTCCCGCACCGCCGCCCCGTCATGCGGCACCCCGACGATCCGCAGCAGGGGGGCGATCACATGCCGCAGGCCCAATGCCTCGACCTGCGCGGCAAAGCGGCGGGCGGCGGCTTCGGGGCGGGTGATCAGCACCACGGGTGCGGGCTCTTGCATGGCGTTTCCTCGGGACGGGTGCTAACCCCCGATAAGCCGCAGCAGCCCCGCGATTTCAACCATGACCCTCACCGTCCTCGGCATCGAGAGCAGTTGCGACGACACCGCCGCCGCCGTGGTGACGGGCGCGCGCGAGGTGCTGTCCTCGGTCGTGTCCGGCCAGACGGCGCTGCACGCGGGTTTCGGCGGCGTGGTCCCCGAGATCGCCGCCCGGGCGCACGCCGAGCGGCTGGACCTCTGCGTCGAAATGGCGCTGGAACAGGCGGGCGTCGGGCTGCGCGATCTGGATGCGATTGCAGTGACGGCAGGGCCGGGGCTGATCGGCGGGGTCATGGCCGGGGTGATGCTGGCCAAGGGGCTGGCTGCGGGCACGGGGCTGCCGCTGGTCGGCGTGAACCACCTTGCCGGGCACGCACTGACGCCGCGGCTGACCGACGGGATCGGCTTCCCCTACCTGATGCTGCTGGTCTCGGGCGGGCATTGCCAGTTCCTGCGGGTATCCGGTCCCGAGGAGTTCACCCGCCTCGGCGGCACCATCGACGACGCCCCGGGCGAGGCCTTCGACAAGGTGGCGAAGCTTCTGGGCCTGCCCCAGCCGGGCGGACCTTCCGTGGAAGCCGAGGCGGCCAGGGGAGATCCCGCCGCCGTCCCGCTGCCGCGCCCGCTGCTGGACCGACCCGGCTGCGATCTCAGCTTTTCCGGGCTCAAGACCGCCGTGCTGCGGGTCCGCGATCAGGCGGTGGCGGCGGAAGGGGGGCTGCGCGACGGCCTGCGCGCCGACATCTGCGCCTCGTTCCAGCGGGCCGTGGCCGAGGTGCTGGCCGAAAAGACCCGCCGCGCTCTGGCTGAAGCCGACGTGCCGGTGGTCGCCGTCGCCGGAGGGGTCGCCGCCAACCGCACCATCCGGGCGGCGCTGGAACGGGTGACCGCCGAGGCCGGCGTCCGCTTCCTTGCGCCGCCACTGGCGCTTTGCACCGATAACGCCGCGATGATCGCCTGGGCGGGGATCGAGCGCTTCCGCTTGGGCCACCGCGACGGCATGGACCTCGCTGCCCGCCCGCGCTGGCCGCTGGACCAAAACGCAGCACCGATGCTGGGCGCGGGCAAGCGCGGGGCCAAGGCATGAGCGTCGCCGTCCTCGGCGCAGGCGCCTTCGGCACCGCGCTGGCGGTGGCGCTTTCGGCGAACGGGCCGGTGGCGCTGTGGGGTCGCCGGATCGGCTGGCGCGGGGAAAACCCGCTGCTGCCCGGCGTCATCCTGCCCGGCGGCGTCACGGCGACCGAGAGCTTGCCCGACGCCGACATCCTGCTGGTCGCCATCCCCGCGCAGGCCACGGGCGCCTTCCTGTCCGACCACGCGGCCCGGCTGGACGGGCGGGCGCTGGTCAGTTGCGCCAAGGGGATCGACCTCGCCACCGGGCGCTCGCCCGCGCGGATGCTGGCCGAGGCCTGCCCCGCGGCGACGGTAGCCGTCCTGACCGGTCCCAGCTTCGCCGCCGACATCGCGCGGGGGCTGCCGACCGCCCTGACGCTCGCCTGCGCTGATGCAATGGCGGGCCACGGGCTGCAGCACGCGCTCTCCACCCCTGTCCTGCGGCTTTACCGCACGACCGACGTGACCGGGGCGGAACTTGGCGGCGCGCTGAAGAACGTCATCGCCATCGCGGCGGGGGTCGCCATCGGCGCGGGGCTTGGCGATTCCGCCCGCGCCGCCATCATCACGCGCGGCTTTGCCGAGATGACCCGCTTTGCCGCCGCGAAGGGCGCCGACCCCGAGACGCTGACCGGCCTGTCGGGGCTGGGCGACCTGATCCTGACCGCCACATCCGAGCAGTCGCGCAACTTCCGCTATGGCCTGTCGTTGGGCCGGGCCGAGCCCTTCGACCCCCATGTTACCGTGGAAGGCGCCGCGACCGCCCGCGCCGTCGCCGCCATTGCCGCCCGCGACGGTATCGAGATGCCGATCTCGACCCTGATCGCCGGGCTTGCCGGGGGCCGCGTGGGCGTTAAACAGGCGGTGGAGCTTCTGCTCGCACGCCCGCTCAAGGAGGAATGATGCCGCTTTTCACCGTGATCTGCCGGGACAAGCCCGGTCGCCTGGACAGCCGCATGACCACGCGCGAGGCGCATCTGGCATGGCTGAACGGCTCGGGCAGGGTGCAGTTGGCGGGACCGTTCCTTCAGGACGGCCAGCCCTGCGGATCATTGCTGGTGATCGAGGCGGATGATCTCGACGCGGCAAGGGCCTGGGTCGCCGAGGACCCCTATGCGGCGGCGGATGTCTTTGAATCCGTCGAGGTCAGCGAGTGGCGCAAGGTCATCGGATGAACCGCTGGCTCTTCAAGTCCGAGCCGGAGGTGTTTTCATGGGACGACCTTGCCGCAAAGGGTGAGGCGGGCGAGGAATGGGACGGCGTCCGCAGCCATCAGGCCCGCAACCTCATGCGGCAGATGAAGCTGGGCGACCGGGGCTTCTTCTACCATTCGAACGAAGGCAAGGCCGTGGTCGGCATCGTCGAGGTGATCGCCGAGGCGCATCCCGATTCCACCTCGGATGATCCCAGATGGGAATGCGTGGATATCCGCGCGGTCGAGCCGCTGCCGCGTTCCGTGACGCTGGCCGAGATCAAGGCCGAGCCGCGCTTTGCCGACATGGTGCTGGTCAAGAACTCGCGCCTGTCGGTGCAGCCGGTGACGGATGCCGAATGGGACGCGGTGCTGGCGCTTGCGGGCGCAAGGGGGTGAGCCGATGGAACTGATGATCGTCATTGCCGCCGCCATCCTCGCTTGGGTGATCGGGGCGATCTGGTACCGGATGAACGACCGGATCTACAGCAATGCCTCGGGGTTGCAGGTGCAGAACATCGGGCATCCTTTGTCGCGGTCCGTCACGCCCTACCTGCTGGCGGGGGTGGCCTTGGTCGCCATTGCGGCGATGATCCGCATCCTGTTCGTGCGCGCCGGGATCGATGGGATCGTGGCGGGCCTCGGCTGGGGCGCGGGGATCGGGGCGGGCATCGTGGCGCCGTGGTTCTTCATCACCAACACCTATTCGCCCCGGCCGATGGTGATGACGCTGATCGACATGGGCTATGCGGTGATCGCCTGCGCCGTGGTCGGCGCGGTCATGGGCGGGGTCTGAGGGCAACGTTGCGTGCAAGGGCACGCACCCTGCGGGAGCAGGGTGCGGCAAGGGGCTGTGCCTGAGAACCACGCACCCTGCCGCGGCACCGGGCAGGATGCCGCAGCCCTGCGGGTTGCCCCAGCGCGGCCGAATGCCTACACCATCCCGGACCCAGCGCCGGAGAAAGCCTTGGCCCGAGCCCCGAAAGCCGCCATCGACCGCCCGACCACCCGCCGCATCGGGGTGCTGAGGGCGCTGTGGCCCTTCCTGCGCCCTTACCGCGCGATGATGGCCGCGGCTGCCGTCGCGCTGCTGGCCACGGCGGCGGTCAGCCTGATCCTGCCGGTCGCCGTGCGCCGCGTCGTGGACGGATTCGCCGAGAACTCGCAACTGCTTGACGAATATTTCGTCGCGGCCCTGATCATTGCGGCGGCGCTGGCCCTCGGCACGGCGCTGCGCTACGCGCTGGTGACGCGGCTGGGCGAGCGGGTCGTGGCCGACATCCGCCGCGCCGTCTTCGACCGGGTGATCGGGCTTTCCCCGGCCTTCTACGAACGGGTGATGACCGGCGAGATCATCAGCCGCATCACCACCGACACCACGCTGATCCTCTCGGTGATCTCAAGCTCCGTCTCGCTGGCGCTGCGGCAGACGGTGGTGGTGATCGGCGGGCTGGTCATGCTGCTCGTCACCTCGCCCAAGCTGACCGGCCTTCTGTTCCTGATGGTGCCGGTGGTGATCCTGCCCATCATCCTGCTGGGCCGCCGCCTGCGGGCCTTGTCGCGCGAGAACCAGGACTGGATCGCCAGTTCCTCGGGCACCGCCTCCGAGACGCTGCTGGCCGCGCAGACCGTCCAGGCCTTCACCGCCGAGGAACCCGCGCGCGCCGCCTTCGCGGGCGTCACCGAAAGCGCCTTTGCCTCGGCCGCGCGGCGCATCCGCATCCGGGCGCTGATGACGGCGGTGGTGATCTTCCTGATCTTCGCGGGCGTCGTCGGCGTCCTGTGGGTGGGCGCACGCGACGTGAACGCGGGCGCCATGACCGTGGGCGAACTGGTGCAGTTCGTCATCTACGCCGTTCTTGTCGCCGGTTCCCTGGGCGCCCTGTCCGAGATCTGGGGCGAACTGCAGCGTGCCGCCGGCGCGACCGAGCGGCTGGGCGACCTGCTGGCGACCGAGGACACGCTGCGCGATCCCGCGAACCCGGTGCCTCTGCCGCGCCCGGTCAAGGGCCGCATCGACTTCAACAGTGTCAGCTTCCGCTATCCGACCCGCCCCGACATATCGGCGCTGGATGACATCACGCTGGCGATCCGTCCGGGCGAGACGGTGGCGCTGGTCGGCCCCTCGGGCGCCGGCAAGACGACGGTGGTGCAGCTTATCCAGCGCTTCTGGGACCCCGACCGGGGCCGGGTCTGCATCGACGGCATCGACCTGCGCGACATGGCTCGCGCCGATTTCCGGCAGGCCATCGCGCTGGTCCCGCAGGACCCGGTGATCTTCGCGACCAGCGCGCGGGAAAACATCCGCTTCGGCCAGTCCGGCGCCAGTGACGCGCAGATCGAGGCCGCCGCCCGCGCCGCCAACGCCCATGACTTCCTGATGTCGCTGCCGGAAGGCTACGACACCCAGGTGGGCGAGCGCGGCGTCATGCTGTCGGGCGGCCAGAAGCAGCGCATCGCCATTGCCCGCGCGATCCTGCGCGACGCCCCGATCCTGCTGCTGGACGAGGCGACCAGCGCCTTGGACGCCCAGTCCGAGCGGCTGGTGCAGGACGCCATCGACGCACTCGCGCGGGGGCGCACGACGATCATCGTGGCCCATCGCCTCGCGACCGTGAAGAAGGCCGACCGCATCGTGGTGATGGACGGGGGCCGCATCGTGCAGCAGGGCACGCATGAGGAACTGGTGGCGCAGGGCGGGCTTTACGCGCGGCTGGCGCGGCTGCAGTTCACCGACGGGCCTGCGGCGACGCCGGTCGCGTCGGTGCCGCGGGTCGCCGCGGGCTAGATCGCCGGGAAGAACCTGCCCGCGGGCGAGAGGGTGAAGATCTCGCAGCCGTCCGCCGTCACGCCCACCGCGTGCTCGAACTGCGCCGACAGCGACTTGTCGCGGGTCACGGCGGTCCAGTCGTCGGCCAGCACCTTGGTCTCGGCGCGGCCGAGGTTGATCATCGGCTCGATGGTGAAGAACATCCCTTCCTCCAGCATCGGCCCCTTGCCGGGGCGGCCGAAGTGCAGGACGTTCGGCGGCGCGTGGAAGGTGCGGCCCACGCCATGGCCGCAGAAATCGCGCACCACCGACATCCGCTGGCCCTCGGCATGGGTCTGGATGGCATGGCCGATGTCACCGAAGGTGTTGCCGGGGCGCACGGCCTCGATCCCCTTCATCAGCGCGTCATGCGTCACCTGGATCAGCCGCTTCGCCTTAACAGAGGGCGTCCCCGCGACATACATCCGGCTGGAATCGCCGAACCAGCCGTCCAGGATCACTGTCACGTCGATGTTCAGGATGTCGCCGTCGGCCAGCCGCTTTTCGCCGGGAATGCCGTGGCAGACGACATGGTTCACGCTGATGCAGCTTGCGTGCTGGTAGCCGCGATAGCCGATGGTGGCGCTGGTGGCGCCCAGTTCCCCGACCCGGCGCTCGATGAAGGCGTCGATCTCGCCCGTGGTGGCGCCGGGCACCACCAGGTCGCCCACCTCGTCGAGGATCTGCGCGGTCAGCCGTCCGGCCGCATGCATCCCGGCGAAATCCTCGCGGGCATGGATGCGGATTCCTTCGGGGGTCACGCGGGCATCGTTCATCGAGCGGTCCTTTCACTTCCCTCACGCAGATAGCCCTCGGGTTCCACTTGTTCCAGTCCCGCGCACGGGCATTATGACGCCCGAACAGCGAGGCATGACGATGCAATCGGAAAATCCCACCGCCGCGATCCTGCTGATCGGGGACGAGATCCTGTCCGGCCGCACCCGCGACCTGAACGCCCATCACCTTGCCGGAGTGCTGACCTCGGTCGGGATCGACCTGCGGGAAATCCGGGTGGTGGCCGACGATCATCAGGTGATCGTGGCGGCGCTTCGGGCGTTGGACCGGCATCTGGGCGGCGCCTGGGACATGGTGTTCAGCTCGGGCGGGATCGGGCCGACGCATGACGACATCACTGCCGATGCCGTGGCCGACGCCTATGGCGCGTCCTTGGAAATCAACGCCGAGGCGCGGCGGATGATGGAGGAACGCTGGGCGCGGCTCGGGACCGAGATCACCGAAAGCCGGTTGCGGATGGCCCGCATCCCCGTCGGCGCGACCCTGATCGAGAACGCCGAATCCGCCGCCCCCGGCTTTTCCATCGGAGGGCTGCATGTCATGGCGGGCGTTCCTTCGGTCTTCCGCAGCATGGTCGATGCGCTGCTGCCCCGGCTGACCCGCGGGCGGCCGGTGGTCTCGGATTCGATCCGCGTCGAGCGGCCTGAATCCGAGGTCGCCGACGGCTTGCGCGAAATCGCCGTCGCCCATCCCCGGCTGTCGCTGGGCAGCTATCCCTTTCGCGAAGAGGACCGCTTCGGCACCAATCTCGTGATCCGCGGCCTCGACGCGCAAGAGGTCGCGCAGGCGAGGGGTGCCCTGATCCGGCGGCTGGGGCTGTGATCCCGCCCGGGTTCGAGGACGCATGGACCGCCACCTGGCCCGCCGCCGAATATGCGCGCGAGGGCGGGTTCCTGGTCGCACGCGGCGAAGGCGGCGGCGGCCGCGTCAGCGCGGCGCGAGCCGTGGGAGCTTGGACGGCCGACGACATCGAGGCCGCCGAGGCCCGGCATCACGCCTGGGGCCAGCCGCCGCTGTTTGCAGTGGATGACGGGACGCTGGCAGAGGCGCTGGCCGGGCGCGGATACCGCGAATCCGATCCGACGGCGATCCTGTCGGCCCCGGTCGCCCCCTTGGCCGAGCCGCCGATCCCGCCCGTCACGGCAATGGAATGCTGGCCGCCACTGGCCATCCAGCGCGACCTGTGGATGCAGACCGGCATCGGCCCCGAACGGCAGGCGATCATCGACCGTGCGCAGGGGCCGAAGGCCGCGATCCTCGGGCGGACGCAGGACCGCGCGGCGGGGATCGCCTTTGTCGCGGTGCATGGGCCGTTCGCCATGCTGCACGCCATGGCGGTGCTGCCGGAATGGCAGGGCAGGGAACTGGGCGCCTGGATGGTCCGCCGCGCGGCGCGCTTTGCCCAAGGGCAGGGCGCGCGAGAGCTGGCGATTGCGGTGACGCGGGCGAAGGCGCCGGCGCTGAGGCTTTACGACCGGCTGGGCTTCACCGAGACCGGCGGCTACAGCTACTGGCGGCGCGGCTGAGCCTCAGCCTGCGGCAAAGCGCCGGAATTCGCGCTTGAGCAGGTCAAGCTCGGCCCGCAGCAGGTCGATCTCGGCCCGCAGGTCGCCCTCCAGCCCCTCGCCCGCCAGCAGCGGCAGGTGCCCCAGCCGCAGGGCGCCGGGGCGCGGCCCCTCGACCCCCTCGCCGTCGTCGGCGATCAGCATGTAGGTCTGGACGCCGCCCGCCAGCGTCTCGGCCGGAAGTCTTGCGCGGATGCGCCACAGCCCCTCGCCCTCGGGCTCGACCTCGGCCAGCCCGACGGTGCGGCCGTTCAGGGTCAGGGCGACGCGGGCAGGCGCCTCGTCAAGCCGCAGGGCGCCTTCCCAGATACCGCCCGTCAATCCCAGCGAAGCGAATTTCCCGATCATCTGAACCTCTACATGTCGGCGCGCAGGTGGCGCGAGAAGAACAGGTCCCGGATGCGGACCGAGTTCATCTGAGGCGTCTCGAAAATCAGGTCGAGCCACATGCGTTCCAGCCGTTTTTCATTGATTTCAAGGTAATGCAGGTCGAATTCGATGGCGCGCGTCAGCACATCGCCGGGCACGAGGTCGCCCAGGTGGCGCAGCAGTTCGTCCGTGTTCGGACCATGGCCGATGTTCAGCCGCGCATAGATGCTCATCGGCCGCTCGACGCTGAGGGTGGCATCAAGGCGGATGATGTGCGACCGGGTGAGGTTGTCGAGACTGTCCGGCGGCAGGTTGATCGCCACCGAAAGGTAGCTGCCGCCGAAACCCAGCGTTTCCAGTTGCAGGCCATGGGGCGCAAGGTCGGCGGCGTTGCGGTTGGGCATCTGGCGCAGGATCAGCGCCTGCGACGGGCAATCGTGCCAGACGGCGGCCTCGTCGCCCAAATGCTGGCCGTTTCCGGGCGCGGCGATACCCGCGGGCGTGATCCGGTCGGACAAGAAGGACGGCCGCCAGCGCCAGTCGGTGCCGGGCGGCAGGTTCAGCACGTCCATGGCCCGGCCCAGACCCTCAAGCCGGAACTGGGCGCGGGACAGGAAGCGGTCGAGGCTGGCCCGCAGGCCCAGCGCATCGGCCTGGATCGCGCGCAACCGGCCGTTCGACATCCTGTCGGTGCTGGCGGCGATCGCCGCCCAATGCGTGGCCGCCCGGCCCCGCACGGCGTCTGCCAGCCACCTGCGCGGACGGAATGCCACGATGCGCCCCCTTACTGGTCCATGTAGATATGGGTTTCCGCCTGCGCCCCCGGATGCGTGACCGCGCCATAGCGGGCCGAGCCCACCAGCTTCGCGTATTTCCACAGCGCGCCCGAGGCATAGTCGGTCTTGCGCGGGCCTTGCCATTCGGCCCTGCGGCGTTCCAGTTCGTCATCCGAGAGGTCCACCGAGATCGTGCCCTCGATAGCGTTCAGCGTGATGATGTCGCCTTTCTTGACCAGCGCGATCGGTCCGCCATGGGCGGCCTCGGGACCGACATGGCCCACGCAGAAGCCGCGCGTGGCGCCGGAAAAGCGCCCGTCGGTGATCAGCGCGACCTTCTTGCCCATGCCCTGGCCCGACAGCGCCGCAGTGGTCGCCAGCATCTCGCGCATCCCCGGCCCGCCCGCCGGGCCTTCGTTGCGGATCACGAAGACGCAGCCTTCGGTGTAGGTGCGCGACTGGACGGCCTCGAAGGCGTCCTCCTCGCATTCGAAGACAAGGGCCGGGCCGGTGAAGACCTGATCCGCCTCGCTCATCCCCGCGACCTTCACGATGGCGCCGTCGGGGGCGAGGTTGCCGCGCAGGCCGACGACGCCGCCGGTTGGGGTCAGGGGCGTGGCGACGGGGTGGATGACCTTGCCGTCCGGCTCGCCCCGGATCTCGTCCAGTTCCTCGCCCAAGCTGCGCCCCGAAGCGGTGATGCAGTCGAGATGCAGCAGGCCCGCGCGGGCCAGTTCCTTCATCACCACCGGGATGCCGCCGACTTCATACAGGTCCTTGGCCACATATTCCCCGCCCGGCCGCAGGTTCACGAAATAGGGCGTGTCGTGGAAGATGTCGCAGACGTCGAACAGGTCGAAGTCGATCCCCGCCTCATGCGCGATGGCGGGCAGGTGCAGACCCCCGTTGGTGGACCCGCCGGTGCAGGCGACGACGCGGGCCGCGTTTTCCAGCGACTTGCGGGTGACGATGTCGCGGGCGCGGATGTTCTTTTCGATCAGGTTCATCACCGCCACGCCCGAGGCGTCGCAGAACTGGTCGCGGGACTCGTAGGGGGCAGGCGCGCCTGAGGAGTTGAGCAGCGCCAGCCCGATCGCCTCGGACACGCAGGCCATGGTGTTGGCCGTGTATTGCGCCCCACAGGCGCCCGAGGACGGGCAGGCGACCCGCTCCATGATGTCCAGTTCCGCGTCCGAGATCAGGCCCGCCGCGTGCTTGCCCGCCGCCTCGAACATGTCCTGCACGGTGATGTCGCGGCCCTGATAGCGGCCGGGCAGGATCGAGCCGCCATAGATGAAGACTGAGGGCACGTTCAGCCGCACCATCGCCATCATCATCCCCGGCAAGCTCTTGTCGCAGCCCGCAAGCCCCACGATCGCGTCATAGCAATGCCCGCGCATGGTCAGTTCCACCGTGTCCGCGATGGCGTCGCGGGAGGCCAGCGAGGACCGCATCCCCTCGTGCCCCATGGCGATGCCGTCGGTGACGGTGATGGTGGTGAACTCGCGCGGGGTGCCGCCGCCCTTCTTGACGCCCATCTTCACGACCTGCGCCTGCCGGTTCAGGGCGATGTTGCAGGGCGCGGCTTCGTTCCAGCAGGTGGCGACGCCCACGAGGGGCTGGTGGATTTCCTCCTCGGACAGGCCCATGGCGTAAAGATAGCTGCGATGCGCGGCGCGCGCCGGCCCTTCGGTCACGTGACGGCTGGGCAGTTTCGACTTGTCGAAGCGCGTGTTGTGCATCTGGCTGGTCCCCTCTGGCTTGGGGATGGGATAGTCGCGTGCGGCAGGGCGGGCAAGGGCAAGGGCGCTCACAGAGCCAGCCAGTAAGCCGCAACCCCGGCGAGTGTTGCAAGCCCGGCATCGCGGCGCCACCGCATGGCCGCGCCCGCCGCCGCCGCGCCCAGCAGGAAGGGGCGCAGGCTGCCCTGCGCCAGCGCCCCCCGCGCTTCGGGCAGCAGCACGGCAACGGCGATGGCGGCAAGGATGCAGGGGCCCAGCGCCTCCATCCATGCGGGGGGCGGCCTGGCACCCTTGCCGGGGTGGTCGCGCAGCAGGGGCAGGGCGCGGGTCAGATAGGTCACGGCCCCGATCACGACAAAGGCCACCCAGAGCGCGGCAGTCACCGGAACCACCGCGCAGATAGGCAGGCCAGCGCGCCGCCGGGGATCGCCAGCCTGTCATGCCCGGTCAGGACCGCCAGCGCGGCGATGGCGGCGGCCAGCGCCACCGGCACCGCGACCTCTCGCCGGATGGACCCCAGCATCAGCCCGATGAACAGCGCGGGCAGGGCAAAGCCCATCGCGGCGGCGGCCGATTCGCTCATCCGCCGCAGGGCGTCGCCCGCGGCCGCGCCGATCAGGCTGCCGCCCGCCCAGGCGGCCCAGGCGGTCAGGGCCAGCGCGATCAGCCAGCGCCCGCCGGGCCGCCAGCCATTGCCGGTCGCGGCCAGCGCGGTGGCGAAGACCTCGTCGGTCAGGCCGAAGGCGAAGACCGCGCGTTCGCCCCGGCCCGCTTGGATGCGGGGGCGCAGGACAAGGCCGTAAAGCAGGTGCCGCAGGCTTGCAGCGCCAGTCAGCAGGATCATCACGACGACCGGCATCCCGGCCGGGATCGCGGCCAGCAGGAAGGCCTGGTTCGCGCCGGAAAAGACGATGGCCGATATGGCGCCGACCTCGGCCACGCCAAGCCCGATGCCGGTTGCCGCCGCGCCGAAGGCGAAGGCCGCCGGCAGGTAGCCGATGGAGATGGGCATGGCCGCGCGCAGGCCGGCGCAGAAGCTGTCGGGAAGCTGGCTCATGGGCGGCGGCTATAGCGCGAGGATCGCGTTCAGCCTGGCCGCGCAGATCAGGTCGTTTTCGGTCAGCCCGCCCGCCGCGTGGGTGGTGAAGCTCACCTCGCAATAGCCCCAGCCGAAGCGGATGTCGGGATGGTGCCCCTGCTGCTCGGCCAGCCAGGCCGCCAGATTGGCCATCTGCGCGGCGCGGGCGAAGCCCTTGAACTGCCATCGCCGCGCGATGGCGGTTGCGTCGGGCGACAGGGTCCAGCCCTCCAGCACGGCAAGCGCCGCCTCGGCCTCGGCGCGGGTCATGGGGGGCGTCCCGCCGTCGCAGGGCACGCAATGGCGCGTGGCCAGATCGGATGCGTCGGTCATGCCTAGTCCTTTCACAGCAGCGGCGCGGCCAGCGCCAGGATGTTGTTGCGAAGCCGCCGCCACCAGGGCCAGCGCCGCACCTCGGCCAGCGTCAGGGGGCGCGAGCGGGCAACGTAGCTGCGCTGGCGTTCGTCCAGTTCTGCGGTCAGCGCATCGTCCACCACCACCAGGTTCAGTTCGTAGTTCAGCTCGAAGCTGCGGCGGTCGAGGTTGGCGCTGCCCAGCATCGCCATCCGCCCGTCCACGGTGATGATCTTGGAATGGATCAGCCCCGGCTGAAACAGCCGCATCTCGACCCCCGCCAACAGAAGCCCGTGCCACAGCCCCTCGCTGGTGGCTTTCACGAACAGTGAATCGTTCCGCTCGGGCAGGATCAGCGTGACCCGGACGCCGCGCCGCGCCACGGTGCGGATGGCGGAATCCAGTGGGGCCTGGGGGACGTAATAGGGGGTGGTGATCGTCAGATGGTGGCGTGCGCTGTGGATCAGGGTGGTGATCGTGTCCGACATCGACGCCTGCCGGTGGTCCGGCCCGGTGGCGATGACCTGCGCGATGGCGCTGCCTTCGACGGATGAGGGCGTGCCGTCCATCATGTGACCAAGATCCTGCCCGGTATAGCTCATCCAGTCGGCCAGGAAGGCCGTCTGCATCTGGCGCACGACCGGCCCCTCGATCCGCACGAGGATGTCGATCCAGGGGGCGAAGCGCGGCTTGATGGCGAATGCCATGTCGGCGCAGTTGCGGCTGCCGGTAAAGGCCACGGCGTTGTCCACCACCACGATCTTGCGGTGGTTGCGCAGGTCGAGGCGCTGGAACAGCACTTGCAGCAACGGATAGACCACGGGGTAGGCCGCATGGCAGGCGACCCCCGCCGCCCGCATCCGCCCCCACTGGGCCGAGCGGACCAGCAGCCGCGAGCCCACCGCATCGACGATCACCCGCACCGTCACGCCGCGTTCGGCCGCGCGGATCGCGGCATCGGCGATACGGGTGCCGGACCGGTCGGGCAGCCAGATGTAGAACAGCAGATGCACATGGTCGCGGGCCGCGTCTATCTCGGCGGCGATGGCGTCCAGCGCGCTGTCGTCCTCGGGCAGAAGATGCAGTTCGTTTCCGGCGACGGCCGGAAAGCCGCCCACAGCGCGGCCGCAGCGGATCACCGGCTCGGCATGGTCGGGCAGGGGGTCGAGCAGGTCGTGCCCGCCCCGCCGCCAGCGCCCGCCGAGCCGGTCGCGCACATGCCGCCGCGTCTGCAGATAGCCGCGCCGCAGCCGGATCTCTCCGAACAGCAGGTAGCCGAGGATGCCCGCCAGCGGCAGCACGACGATCACCAGCAGCCAGGCCAGCCTGACTGGAGGTTCAAGCCGCGGGCGCATCAGCACCCGGACCGACACGGCCAGCGCCGCCGCGGCATGAAGGATGATCGCCAGGTCGGCCCACATGGTCCGGCACCATGCCGAGCCCGCGCGCGATTGCAATAGCGCCCGCCCCGGCCTATTCCGGCGCGACGCCCGGATTTCGCAGGGGACCGCCATGAACTGGATCACCAACTACGTCCGCCCGCGCATCAACTCGCTGTTCTCGCGGCGGGAGGTGCCCGAGAACCTGTGGACCAAATGCCCGGAATGCGGGACCATGCTGTTCCACCGCGAACTGGCCGACAACCTGAATGTCTGCACCAACTGCGACCATCACCTGCCCATCAGCCCGCGCGCCCGCTTCACCGCGCTGTTCGACGGCGGCGTCTTTTCCGAGGTGAAGGTGCCCGAGCCGGTGGTGGACCCGCTGGGCTTCAAGGACCAGAAGAAATACCCCGAACGGCTGAAGGCCGCGCAAAGGGCATCGGACGAAAAGGACGCCATGCTGGTGGCCGAGGGAGAGATGGGCCGCACGCCCATTGTGGCCGCGGCGCAGAACTTCGACTTCATGGCAGGCTCGATGGGGATGTATGTCGGCAACGCCATCATCGCCGCGGCCAAGCGGGCGGTCGAGATGAAGCGGCCCCTGGTGCTGTTCTCCGCCTCGGGGGGCGCGCGGATGCAGGAAGGCATCCTGTCCCTGATGCAGATGCCCCGCACCACCGTCGCCGTGCAGATGCTGAAAGAGGCGGGGCTTCCCTATATCGTCGTGCTGACCCATCCGACCACGGGCGGCGTGACCGCCAGCTACGCCATGCTGGGCGACATCCAGATCGCGGAACCCAACGCGCTGATCTGCTTTGCCGGTCCCCGGGTGATCGAGCAGACCATCCGCGAAAAGCTGCCCGAGGGCTTCCAGCGCGCCGAATACCTGCTGGAACACGGGATGCTGGACCGGGTGACTCATCGCAAGAAGCTGCGCGAGGAGCTGATCTCGGTCCTGCGGATGCTGACCGGGCAATCCGCGCCCGTGGTGGCCGACCTGCCGCCGCCGGGCGTCCTGCCCTCGGCGCTGCCCGATACCCCGCCGGAACCCGAACCGGCCGAGGTGATCGCCGCGCCCGAACCGGCCGCCGCGCGGGACTGAGGCATGAGCGCCGCGACCGACGCCATCCTGCAGCGGCTGACCGCGCTGCATCCCAAGGTCATCGACCTGTCGCTGGACCGGATACGGCAACTGCTGTCGGACCTCGGCGACCCGCAGGACCGCATCCCGCCGGTGATCCATGTCGCGGGGACGAACGGCAAGGGCTCGACCCAGGCCTTCATCCGCGCGGGACTGGAAGCGGCGGGGTTGGGGGTCCACGCCTATACCTCGCCGCACCTCGCCTACTTCAACGAGCGCATCCGGCTGTCGGGGGAACTCATCGGCGACAAGATGCTGGCCGACACGCTGGCCGAGGTCGAGCGGGTGAACGCCGGCCGCCCCATCACCTTCTTCGAGGTGACGACGGCGGCGGCCTTCCTGGCCTTCTCGCGGGTGCCTGCGGATTACACCCTGCTGGAAGTGGGTCTTGGCGGGCGTCTGGACGCCACCAACGTGGTCAAGGCGCCGCTCCTGACCGTCATCACCCCCATCAGCGTCGATCACACGCAATATCTGGGCGAGACGCTGACGCAGATCGCGGGCGAGAAGGCGGGCATCCTCAAGCGCCGCGTCCCCTGCATCGTGGCCCGCCAGCCCGACGAGGCGCTTGCGGTGATCGAGGCTGCGGCCGCCCGCCTTGGCTGTCCGCTTTCGGTCGCGGGCCAGCACTGGACCGTCGAACGCGAAGCGGATGCGCTGGTTTATCAGGATGAACACGGGCTTGCGGATGTGCCGCTACCTGCTTTGCCCGGCCCACACCAGATCGGGAACGCGGGCGCCGCCATCGCCGCCCTGCGCGAATTGGGTTTCGGACAGGCCGAGGCCGTGGCGGCGATGAAAGAGGTCGAATGGCCCGCCCGGATGCAGCGGCTGACGCGCGGGCCGCTGGTCCGGGCGGCAGGGTCCTGCGAGCTTTGGCTTGACGGCGGCCACAACCCGGCAGGCGGCGAGGCGCTGGCGGCGACCTTGGCCGCGATGCCGCGCAAGCCCACGCATCTGGTCTGCGGGATGCTGAACACCAAGGACGTGGCCGGCTACATGCGCCCGCTCGCGCCGCAGGTTGAAAGCCTCACGGCGGTGTCGATCGAAGGCGAACCCGCGACGCTGCCCGCCCGGACAACCGCCGACATGGCGGAAAGCGTGGGCATTCCCGCCGCCACCGCGCCCGACGTGTCCGCGGCTGTCGCGGGGATCGTCCGCCAGCATCCGGGCGCGCGCATCCTGATCTGCGGCTCGCTCTACCTCGCGGGCCGCGTGCTGCGCGAGAACGGCTGAACCACTGCGGTCATTTCACACCCACGCCGCTTTCCCATCCGGGACCGGCCAGCAGGCTTCTTTCTGGCCCAAATACCCATGCCACGCTCACGGAGGCAGCGCCACGGCCGCATCTCCGGCAGGCGGCCCCGGACTTCACGAAGCCGGAGCGCTTCCCCAGCCCGCTCCCTGCATCTCGCGCAACCGGCTCGCCGTCCGCTCGAACTCGAAGGCGCCGCGGCCCTCGGGGTAAAGCGCCTCGGGCTCGGCGGCGGCGCTGGCGTAAAGCCGCACCTTCGCTTCGTAAAGCGCATCCACCAGCGTGACGAAGCGCTTGGCGCGGTCGTGGTTCGCGGACCCGAGCGTGGGGATGCCGTCGATCAGCAGCGCGTCGAACGCCCCGGCGATGGACAGGTAATCCGCCGGGCCGAGGGGATTCCCGCACAGATCCTCGAAGCCCGTGCGGGCCACGCTGCCGGATGCGGCGGGGATCGTCAGGCTGCGGCCATTCACCGGCAGTTCGCGCGGCGAAGGCCGGGCGTCATTCGTCAGTTCGACCCATAACTCGTCCAGCGCCTCGCGCGCGGCGGCGTCGGCCGGGGTGAACCAGACCTGCCCCGAGGCCACGCGCCCCTGCCGGTGATCGCGCGACGATTCCAGATGCAGGACATGCATCCGTTCCCGGACCAGCGCGATGAAGGGCAGGAACAACTGCCGGTTCAGCCCGTCCTTGTAGAGATCCTCGGGCACCCGGTTCGAGGTCGTGACCACCGTCACCCCGCGATCGAACAGCACCTGGAACAGCCGTCCCACGATCATCGCGTCGGCGATGTCGGTGACCTGCATCTCGTCAAAGCAGAACAGCCGCGTGCGGGCGGCGATGCCCTCGGCCACCGGGCGGACGACGTCCTGCTCGCCCCGGGCGCGGGCCTCGTTCAGCCCGGCCTGCACCTCCTGCATGAACTCGTGGAAATGGACGCGGCGCTTCTCGGCAAGGGGGGCCACATCCATCACCAGGTCCATCAGCATCGACTTGCCGCGCCCGACGCCGCCCCACATGTAGATGCCCTTGAGTTCCGGCCCCGGCGGCGGCGGATTGGCCTTCGCCCCGAAGATGCGGCCAAGCAGGCCGCCGGGCTTGCCCGCCGGATGCGGCCGGCCCAGCGCCGCCACCAGCCGGTCCAGCGCGGGCAGCACCATGCGCTGGGCTGCGTCGTCCCCGATGGCGCCTTCCGCAACGCGGCGGTCATAGGCGGCGGTGACTTGGTGCGTGACGGGATTGCTCATGGCCGAGCCGTGCCAAAGATCGGCCTCTTGCGCAAGGTGGCGAAAAGGCGGTCGCTGCCCATGAATGGATCCCCATCCCCATTCAACCCGGGATATCTGGGCGAAGAACAACAACATCGCCGAGGCACAGAACGTCCGGCCCGCAGGGCAACGGAGGCACATCAAGCGGAAACCGGCAGGCTGTTGCAGCGGCGTCCTTGCCGCTAGGTGGCCGCGATCCGGCGCAGGACCGCCCGCTTTTCCTCGTCGGCCATCCGGCCCCAGCGGGCGATCTCGTCCAGGGTCCGCAGGCAGGCGGCGCAGACCCGCGTGTCGGGGTCAAGCGCGCAGAGCTTGCGGCAGGGGCTTTCAACGCTCATGCCAGATACCGCAGCCGGTCCAGCGCGCCCTGCAGGATATAGCCCGCCGCGACCTGGTCGATGACCTCGGCCCGCTTGCGGCGCGAGGCGTCGGCCTCCAGCAGCGCGCGCTCGGCCGCGACAGTGGACAGACGCTCGTCCCAGAAGGACAGCGGCAGAGGCGTCAGCCGTTCCAGATTGCGGGCGAAGGCGCGGGTGGACTGGGCGCGCGGACCCTCGGTCCCGTCCATGTTGCGGGGCAGGCCAAGCACGATGCCGACAAGGCCGCGCTCATCCACGATCCGCAGCAGTTCTGCCGCGTCCAGCGTGAACTTCTGCCGCCGGATCACCGTCAGGGGCGTCGCCACCTGCCGCATCCCGTCGCTGACCGCCACGCCGATGGTCTTGGTGCCAAGGTCCAGCCCAGCGATGGCACCGCTGCGGGGAAGGCTTGCTGCGAAATCCTCGATGGCGGCGCAGATCATGGGGCGGGGACCAGGCCCACGGTCGCCGCCGCGCGGTCGATGATCTCCATCGCCTGCGGGGTGCCGCCGAAGATGGCCTGGGCGCGGGCCAGGATCTCGCGGGCGCGGGCTTCCTCGCCGATGCGGACCAGCGAGGTGATCAGCCGCGCCCATTCCGCCGGCGGGCCGCTGTCGGTCATCAGCCGCGCCTCGAGGTTGCGGACCATCCCGGTGATCATCTGCTGCTGTTCCTCGGGGCTCATCTCGCCGGCGGCGGCCACAGCCCCGGCATCCGGGCCGGGCAGGTCAGATCCGGCCATGGGCGGCGGCTGGTAGTTCGGCTCGCCCGCGAGCCATGAAAGTTCCGGCATCAGTTGCCGGATCGGCGCGACCCAGGGGGCATCCGCCGGGCCGGTTTCCAGCAGGTCGCGCCAGAGGCCGAAGGCAAGGTCCGGGCGGTCGTTCTGGGCATACATCAGCCCGGCCAGATAGCGCGCCTGCCCGTCGGCGGGATCGATCCGCAGCGCCGCCTCGATCTCGGCGCGCGCCTCGGCCGAGACGAAGCCCCCCGCCGCCTCGATCATCAGCGCGGCCAGGCGGACGTGGTCGGGGGCCTGCGACGCGGGGCCGCGGATGGCGATCAGCCGCTGCTGCGCGTCGCGGGCGGCGGCGATGTTGCCTAGGCGGGCCTCGTGCTGGGCCAGCAGTTCAAGGCCCTGCGGGTCGTCGGGGCGGCGCGACACGGCGTCGCGCAACTGTTCGACCAGCCGCAGGTATTCGGGATCGGCCTGCGGGGAGGGCTGCGCGGGCGCAGCCGCCTCGGCCTCGGCCTGAGAGGGCAGGGCGGCCAGCCGCTCGTCCGAGGCGGCGATGCGCGCGGCCAGCGGCAGGTCCGGCATCGCCGGCTCGCCGAGACGCCAGTAGATCGCGGTGCTGCCCGCCACCACCAGCGCCAGCGCAACGGCGGCAACCCAGGGCCGGGCGCTGCGGGACGCGGGCGCCGAAGGCTTCGCCATGGCGCGGTCGGCGTCGAGGATCTTGCGGCCGATCTCGGTCTTCAGCCGGTCGGCCTCGTCCCCGGTCAGGACGCCGCGCTTCACGTCGCGGTCCACCTCGCGCAGCTGGTCGCGGTAAACGCCCAGGTCATAGGCGGCCGCCGGCTCGGCCACGGCCTGCGCGCGCCCCATGAACGGCCGCAGGATCGCCACCGCCACCAGGACTGTCATCGCCGCCGTCAGTATCCAGAACATCGCCGCCTCTTTGCTTTGCCCGACCAGATAGGGGTTTTCCGGCACGGGCGAAAGCGCCGGGACGCCGCAGGCCGCGGCTGCGACACCGAGGGACTTGCGAAGGCAGCGCCGCCGGGCAATCATCGCCCCGCCCAGAACGCAGGCTGCGATGACGATGACCCCTTCCCGCCCCCCCGTCCCCGAGCGCCGCTCGGGCCGCTATTCGGTCTTTGCCATTGCCCGCCAGGCGATGAGCCTGCACAGCGGCTGGGGCCGCGCCTGGGGCAGCCCCCAGCCGCGCGACCGCTACAAGGTCGTCGTGGTGGGCGCGGGCGGGCATGGGCTGGCGACGGCCTTTTACCTTGGCAAGAACTTCGGCATCACCGACATTGCGATCCTGGAAAAAGGCTGGCTGGGCGGCGGCAACACGGGCCGCAACACCACCATCATCCGCTCGAACTACCTGCAGGACCCGTCTGCCGCGATCTACAACAAGTCGCTGCAACTGTATGAAACGCTCAGCCAGGACCTGAACTACAATGTCATGTTCAGCCCGCGCGGGTTGATCATGCTGGCGCAGACGGAACATGAGGTGCGCGGCTACAAGCGCACGGCCATTGCCAACCACCTGCAGGGCGTCTCGACCCGCTGGATCGACGCGGCCGAGGTCAAGCGGCTGGTCCCGATCATGAACATCGACGGCCCGCGCTATCCGGTCCTCGGCGGGCTTTACCAGGAACGCGGCGGCACCGCGCGCCACGACGCCGTGGCCTGGGGCTATGCGCGGGCCTGTTCCAACATGGGAATGCACATCCTGCAGAACTGCGAGGTCACGGGGATCGACACCACCGGCGGGCAGGTGCGCGGCGTCACCACCACGCGCGGGACCATCGGCTGCGACAAGCTGGCGATCGTGGTGGCGGGCCATTCCTCGGTTCTGGCGGAAATGGCGGGCTTCCGCCTGCCCATCGAAAGCCTTGCCCTGCAGGCGCTGGTCAGCGAGCCGATCAAGCCCTGCATGGACGTGGTCGTGATGGCCAACACCGTCCATGGCTACCTGTCGCAATCCGACAAGGGCGAGATGGTGATCGGCGGCGGCACCGACGGCTTTGTCAACTACACCCAGCGCGGGTCCTGGCACCATGTCGAGGAAACCGTGCGCGCGCTGATCGAGACCTTCCCGATGCTGTCGCGCCTCAAGATGCTGCGGCAATGGGGGGGCATCGTGGACATGACCGGCGACCGCTCTCCCATCCTGTCCACGACGCCGGTCGAGGGCATCTTCGTCAACTGCGGCTGGGGCACCGGCGGGTTCAAGGCGATCCCCGGCTCGGGCTGGACCATGGCGGAACTGGTGGCGAAGGGCGCGCCGGGACCGCTGGCCGCCGCTTTCGGGCTGAACCGCTTTGCCGAGGGGCGCTTCATCGACGAAAGCGTGGCCGCCGGGGTGGCGCATTGATCTTGCTCGGGAAACCTGCGGCGGGCCGTTGGCGTTCGATGACCGGCAAGGAGAGTCGATCATGGCAGCCCTCAACCCCACCAACCGGAACCTGTGGATCATCGCGGCCCTTGTCGCGGCCGCTGCGGCGGTGCTGGCATGGTTCCTCGACTTCGGCGCCGGCGCGCCCGCAGGCGGCATCGCCGATGTCAGCGTCGCCGAGCTGCCCGGTCCCGGCGCCTCGGACGACAGGGCGCTGGTCGAGGCCATGGCGGATGCGGGCGCGCCACCTTCCGCCGGGATGCCCGGCGGCCGAGACTGAGTCCGATGCGCGGCCCGCCCAGGCCGCGCCGCGCATCGTTTCCGCGCGGCAGCCGGGTCCTTTCCGGCCTGTCGCCCCCGCGACAAGTGAAATCTGTGCAAAGGTTGGATCATGGCACCTCCCGGAAATTCCCGCTCGTCAACCGGCGTCAATCCTTGGCTGCTGGTTCTGGCCGCGGCTGCGGTCATCCTGGTCGCGGTCCTGTTCTTCATGGCCGCCCCGGTCCCGGAACCCACGCCCCTGCCCGACAGCCCCGCGGCGCAGGGCACCGCCGGCGAGCCTGCCGGGGAAACCGGCGATGCGCCTCAGCCCGGCGCGCCCGGCGAGGCCCCGCCCAACCCCGACGTGGCGCCCGGCACCGGCACCGACACGACCCGCGGCTGACCCGGTCGCGTTCCGCAGCATGCCCCGCGCGTCCCGCGCGCGGGGCCTTTCGCGTTGCACTGTCCCGACTGGAAGGACCTGCGTTCCATGCTGACCCTGACCTGCCCCTTCTGCGGCGTCGCCGCCGAGGAAACCGAGCTTGCGCCGGGCGGCGAGGCGCATCTGAAACGCTTCGGTCCCGGCTCGTCGGACGCGGATTTTGAAACCTACCTGTTCGGGCGCCGCAACCCCAGGGGGGTGCATTTCGAACGCTGGCGCCATGTCTACGGCTGCGGCAAGTGGTTCCTTGCCGCCCGCGACACCGCGACCCTGCAGGTCTTCGGCACCTACCCGCCGCAATGCGACGGCCCGCCCGACGCCCTGATAGCCAGGATCCGCGCGGTCCGACCCGGCTGGCAGCCACCGCCCGAGCCGCTGGAGGATGACAGCGCGCCGGGGGTCGAGCGCGATCCCGCCCCGAACCCAACGCCCACGCGGGACACCATCGCATGACCAGACGCACCGCGCCCTTCCGCCTGTCCCAGGGCGGCCGCCTGATCGACCGCGCCCAGCCGCGCCGGTTCCGCTTTGATGGCCGCGGCATGGACGGGTTTGCCGGGGACACGCTCGCCTCGGCGCTGCTGGCGAATGGCCAGCTTCTGATGGGGCGCAGCTTCAAGTATCACCGCCCGCGCGGCCCGTTGGCCTCGGGCGTCGAGGAGCCGAACGCCCTTTTGGGTGTGGGCGAGGGCGCGAGGTTCGAGCCGAACCAGCGCGCCACCACCACGCCGCTTGTCGATGGCATGGTCACGGTCAGCCAGAACGCCTGGGGCAGCCTGAACCGCGACTGGGGCGTCATCAACGACAGGCTGTGGCGGTATTTTCCGGCGGGCTTCTATTACAAGACCTTTATCCATCCCCGCGCCGCCTGGAAGCGGGTGTTCGAGCCGGTGATCCGCCGCGCCGCGGGCCTTGGCCGCGCGCCGAAGCTGCCCGACGCCGACCGCTATGAGCAGGCCTATGCCTTTGCCGAGGTCGTCGTGGTGGGCGGGGGCATCGCCGGGCTTGCGGCGGCCCACGAGGCTGCGCGGACGGGCGGTCGCGTGATCCTGCTGGAACAGCAGCCCCATTGGGGCGGCCGCAGCCCGGTCGATCATCCCGACGGCACGGATCTCATCGAGGCCCTGCTGGCGGAACTGCGCGCCCTGCCCAATGTCACCCTGCGCCGCAACACCATGGCGACGGGGCTTTACGATCACGGCTACCTGCTCGCACGAGAGCATCTGGCCGACCACGAACCCCACGCAGGCATCCCGCGCCAGCGCCTGTGGCGTATCCGGGCGGGGCAGGTCGTCAACGCAGCCGGGGCGCTGGAACGGCCGCTGGCCTTCGCGGGCAACGATGTGCCGGGGGTGATGCTGGCCTCGGCCGTGCGCGACTACATCGCGGATTACGGCGTGGCGCCCGGCCGCCGCATCGCCGTGGTGACGAACAACGACGACGCCTACCGGACGGCGCTGGCGGCGCTGGATGCGGGGCTTGAGGTGCCTGTCGTGATCGATGCCCGGCCTGCCGCCGACGGGCCGCTGCCCCGCCTTCTGCGCGACCGCGGGGTGCGGATCGCGGAAGGCAAGGGCATCGCCTCGGTGCAGGGCAAGCGCGGTGTCGAGGGCCTGACGCTCTGCGCGCATCAGGGCGCCGGCGAGCCGCTGGAAACCATCGCCTGCGACGTGATCGCCATGTCGGGCGGCTGGTCCCCGGTCGTCCACCTGTGGAGCCATTGCGGCGGCAAGCTGCAGTGGCATGAGGATCAGGCGCTGTTCGCCCCCGATCCCGCCCGCCCGCCCGTGGGCGCGGACGGGCAGCCGAACGTGCGGTCGGCAGGGGCGGCCGAGGGCGACCTGAGGGTGGCCGGGCTGACCGATGCCGGACCCGAGGCGCCGATCCTGCCTGTCTGGGTCATGCCCGAGAACGCCACGCCCAAGGCGCGCTTCAAGATGTGGCTGGACTACCAGAACGACGTCAAGGTTTCCGACGTCCAGCTTGCCGCGCTGGAAGGCTATGCCAGCGTGGAACACGCCAAGCGTTACACCACGCTCGGCATGGCGACAGATCAGGGAAAGATAAGCAACATCAACGGGCTTGCCATTCTGTCCTCGACCCTGGATCAACCCATTGCCGCGACCGGGACGACGACCTTCCGCCCGCCCTACACGCCCCTGACGCTGGGAACCATCGCCGGCGAGGCGCGGGGCGAGGTCTTCCAGCCCCTGCGCCGCACCCCGATCCATGACTGGCACGAAGCCCATGGCGCCCATTGGGAACCCGTGGGCCTCTGGCGCCGCGCTTATTGCTATCCCCGTGCGGGCGAAAGCCACCGGGATGCGGTGGACCGCGAGATCCTGGCCGTCCGGGGCGGGGTGGGAACGCTGGATGCCTCGACGCTGGGAAAAATCCTTGTGAAAGGACCGGATGCGGGCCGCTTCCTCGACATGATCTACACGGGGATGATGTCCACCCTTCCGGTCGGCAAGTGCCGCTATGGGCTGATGTGTTCGGAAAACGGCTTCCTTGTCGATGACGGGGTAGCGGTCAGGCTTTCCGAGGACACATGGCTTTGCCACACCACAACCGGCGGCGCCGACCGCATCCACGGGCATATGGAGGACTGGCTGCAATGCGAGTGGTGGGACTGGAAGGTCTACACCGCCAACATCACCGAGCAATTCGCCCAGGTCGCCGTTGCCGGTCCGAAAGCGCGCATGGTGCTGGAAAAGCTGGGCGGCATGGACCTGTCCGCCGAGGCGCTGCCCTTCATGAGTTTCGCGGAAGGCCATCTGGCGGGCGTCCCCGCCCGCATCTACCGCATCAGCTTCTCGGGCGAGCTGTCCTTCGAGATCGCCGTGCCCGCCAACCGCGGGCTTGAGATATGGGAAAAGCTGCACGAGGCCGGGGCCGAGTTCGGGATCACCCCCTATGGCACCGAGGCGATGCATGTCATGCGCGCCGAAAAGGGCTTCATCATGATCGGGGACGAGACTGACGGCACAGTGATCCCGCAGGATCTGGGAATGAATTGGGCCATCTCGACGAAAAAGCACGACTATATCGGCAAGCGCGCGCAGGAACGCCGCTTCATGGCGGACCCCGACCGCTGGCGGCTGGTGGGGCTGGAGAGCCTCGATGGACGGGTGCTGCCGGACGGGGCGCTGGCCGTGGCCGAAGGGGTGAATGCCAACGGACAGCGGAACACGCAGGGCCGCGTGACCTCGACCTACTGGTCGCCGACGCTGAAGGCGCCGATCGCCATGGGACTGGTGCGGCACGGCCCCGAGCGGATGGGAGAGGTGCTGGAGTTCCCGGTGCAGAAGGATACGTTCCGTGCCCGCATCGTCGATCCGGTGTTCCATGACAAGGAAGGGGCCGCCGCGAATGTCTGACGCCTTGGCAGCCATCACCCAGGTCCACGGCCTCGGCATGATCCTGATCCGCGCCGACCTGGACCGCGCGGCCGATTCCATCGCTGCGGCGGCGGGCTTGGCGATTCCCGACAAGCTGCGCTTCACCACCGCTGGCAGCCGCTGGCTCGGCTGGATGTCGCCGGATGAACTGCTGCTGATCCTGCCCCATGCAGGGATGCCCGAGGCGCTTTCCGCCCTGGCCGATGCGCTTTCGACCGAGCATGCGCTGGTGCAGGATGTCAGCGACATGCGCTGCGTCTTCGACCTGGCGGGGCAGGCGCCCGAGCAGGTGCTGGCCAAGCTCTGCCCCGTTGATTTCGGGACGCTGCCCGAAGACGCCGTCCGCCGCACCCGCGCCGCTCAGGTGGCCTGCGCCTTGTGGCGGCAGGGGGATGGATGGCGCATCGTCGCCTTCCGCGCGATTACCGACTACCTGAGGCAGGTGCTGGAAGGCGCGGCGGCTCCGGGAACGCAACTGGACCCACGCTGAGGCAACCCTGCAAGGGGCGTCAGCAAGCGAGGACGGCAGAGCGTCAGAAAGCGCCTTCTGACCGGATGACATCCGCTTGCAAGCTGCGGATACCGCCGGCCACCCGAAAGCCCGTGGCCGGCACGAACCCGGTCCCTCGCTGATCGGCTTTGATGCCAAGAAGGCGTTGCCCCCGGTCGCTCGGCCTTCCGCCATGGACGTAGCTTGAGGTTCTTCTTCGCGCCTTCGAGACTTCAAATTGTTCAACCAACCGGCTTCTGACGAAAGCAAAAGGCCCGCCACTTGTGGCGGGCCTTCGTCATGTCGCGTCACTCACATCCGCGAGGCGACGTTTTCCCAGTTCACGAGATTCTCAAGGAAGTTTTCCAGATACTTGGGGCGGGCGTTGCGGAAGTCGATGTAATAGGAATGCTCCCACACGTCGCAGCCCAGAAGCGCCGTCTGGCCCTTGCACAGCGGGTTGACGCCGTTCTCGGTCTTGGTGATCTCAAGCCCGCCCTGGCCGTTGCGGACCAGCCAGACCCAGCCCGAGCCGAACTGCGCCACGCCCTCGGAGGCGAACTTCTTCTTGAAGTCGGCGACCGAGCCGAAAGATTCGGTGATCGCGGATTCAAGGTTGCCGGGCATCTTGCCGGGGTTCGGGCCCATCATCTCCCAGAACTGGGCGTGGTTCCAGTGCTGGCTGGCGTTGTTGAAGATGCCGTTCTGGGCGACCGCGCCTTCCTTGTAGTTGCCCTTGACGATTTCTTCGAGCGAGGCGTTTTCCCACTCGGTTCCCGCGATCAGCTCGTTCAGCTTGTCGACATAAGCCTTGTGGTGCTTGTCATGGTGATATTCCAGCGTCTCTCTCGACATCCCGCCGCTGGCCAGCGCGTCGTGGGAATAAGGCAGATCAGGCAGGGTGAAAGCCATGTTTGCAGTCCTTTCAGGGGTTTGTGCTACACGTCACGGTGTAGTCTCGCTGCCCCGACAACGCCTTGCAAGGGGAAGCGGTTCCGATCAGGACACAGGGGCCGACATCCCGCGCAAGCGTTGGCAAACCGCCCCGGCCATGTGTAGAAGGGCAGCATCGACGACAAAGGGCAGGGAAAGCGGCCGCGCATGGCGAACCAGAACGACCGTTTCATCGACGAGGTGACCGAGGATCTGCGCCGCGACCGGCTGTTCCTGATGCTGCGCCGCTATGGCTGGATCGCGCTGCTGCTGGTCGTGGCGCTGGTCGCGGGCGCCGCATGGCGCGAATATTCCCGCGCCCGCGATACGGCGGCGGCGCAGGACTTCGGCGACGCCATCCTTGCTGCCGGGGCCTCGGGCGATGCGGCTGCCCGTGCGCAGGCGCTGGCCGAGGTTCCGGCCGGCAGCGTCCGCCAGACGGTGCTGCGCGACATCCTGGCCGCCAATGCGCTGGTCGAGGCCGGAAATGTCGCGGAAGCCGCGCAGCGGTTCGACGCGGCGGCGATCAAGGCGGGCGACGACGCGGTTGTCAGGGACCTGGCCGCGCTGAAGTCGGTGATCGCGCAGGGGGCGGGGATGGACCCCGCCACCCGCGACGCCGTGCTGGCGCGGCTTTCGGCCTCCGGAGCGCCGTTCGAACTGATCGCGCTGGAACTCAAGGCTGTGGCGCTGTCGGGCGCGGGGCGCCGGGATGACGCGGTGACGCTGATCCGCCAGATCCAGCAGAAGGACGGGCTGAGCCAGCAGATGCACCAGCGGCTGGCCGAGCATCTGATAACCCTCGGCGTCGATCCCGAACCGGGAACGGACAGCCTGACCGCCCCCGATTCCACGCCCCCGGCCGGGGTGATGCCGGCGGTGGCCGGCTGAACCCTCCATCCCTCGCCTGCGCCGCCACCCGGAGCCCGAGATGACCAGACTGAACGCGCTGCTGCTGCCCCTGACCGCCCTGACCGCCCTGGCAGCCTGCCAGTCGCGCGACACGATCCTGCCCGGCGTCCGGCTTGACCCGCGCGAGATCGCCTCGGCCGAAGGCCCCGCGGTTGACGGACCCGCCGGCGTCAGTTCGACAGCGCTGAACCTGCCCGCGCCGCGTTCGGTCGAATGGACCACCCGGGCGGCGAATCCGGCGCATCTGATCCCGCATTCCGTGCTGGCCGGGACCGGGCTGCAGCCGCTGTGGTCGGCCCCCATCGGCCAGCCCTCGGGGCGGCGTCACCGCATCGGCGCCGATCCGGTTGTGGCAGGCGGGCGCGTCTTCACGCTGGACAGCCGCGTGCAGGTGGCGGCCACGGCGCTGAACGGCGGCACCGCCTGGACCCGCGACCTGACCCCTGCGACCGAGCGGGGCGACAGCGTGTCCGGCGGCGGCATCGCCTATGAGGGGGGGCGCGTCTTCGTGACCACGGCCTATGGCGAGCTTGTGGCGCTGGACGCAGGCTCGGGCGGCATCCTCTGGCGGCAGCGGGTCGAGGCGCCGATCGGCGGCGCGCCCACGGTGCAGAACGGCGTGGTCTATGTGGCAGGCCGAGATTCGACCGGCTGGGCAGTGCGGGCCTCGGACGGCAGGGTGCTGTGGACCGTATCCGGCATCAACGCGCAGTCGGGCGTGACGGGGGTGTCCGCGCCCGCGGTGGATGGCGATCTTGCCGTCTTCCCCTTCGCCTCGGGGCAGTTGCTGGCCGTCGACACCGCCACCGGCGTCGAACGGTGGAGCGCGCAGGTCGCCGGCACCCGCCGCGGCCGCGCCATCGCCTTCATCCGCGACCTGACGGGCGATCCGGTGATCGCGGGCGATGTGGTGCTGGCGGGCTCGTCCTCGGGGCGCATCGCTGCTTTCGACCGCGCGACGGGGCTGCCGCTGTGGAACGAACAGGACGGGGCGAACAGCCCGGTGCTGGTCGCCGGCGGCTCGATCTTCGCGGTCAACGACCAGGCGCAACTGGTGCGGCTGGACGCGGCGACCGGCGGGCGCATCTTCGCGGTGCCGCTGCCCTATTACAGGGCGGAACGGGTGCGGCGGCAGGACGATATCCATGTCCACTACGGCCCGGTGCTGGCGGGGGGCCGGCTGTTCGTCGCCTCATCCGACGGGGTGCTGCGCAGCTTCGACCCCCGCTCGGGCGCGCTGGTCGGGCAGGCGCCGATCCCCGGCGGGGCGGCGACCGCGCCCGTCGTCTCGGGCGGCACGATCTATGTTTCCGGCCGCGACGGCCGCCTGCACGCGTTCCGCTGATGAGCTTCACCCTCGCCATCGTCGGGCGGCCCAATGTCGGCAAGTCCACCCTGTTCAACCGCCTTGTCGGCAAGCGGCTGGCGCTGGTCGATGACCAGCCCGGCGTCACCCGCGACCTGCGCGAGGGCGACGCGCGCTTGGGCGACCTGCGCTTTGTCGTGATCGATTCGGCCGGGCTGGAGATGGTCGAGGACGATTCGCTGCAGGGCCGGATGCGGCGGCTGACCGAACGCGCGGTGGACGAGGCCGACATCTGCCTGTTCGTGATGGACGCGCGCGTGGGCGTGACGGCGGCCGACGAATATTTCGCCGACATCCTGCGGCGGAGGGCGAAGCACGTCATCCTGGCCGCCAACAAGGCCGAAGGGGCGGCGGGTGAGGCTGGCGCGACCGAAGGTTGGTCGCTGGGTCTGGGCGAGCCGCTGCGGATCTCGGCCGAGCATGGCGAGGGGCTGGAGGACCTGTATCGCGCCCTGAAGCCGCTGTCCGAGATCGTCGAATCCGAGCGTCCCGCGCCGATCACGCCCGAAACCGACGTCACCCTGACCGACGAGCAGGCGGAATCGGGCGAGGGGGCCGAGGATTGGCGTCCGAGCGAAACCCGCCCCTTGCAGATTGCGGTGATCGGGCGGCCGAACGCCGGGAAATCGACGCTCATCAACAAGATCATCGGCGAGGACCGGCTGCTGACCGGCCCCGAAGCGGGGATCACCCGCGATTCGATCTCGGTGCGGTCCCAGTTCATGGGCACCCCGGTCCGCATCTTCGACACTGCCGGGATGCGGAAGAAGGCGCGGATCACCGACAAGGTGGAAAAGCTTTCCGTGGCCGACGGGCTGCGGGCCGTGCGCTTTGCCGAGGTGGTGGTGGTCCTGCTGGACGTGGCCATCCCCTTCGAGCAGCAGGATCTGCGCATCGCCGATTTCGCGGAAACCGAAGGGCGGGCGGTCGTGGTCGCGGCGAACAAGTGGGACTTGGAAGAGGATAAGTCGCACAAGCTGAACGAGTTGCGCGAAGCCTTCGAGCGGCTGTTGCCGCAGTTGAAGGGCGCGCCTCTGGTGACGGTTTCGGCCCGGACGGGCAAGGGGCTGGACCGGCTGCACAATGCGGTGCTGAAGGCGCATGAAGTCTGGAACCGCCGCATCGGCACGGCGCGGCTGAACCAGTGGTTGACCGCCATGACCGAGGCGCATCCGCCGCCCGCGCCGGGCGGCCGCCGCATCCGGCTGCGCTACATGACGCAGGTGAAGACTCGGCCGCCGGGCTTTGTCGTCATGGCGACGCATACCGACGAGATCCCGGAAAGCTATCGCCGGTATCTGGTCAACGGGCTGCGGCAGGACTTCGACCTGCCCGGAACGCCGATCCGGCTGACCTTCCGCGACCAAGGGACGAAGAACCCCTACAAGGACAAGTCGAACAAGCGCCAGACCGGGTCGCTGGCGAAGCACAAGGACCGGCAAAAACCCAAAGGGGCGTGAACTTCTCGGCCGGACCGGGACTCTGCCCCGGACCCCGGGATATTTCAATCCGGCCCGAGGAGGGACGTTTGCGTCAGTCGATCCCGGCCATCGTCTGCAGGACGCGGACGAGTTCGGCGGCGATTCGCGGCTCGGTCAGGGCATGGCCCGATGCGGGGATCATCCGCAGCTCGGCCTTTGCCCAGCCTTGCGCGAGTTCCCATGCGCCGATCGGCGGGCAGACCATGTCGTAGCGGCCTTGGACGATCACGGCGGGCAGGTGCTCGATCCGGTGGCGGTCGCGCAGAAGCTGGTTGTCGTCGAGGAAGCAGGCGTTGACGAAATAATGGTTTTCCAGCCGTGCGAAGGTGCGCGCATAGGCCGGGGGCGCGTGCGAGGGCGCGCCGGTGTCGAGGCCCGCCAGCGCGTTTTCCCAGGCAAGCCAGGGCATCGCGTAGCGCGTCTCGACCGAGGCATCGCCGCTGAACAGGCGGCGGTGGTAGGCGGCGATGAGATCGTCCTGTTCGGCAAGGGGAATGGCCCCCTGGAAGCGCGCCCAGAGCTCCGGCCAGAACCGCCCCGCGCCGCCGCCATAGAACCAGTCGAGTTCCGACTGGCGGCCAAGGAAGACCCCGCGCAGCACAAAGGCCGAGACCGCCTCGGGCCGGTGCTGCCCGTAGGCCAGGGCCAGCGTCGCCCCCCAGGAGCCGCCGAAAAGGACGGCGGGGCCGAGGCGGAGCTTTTCGCGGATCGTGTCGATGTCGGACAGCAGATGCGCGGTCGTGTTTCTGATGACGCTCGCATGGGGAACCGAGCGGCCGCAGCCGCGCTGGTCGAACAGCACGACCCGCCAGTGATGGGGGTCGAAGAAGCGGCGCATCATCGGGCTGCAGCCGCCCCCCGGTCCCCCGTGCAGGACGATCACCGGGCGGCCATTTGGGTTGCCGCATTGCTCGACATACAGCCGGTGGCCGTCGCCGCGGTCGATCATGCGCGCGTCGAAGGGCTCGATCGGGGGGTAGAGCCGGCCATGCGAGGGTGACGCGGCGTTTCGGTCTGCCATACGGTCCATGGCTGAGATATATACCGCTCGCCGGGCCAAGGCCAATCGGCACCAGACGGAGAAGCGAGATGACCGGACAGAGCAGCATCGATGCGGGCGAGGTCGCCAAGTTCCAGGCGATGGCGGCCGAGTGGTGGGACCCCGCCGGCAAGTTCAAGCCCCTGCACATGCTGAACCCGCTGCGGCTGGACTATATCGCCGGCCAGATCACCGCCGAGTTCGGGCGCGACCGGAAAGCTCGCCGGCCCTTCGAGGGGCTGCGGCTGCTGGATATCGGCTGCGGCGGCGGGCTGGTGGCGGAACCCATGGCGCGGCTGGGGGCCGAGGTCACGGGCGCCGATGCCGCGGCCGAGAACATCGAGGTCGCCCGCGTTCATGCCGCGCAGTCGGACCTTGCCATCGACTACCGCGCGACCACGGCCGAGGCGATCCTGGCCGAAGGCGCCCGCTTCGACGTGGTGCTGGCGCTTGAGATCGTCGAGCATGTCGCCGACCCGCAGGAGTTCATCACCACCTGCGCGCGTCTGCTGCGGCCGGGCGGGCTGCTGGTCGCATCGACCCTCAACCGCACGCCGCAAAGCTTTGCCGCGGCCATTGTCGGGGCCGAGTGGATCATGCGATGGCTGCCGCGCGGGACGCATGAATGGTCGCGCTTCATCCGCCCGACCGAGCTTGGGGCCATGTTCGACGCGGCAGGCGTGCGGGTGGTGGACCGCAGCGGGATGGTCTTCAACCCGCTGGGCTGGTCATGGTCGCTGTCCAAGCGCGACCTGTCGGTGAATTACCTGATGACCGGGGTAAGGCAGTAGGGCCTACGCCTCCTCCTCAAGACGTTCGCGCAGCCGACGCAGGACGGGCAGGGCGCGGCGGACCTCGGCAGGGCCGATGTCGCGGACGATCTCGGTCAGGTGGGGCAGGAAGGCCGCCAGCGCCGCATCCCGCGCCGCCCGGCCCGACGGGCTGATCCCCACCCATTTGCGCCGCGCGTCGTTCCAGTCAGGACGGACATGGACGTGGCCGGCCCATTCCAGCCGGCCGACGGTGTTGGTCATGGCGCTGCGGTTGACGTGAAAGGCATCGGCCAGTTGGGCCGGCGTGCGTTCCTCGTTCAGATGGGCGAGCAGGTTCAGCACCGAGAAATGCGACAGTTGCATCCCGCGGGGCAGGGCGCGGGTGACAAGCGCGCGGGCCATCTGCTCGCTGACGATGACCTCGGCGAAAAGGCTCGCGGCCAGCGCGGCGGCGGATTCGGAATCGTCGCTCATGGTCCCCAGACAAGCGGGTCGTGGCGCCATGCGGGGATGCGCGCCCGCGCGTCGTCCACCTGCGCCATGTCCAGATCGGCCAGCGTGACGCCGGGCTCGGTGCCTGCGTCCGCCAGCACCTCGCCCCAGGGCGCAACGGCCAGCGAGCGGCCATAGCTTTCGCGCGGCTTCCGGTCGGGGCTGTGGGGGGCGGGATGGGTGCCCGTCTGGGCCGCGGCCAGCACGAAGCAGCCCGTCTCGATGGCGCGGGCGCGCAAAAGGACGTGCCAATGCGCCTCGCCCGTCCGGGGATGGAAAGCCGCGGGCACCGTCAGGATCTTTGCCCCCGCCCGTGCGAGGCGACGATACAGCCCCGGAAAGCGCAGGTCGTAGCAGATCGTCAGCCCCATCGGACAGGGGCCTTGCGCCACCAACGCGCGGTCGCCGGGCCGGAACGCGGCGCTTTCGCAGAAGCTCTCGCCCGCGCCGATATTGACGTCGAACATGTGGATCTTGTCATAGCGCGCAGCGATCCCGCCATCCGGCGCGATCAGGAAGCTGCGGTTGGCGAAGCGTTCCTCGGCCGGGTCGTCATGGCGCAGCGACAGCGAGCCTATGGACAGCCAGACCCCCAGTTCAAGCGCGGCGGTGCGCAGGGCGGCGAGTGTCGGGTCGCCCTCCTCGGGCAGCAGGACCGCGCGCTGGCGGTCGCGGTCGGGGGTGATGATGTTGGTGGCCTCGGGTGTCAGCAGCAGCGTCGCGCCGCCCACTGCCGCCTGACGCAGGAGATCCAGCGTGACGGGCAGGTTCGCCGCCGGGTCATCGCCGGTGTTCAGCTGGATCAGGGCCGCGCGCATGCCCTTACAGCCCCAGTAGCGGGTCCAGCTTGCCCTGCCGGTCCAGCGCATGGATGTCGTCCGAGCCGCCGACATGGGCGCCGTCGATGAAGATCTGCGGCACCGTGCGGCGGCCGTTCGCGCGCTGGGTCATCTCGGCCCGGCGTTCCGGGTCGCCGCTCACGTCGATCAGGTCATAGGCCACACCCTTTTTCTGCAGAAGCCCGCGGGCGGCATGGCAGTAAGGGCAGCTCTGGGTGGCGTAGATTTCGACGCGGGCGGTCATGGGAAACTCCTGTGAGGCGCTTGTGAATCTAGGGGCGAAACCCGCGGACTGCCAGAGCCGCCCCGAGCCTGTGCCGGATGGGAACGCAACCGCCCCGCGCATGTTCCCGGCTGTCATGCCGGCGTCGCACTTGCTTGTCAGGCAGGGCCGCGGACCCTATATGCCGGGTTTCCCCTTTCCCGCCCGAGGCTTCGATGACCGGACCGCAGACCCCCTTCTACCTGATCGACCGCGCGAAGCTTCAGGCGAACATGGACCGGATGGTGCGGCTGCGCGAACGCTCGGGCGCAAAGACGCTGCTGGCGCTGAAATGCTTTGCGACCTGGGGCGTCTTCGACCAGATGTCGCAATACATGGACGGCACCACCTCGTCCTCGCTGAACGAGCTGCGGCTGGGGCGCGAGAAGTTCGGGGGGGAAACGCATGCCTATTCCGTCGCCTGGGCCGATCACGAGATCGACGAGGCGGTGGGTTATGCCGACAAGATCATCTTCAACAGCCTCGGCCAGCTTGACCGCTTTGCCGACCGCGCAAGCGGGATCGCCCGCGGGCTGCGGCTGAACCCGCGGTTCTCGACCAGCGGATTCGACCTTGCCGACCCGGCGCGGAAGTTCTCGCGTCTGGGCGAATGGGACATGGCGCGGCTGGAACAGGCGCTCGACCGCATCAGCGGCGTGATGATCCATTACAACTGCGAGAACCGGGACTTCGACCTGTTCGCGGGCCAGCTTGACCGCATCGAATCCGAGTTCGGCGGGTTCCTGGAAAAGCTGGAATGGGTGTCCTTGGGCGGCGGCATCCATTTCACCGGCGCGGACTATCCGCTGGATGCGCTGGCCGACCGGCTCAAGGCGTTTTCCGACCGCTTCGGGGTGCAGGTCTACCTGGAACCGGGCGAGGCCAGCATCACCGGCACCACGACACTGGAACTCACGGTGCTGGACATCCTGAACAACGGCAAGGAAGTCGCCATCGTGGACAGCTCGATCGAGGCGCATATGCTCGACCTGCTGATCTACCGAGAGAATGCCAAGCTGCCGCAGGATGGCGACCACGGATACCAGATCGCGGGCAAGTCCTGCCTTGCGGGCGACATCTTCGGCGATGCGCGTTTCCCGCAGCCGCTGAAGGTCGGGGACCGCATCAGCGTCGAGGACGCGGCGGGCTATACCATGGTCAAGAAGAACTGGTTCAACGGCGTGGCCATGCCCGCCATCTGCATCCGCGAGCTTGACGGTCGCATCACGACCGTGCGCAGCTTCGGCTATGACGATTTCCGGGACTCCCTGTCCTGATTTTCCTGAAAGGAGACCGCTGCGGTGGCCAAACCCAACGTCCTCATCATCGGTGCCGGCGGCGTCGCCCAGGTCTCGGCCCACAAGGTCGCGCAATGGGCCGACGAGTTCGGCGACATCCACATGGCGAACCGGACCCAAGGCCGGGCCGACGCCATCGTCGAGGGGATCAGGGCGAAAGGCCATGCCAGTGGCCGCACGATCACGACCCATGCGCTGGACGGGATGGACAGCGCGGCGGTGGCCGATCTGATCCGCAAGACGGATGCGAAGGTCGTCATCAACGTCGGCTCGCCCTTCATCAACATGACGGTGCTGCAGGGCTGCATCGACACGGGCGCGGCCTATATCGACACCGCGATCCACGAGGACCCGGCGAAGATCTGCGAAGTGCCGCCTTGGTACGGCAACTACGAATGGAAGCGGCGCGAGGACTGCGAGAAGGCGGGCGTGACCGCCATCCTCGGCGCGGGCTTCGATCCGGGCGTCGTCAACGCCTATGCCCGGCTGGCCGAGGACGAGTATTTCGACACCATCGAGTCCATCGACATCGTGGACATCAATGCCGGCACCCACGGCCGCTATTTCGCCACCAACTTCGACCCCGAGATCAACTTCCGCGAGTTCACCGGCACGGTCTATTCCTGGCAGGGGGGCGAATGGCGCGAGAACAAGATGTTCGAGGTCGGCCGCGAATGGGACCTGCCCGTCGTCGGCAAGCGCACCGCCTATCTTTCGGGCCATGACGAGGTGCATTCGCTGGCCGCCCGCTACCCGGACGCGGATGTGCGCTTCTGGATGGGCTTCGGCGAGCATTACATCAACGTCTTCACCGTGCTGAAGAACATCGGCCTGCTGTCCGAGCAGCCGGTGACGACTGCCGAAGGGCTGGAGGTCGTGCCGCTCAAGGTCGTCAAGGCGGTGCTGCCCGACCCCGCGACCCTTGCGCCCGACTATACCGGCAAGACCTGCATCGGCGACCTCGTGAAGGGCACGCGCGACGGCCAGCCGGGCGAGGTCTTCATCTACAACGTGGCCGACCACAAGGAAGCCTATGAGGAGGTCGGGTCGCAGGGCATCAGCTACACCGCCGGCGTCCCCCCGGTCGCCGCCGCGATCCTGATCGCGCGGGGCGAATGGGACGTGAAGCGCATGGTCAACGTCGAGGACCTGCCCGCGCGTTCCTTCCTTGAACTGCTGGGCGAGATGGGCCTGCCCACCCGCGTCATCGATGCAGACGGCGACCGCCCGATCTGAGGCGGTAGCCTGAGCCTTGGGAAAGGACCGGCCCCGACGAGGGTCGGTCCTTTTCATTTCCGGGGAAAGCCGGCGGGAAAACCGATCCCCGCCAGCAGGGCCTGCGGTCCATATCCTCACGCCAAGCTGCGGCGGCCGGCGCGGAATGGGTCTTTCCGCGGTCCCCGAAGGCCCGAGATCACGCCCCCGCAAGGCGCAGGCTGCCTTCGTCAGACCCTGCCTTTTCCCCTGTTCTTTCCGGCAAGCTGTGGGAACGAAACGGATTCCTTGCCGTTCCACGGGTCCGGGCCTGTCTTGGCCAAGGATTTCCTCTGGAAGGGCGGCAATGGCGCAGACACCCCCGCAACGGCACATGTTCCCCCGCCGGAAGGCCGAGCCGAAGGGACCCTTGCCGGTGGCGAACTGGGCGGTCACCGGCATCTTCATCATCCTCGCCTTCCAGATGCTGGCGACGGCGCGGGCCTTCCTGATGCCCGTTTGCCTGGGCGTGCTGCTGTTCTTCGTCTTCGTGCCCTTCCGGCGCTGGATGGACCGGCGCGGGATCAGGCCCGGCGTCACCGCCGGCATCGTGGTGCTGGGCATCCTCGCGACCATCGGCACGCTCGGCTTCTTCATCTCGGGCCCCGCCGGCGCGCTGATCGAGGAAGCGCCCGGCATCAGCCGGCAGCTTCAGGAACGCTATGAAACCTTCCGCGAGAACTTCCGCGGCATCGAGCGCGCCGCCGAAAACCTTTCAGGCAACAGCGCCGCCGTGGTGGCGGTGCCGCCCGGGGCGCCGGGCACCGTCGCCACGGTCGAGCTTCCCGCGACCCCGCCCGGTCCCGCCGCCGCGCTGCCCAACGCGGCCAGGGACGGCACCATCGGCCAGCCCCTCGGCCAGCCGCCGTCCCAGACCATCCCTTCGGGGCTGGACGTGGTGGCGCAGGATTCGGGCACCATCGTCGCCTCCTCGACGGTCACCGATGGCGAGGCCCCCACCAACGAATTGCGGGTCGAGGTCGCCGCCCCGGCCAGCGGCACCTCGATCACCCAGATCCTCTTCGATCTCGGCCCGGCCATCGTCAGCCAGACCGTCTTCACCCTGATCTTCCTGTTCTTCCTGCTGGCCTCGGGCGACCTGCTGTATCTGCGGATCGTGCAAAGCTTTGACGCGCTGTCGGAAAAACGCGCAGCCTATGACGCGCTGCGCCAGATCGAGGCGAGCCTCGGGTCCTATCTGGGCGCGATCACGCTGATCAACCTGGGCCTCGGGGTCGCCTCGGGGCTGGCGATGTGGGCCTGGGGGATGCCCTCGCCGCTGTTGTGGGGGATTGCGGCGGCGGTGCTGAACTACATCCCCTATATCGGCGCGGCGCTGGGCTATGTCGCGGCGGCGCTGGTGGCGCTGGTGGTCTTCGACGACGGCTGGACCGCGGTCCTGGTCGGCCTGACCTATTTCGGCCTGACCGTCTTCGAGGGGCAGTTCATCACACCCTATTTCGTCTCGTGGCGGCTGCAACTGAATCCGGTCGTCGTGTTTCTCGCCGTGGCGCTCTGGGCCTGGCTGTGGTCGGTGCTGGGCATGGTGGTCGCGGTGCCGATGCTGGTGGTCATGCGGGTGCTGTCCGATCACATCCCGGCACTGGAGAAGTTCGGCAACTTCCTGGCGGGCGAGCCGCCCCCGGCGCTCGAGGAGGAGAAGGAAGAGTCATGATGAGCCACGCCCGATGCGGGCCTTGCAATGCGGCCCGCCTTCGGCTATATGAGCATCACAGCGGCGCGGGGGTCCAAACCTCGCCCACCGGATGCTTGCACGGGCCGCCCAGACGGCCCGTTTTTATTTTCAGGATCGGACAATGACCGACCTCATCGCCAAGACCGCCATCGACCGGCGCCTGGCCGAGATCATCCAGCCGGTGATCGAGGGCATGGGCTACGAACTGGTGCGCGTCCGCTTGCAGGGGGGCAAGACCGCCACGCTGCAGATCATGGCCGACCGCCCGGAAGGGGGGATCAACGTCGAGGACTGCGCCCAGATATCGACCGCCGTCAGCGCCACGCTGGACGTCGAGGACCCGCTGGAGGACGCCTATCACCTCGAGGTCTCCAGCCCCGGCATCGACCGGCCGCTGACGCGGCTCAAGGACTTCGCGACCTTCGAGGGCTATGATGCCCGGCTGGAAACCAACCAGCCCATCGACGGCCGCAAGCGCTTCAAGGGCGTGCTGGCCGGGGTGGAAGGCGACGAGGTGCTGCTGAACATCGAGGAGCAGGGCCAGACCCACACCATCGGCCTGAACTTCGATCTTCTGGCCGAGGCCAAGCTGCTGCTGACCGACGAACTGATCGCGTTGATGCTGAAGCAGCGGAAAGAGGCGGGCACGCTGCCCCCCGGTGCCGAGGCTGGCGCGGGCATCGGCGACGGACAGGCGATCGACCCCGAGGATTCGGGCTTCGACGAGATTGAAATGGACGAGGGGCCGGACCCCGAAACCGAACAAGGCGGCCCTGCCGCGACCAAGGAGTGATTGATGGCCATCACCTCTGCCAACCAGCTTGAACTGCTGCAGACCGCCGAGGCGGTCGCACGGGAAAAGATGATCGACCCCGGCCTCGTCATCGAAGCGATGGAGGACAGCCTCGCCCGCGCGGCCAAGTCGCGTTACGGCGCGGAAATGGACATCCGCGTCAGCATCGACCGCAAGACCGGCAACGCGGGCTTCACCCGCGTTCGGACCGTCGTCGAGGACGAGGAGGTCGAAAACTACCAGGCGCAGCTTTCGGTCGCTGACGCCAAGCCCTATTTCGAGCCGACGAGGGGCCAGTCCCGCTGGTTGCGCGACGGCGCCCCGCTGACGGATTTCGCCGGCGGCCCGCAGGTCGGCGACGTGTTCGAGGAGCAGGTGCCCCCGGTGGAACTCGGCCGCATCGCCGCGCAATCGGCCAAGCAGGTGATCCTGCAGCGCGTCCGCGAGGCCGAGCGCGATCGGCAATACGAGGAATTCAAGGACCGCGCCGGCACCATCATCAACGGCGTCGTCAAGCGGGAAGAATACGGCAATATCATCGTGGACGTGGGCCGGGGCGAGGCGATCCTGCGCCGCAACGAAAAGATCGGCCGCGAAAGCTATCGCCCGAACGACCGCATCCGCGCCTATGTCAAGGACGTGCGCCGCGAGGCGCGGGGTCCGCAGATCTTCCTGTCGCGCACCGATCCGCAGTTCATGGCCGAGTTGTTCAAGATGGAAGTGCCGGAAATCTACGACGGCGTCATCGAGATCAAGGCCGTGGCCCGCGATCCCGGTTCCCGCGCGAAGATTGCGGTCATCTCCTATGACAACTCGATCGACCCGGTCGGCGCCTGCGTCGGCATGCGCGGCAGCCGTGTGCAGGCCGTTGTCGGTGAGCTTCAGGGCGAAAAGATCGACATCATCCCGTGGTCGCAGGATCAGGCGACGTTCCTCGTGAACGCGCTGCAACCGGCCGAGGTCGCCAAGGTCGTCGTGGACGAGGACGGCGGCAACCGCATCGAGGTCGTGGTCCCCGAGGAACAGCTTTCGCTGGCAATCGGCCGGCGCGGGCAGAACGTGCGGCTGGCCAGCCAGTTGACCGGTCTCGACATCGACATCCTTACCGAAGAGGAGGAGTCGAAGCGCCGCCAGGCCGAGTTCAACAGCCGCACCCAGTTGTTCATGGATGCGCTGGACCTGGACGAGTTCTTCGCCCAGCTTCTGGTGGCCGAGGGCTTCACCAACCTGGAAGAAGTCGCCTACGTCGAGCTCGACGAGCTTCTGTCCATCGACGGCGTGGACGAGGGAACGGCCGCGGAACTTCAGGCCCGCGCCCGCGACCACATGGAAGCCGCCAGCCGCGCGGCCCTGGAAAAAGCGCGCGAGCTTGGCGCCGAGGACAGCCTGATCGCCTTCGAGGGCCTGACCTCCCAGATGGTCGAGGCGCTGGCCAAGGACGGCGTCAAGACGCTGGAAGACTTCGCCACCTGCGCCGACTGGGAACTCGCCGGAGGCTGGACCACGCAGGACGGCCAGCGCGTCAAGGACGACGGGCTGCTGGAACCCTTCGGCATCTCGCTGGAACAGGCCCAGGACATGGTGATGACCGCCCGCGTCATGCTGGGCTGGGTGGACCCCGACGAACTGCACCCCGTGGCCGACGAGCCCGCAACCGAGGAGGCCGGGGTGTAACGCCCCGGGATGCCGCTTGACGCGCGGGGGTCGTGAAAAGGACCGCGAGGCACCGCCGGAACGGCGCTGCCTCGTCACGGGCGAGGTTCAGCCCAAGGCCGGGCTGATCCGATTCGTCGCGGGGCCGGACGGCATGGTGGTGCCCGATCTTGCCGAGAAACTGCCGGGCCGGGGCTTCTGGGTCGCGGCAGACAGATCCGCATTGCAAAAAGCTGCCGACAAGGGGCTGTTTTCCCGCGGTGCGAAGGCCCATGTAAGAGCAGAGCCGGATCTCGTGGACGGGATCGAGGCGGCGCTGGCGCGTCGGGTGGTCGAGCTGATCTCGCTTTCCCGCAAGGCCGGCGATGCCGTGGCGGGATTCGAGAAGGTCAAGGGCTGGCTGGCCGACGGCAAGGCCAAGGTGCTGTTCCAAGCCAGCGACGGTTCGGACCGTGGCAAGGGCAAGCTGTGGACCCCGACCGGCGGACGCTGGTTCGGGTGCCTTACGGCGTCGGAATTGGGTTTGGCTTTCGGGCGCGATCATGTCATACACAGCGCGCTCGCGCGTGGAGGCCTGACCGACAAGGTTATCAGGGACGCCAGCAGACTGAACGGTCTGCGCGGGCAAATCGGCAATTCGGTTGCCGGGAAGGATTCGAGAGCGGATGAGCGATAGAGACGGAAAGAAGCCCCTGGGTCTGGGCGGCGGCACGGGCGGGCGTTCGGGCCAGGTGAAGCAGAGCTTCAGCCACGGGCGCACGCATAACGTGGTGGTCGAGACCAAGCGCAAGCGCGTCGTGACGCCCAAGCCGGCGACGGGGCCGAATCCCTTGCTGCGGCCGAACTCGCCTGCCTCGGTGGCCTCGGACCCGTCCAAGCGCCCGGCCGGGATTACCGAAGCCGAAATGGAGCGTCGCCTCAAGGCCCTTGCCGCCGCCAAGGCGCGCGAGGCCGAGGACAACGCGCGCCGCGCGGCCGAGGAAAAGGCGCGCGAGGAAGAGCGCGAGCGCCGCCGCGCCGAGATCGAGGCGAAGGAGCGCGAGGAGCGCGAGCGCGAGGAAGCCCTCAAGGCCAAGGCCGAGGAGGACGCCCGCAAGCTGCGCGAAGCCGAGCTGCGTGCCCAGAAGAAGGCCGAGGTCACGGCCAAGCCCGCCGACCGCGCCGCGACCCCCGACCGTGCCGCGGCCGAAGCCGCTGCTGCCCGGGCCGAGAAGCCCGGCGTGGCGACGGGCCCGCGCCGCACCGACCGCGACCGCCGCGATACCAGCGGCGACAGTGACGCCAAGGCCAAGGCCAAGGCCGAGGAAAACCGCCGCACCGGCCGGCTGTCCCTGACCCAGGCGCTTGCCGGGGGCGAGGGCGGGCGCGTCCGCAGCCTTGCCGCGATGAAGCGCAAGCAGGAAAAGGCCCGCGCCAAGGCGATGGGCCAGTCGCAGCGCGCCGAAAAGCAGTTCCGCGACGTGCAACTGCCGGAAACCATTGTTGTCAGTGAGCTTGCGAACCGGATGACCGAGCGTGTCGGCGACATCATCAAGTCGCTGATGAAAATGGGCATGATGGTCACGGCCAACCAGACCATCGACGCAGATACCGCCGAGCTTGTGATCGAGGAATTCGGCCACAAGGCCGTCCGCGTCTCTGACGCCGACGTGGAACAGGTCATCCACACCGTCGAGGACAAGCCCGAGGACCTGCAGCCCCGCGCCCCGATCGTCACGATCATGGGCCATGTGGACCACGGCAAGACCTCGCTGCTGGACCGCATCCGCCAGGCCAATGTCGTCTCGGGCGAAGCCGGCGGCATCACCCAGCATATCGGCGCCTATCAGGTGACGACCGAATCGGGTGCGCTGCTGACCTTCCTGGACACCCCCGGCCACGCGGCCTTCACCTCGATGCGCGCGCGCGGTGCGAACGTCACCGATATCGTCGTGCTGGTGGTGGCGGCGGATGACGCCGTGATGCCGCAAACGGTCGAGGCCATCAACCACGCCAAGGCGGCGGGTGTGCCGATGATCGTGGCGATCAACAAGATCGACAAGCCCAGCGCCAATCCGCAGAAGGTCCGCACGGACCTGCTGCAGCACGAGATCGTGGTCGAAGCGATGTCGGGCGAGGTGCAGGACGTCGAGGTCTCTGCCCATACCGGTGAAGGCATCGACGAGCTGCTGGAAGCCATTGCACTGCAGGCCGAGATCCTGGAACTGCAGGCCAACCCCGAACGCGCTGCGCTTGGCGCGGTTATCGAGGCCAAGCTGGACGTGGGCCGCGGCCCCGTCGCCACGGTTCTGGTCCAGAACGGCACCCTGAAGCAGGGCGACATCTTCGTCGTCGGCGAACAGTGGGGCAAGGTTCGCGCGCTCATCAACGACAAGGGCGAGCGCGTCAGCGAGGCTGGTCCCTCGGCCCCGGTCGAGGTGCTGGGCCTGAACGGCACGCCCGAGGCGGGCGACGTGCTGAACGTGGTGGAAACCGAGGCGCAGGCCCGCGAGATCGCGGACTACCGCAGCGAGGCCGCCAAGGACAAGCGTGCCGCCGCCGGTGCCGCGACCACGCTGCAGGAACTGATGGCAAAGGCCAAGGCTGATGAAAGCGTGGCCGAACTGCCGGTGGTGGTGAAGGCCGACGTGCAAGGCTCTGCCGAAGCCATCGTCCAGGCGCTGGAAAAGGTCGGCAACGAAGAGGTCCGCGTCCGCGTGTTGCATTACGGCGTGGGTGCGATCACCGAATCTGACATCGGTCTTGCCGAGGCGTCCAGCGCGCCGGTCATCGGCTTCAACGTCCGGGCGAATGCCCCGGCGCGGAATGCCGCGAACCAGAAGGGCGTCGAGATCCGGTATTACTCGATCATCTACGACCTGATCGACGACATCAAGGCGGCGGCCTCGGGCCTGCTGTCGGCCGAAGTGCGCGAGAACTTCATCGGCTACGCCGAGATCAAGGAAGTCTTCCGCGTCACCGGCGTCGGCAACGTTGCTGGCTGCCTTGTCACCGAAGGCGTGGCGCGTCGTTCCGCAGGCGTGCGCCTGCTGCGCGACAACGTGGTGATCCACGAAGGCACGCTGAAGACGCTCAAGCGCTTCAAGGACGAGGTCAAGGAAGTGCAGTCCGGTCAGGAATGCGGCATGGCGTTTGAAAACTACGACGACATCCGCAAGGGCGACATCATCGAGATCTTCGAACGCGAGGAAGTCGAGCGGAAGCTCTGAGCCCCGGAAAGCAGAACAGGCGGCGCGTTCCACCCACGGAACGCGCCGTTTTTCTTTGCCGCATGGGGAAAGACGAAGAAGCCGGAAGTGCTGATGTGGAGGCAGCAACCGAATCCGCCAGCATGGCGGACGGCTTGGCGGTGGTCTGCTGAAGAAATCGAGAAAATGGGTGTCCGTTCAGGGCGTCACGGCGCGGACCCGAAGACGCGTCTGATTGGGGCGCGCGGGCCAAGGGAAGTGATCCTCGGGATCAGCCTCCAGCCAGCACCTCGGCAAGCAACCCCGATGTGAAGAAAAGCGCCCTGTCCTGAAGAAAGCCCCATCCCGCGCATGTCCGGCGAAAGCATCGCCGGACATGCGCGGGATCATGGACGAGGCCGCCGGGCAAGCGGCCCCGTCATCTTTCTGCCGACCCGCTGTGCTGGCTGCCTGCCATTTCAGCGCTGGACCGGTTTTCCGACATAGGTCTGCTCGCCCACGCGAACGGCGATCTGGCCATTGCCCATGTCGCGTTCGAACATGCCTTGGACAGAGATGCAGCTACCCACGGTGATTGTGCGAATCATCCTTCAATCCTCCCGAACTTTCCGACCCCTGATGGGAACATGGCCCATATTGTCGCCAAACCGTTGATGAAAGGTTAGCGATAACTAGGCGGCGCAGCGGAAAGCCGGAAGAATGACGCAACGGCGCCACATGCGCCTGCGACGAAATGCGCAGGTCACAGCCAGTCGCGCAGGATCGGCACCAGTGGCACGTCAGCCGGCGGCATGGGATAGCGCGCAAGATCGGCGGCCCGCACCCAAGCCAGTTCCTGCCCTTCACGCGGCTGGGGCGTGCCCTGCCAGCGGCGGCAGGCATAAAGCGGCATCAGCAGGTGGAAGCTGTCATAGGCGTGACTGGCGAAGGTCAGCGGCGCGAGGCAGGAGTTCCAGGTCTCGATGCCCAGTTCCTCGTCAAGCTCGCGGATCAGGGCGGCTTCGGGGGTTTCTCCGGGATCGACCTTGCCGCCCGGAAACTCCCACAAGCCCGCCATGGGTTTGCCCTCCGGCCGCCGCGCCAGCAGCACCCGACCGTCCGCGTCGATTAGCGCGACCGCCGCGACCAGAACCATGCGGAAGCCTTCGTCCATCTTCTTCGTCCAAATATCCCGCGGGGGTTCGGGGGCGCGAAGCCCCCGGCTTCCCTTACGACCGGTAATCGGCGTTGATGTCGATGTAGCGATGCGTCAGGTCGCAGGTCCAGACCGTGCGCTTGCCGCGGCCCAGGCCCAGATCGACGCCGATCACCAGATCGTCCTGCTTCATGTAGGCGCTTACGGCGGCCTCGTCATAGCCGGGCGCCCGCCAGCCGTTCTCGGCCAGTACCATGTCGCCTAAGCGGATCGACAGCCGGTCGCGGTCGGCCTGCGCCCCGGATTTGCCGACTGCGGCGACGACCCGGCCCCAGTTGGCGTCCTCGCCCGCGATGGCGGTCTTGACCAGCGGGCTGTTGGCGATGGCCATGGCGACCTTGTGGGCGTCGGCATCGTTCGCCGCGCCCGTCACCTGCACCTCGACGAACTTGGTCGCGCCCTCGCCGTCGCGGACCACCTGCTGGGCAAGGTCGCGCATGACGCCACCCAGCGCATCCGTGAAGGCGCGGGCGGGCTTGCTGCGCAGGTCGGTGATTGCGGGGGCGTCAGACCGCCCGGTGGCCGCCAGGATCAGCGCGTCCGAGGTCGAGGTGTCGCTGTCCACCGTGATCGCGTTGAAGGTCTCGTCCATCTGCGAGGACAGGATACGCTGCAGAAGCTTCGCCTCGATCTTCGCGTCGGTGAAGAGATAGACCAGCATCGTCGCCATGTCGGGGGCAATCATGCCCGAGCCCTTGGCGATCCCGGCGATGCGGATGGTGCCGCCGTCCACCTCGATCTCGGCGCCCGCGCCCTTGGGGAAGGTGTCGGTCGTCATGATCGCGCGGGCGGCCCCGGCAATCCCGCCTTCGTCCAGATCGGCCGCAAGCTGGTCCACGATGGCGGTGATCCTCTGCGCGGGCAGCGGTTCCCCGATCACCCCGGTCGAGGAGGAGAAGACCCGCCGCGCCGGCACGCCCAGGGCGCGGGCCACCGCATCCGTGACCGCATCGACCGCGCGCTGGCCCTCGGCCCCGGTGAAGGCATTGGCGTTGCCCGAGTTCACCACGATGGCCGCGCCCTGGTCGGTATCCTGGCTGCCCGACAGCTTGTCCTGGCAGTCCAGCACGCAGGCCGCGCGGGTGGATGACCGGGTGAAGGCCCCGGCGATGGCGGTTCCCGGCGGCAGCTTCACCAGCGTCACGTCGGTGCGGCCCTGATACTTGATCCCCGCCGCGCCCGAGGCGAACTCGACGCCCGCGATCACCGGCAGGTCGGGGAAGTGTTTGGGCGCCAGCGGCGAGACGAGCACCGGCTTGGCGGATTTCCCCGCCTTCTTCCCCACGGCCTTGTCCTTGGTCTTGGCCTTTCCGGCCTTCTTCCCGGACTTCGCATCGCTCTTGTCCTTGGCCATGATCAGTTGTCCAGCAGTTCGCTGCGGCTCAGCAGCGTCGGATCGAGGCCCGGAGTCTTCTCGATCGTCGCGGCATCGACGCGGGCCTGCACCTCGGCCTCGACCTTCTGGCGGCGGACCTCGTTGGCAAGCTGGTCGCGGACGGCTTCGAACTCGGGCGGGGTCTGAGTGCGCGAATCGTTCAGCCTGATGACGTGCCAGCCGAACTGCGACTGCACCGGGGCAGAGATGGCGCCCTTTTCAAGCGCCACCACCGCGTCGGCGAAGGGCTTGACCATCATGTCGGCCGTGAACCAGCCGAGATCGCCCTTGTTCCCGCTGCTGTTGTCGGTGGACCGTTCCTCGGCGAGCGTCCCGAAATCGGCGCCATTCGCCAGCTCGTCGGCGATGGCCCTGGCCTCCTCCTCGGTCGCGACAAGGATATGGGCGGCGCTGTATTCGGTCCTGGGCTCGGTCTGGGTGCCGAAGGCCGCGTCATAGGCGGCGCGCAGTTCCTCTTCGCTCGGCTCGGGGGCGGCGACCTTTTCCAGCGTGGCGGCATACTGGTAGCCGCGGCGCTCGTTTTCCAGCACGGCCTTGTCGCGCGGGCTGGGCCACTGCGCGGCGACCTGGGCCACGGCGGCCTGCCGGATCATCTGATCCAGCATCAGGTCCCACAGCGCCGCGTCGGGCAGGCCCTCGACTGCAGAGGAATGCAGGCTTTCGCGCATCGCGATCATCTGGCCCAGCGTGACCGCCTCGCCGTTCACGGTTGCGACAACGGTATCGGCGCGGGGGGCGCCCGTGGCCTCGGCCGTCGCGGGGGGCGTTTCGGCAGGCGCCTGCGCCAGCGCGGGCGCGGCCATCAGGGCGGCGGCCATCAGGGCCGGAAGCGATTTCAGCATGGCAGGGGCATCCTTCACGAGATGGATCGCCTTGCGGCTTGGCCAGCCGGGGCGTCGGCGTTGACAGTGGGGCGGGCGGGGCCTACATCCGGCGCAACCGAAAATGCGCGCCCGCCGCCGATTTTCCGGCCTTCTGATAGGGCAAGGCCGTCGGTCGGGGCAAGTGGGGTCACGCCCGCCGCGCCAAACCTGACAGGACACCATGCTCGGCATCGGAAATCTGGCCAAGTCGATCTTCGGCTCTCCCAACGACCGCAAGGTGAAATCGGTCCGGCCGCTCGTCCAGCAGATCAACGCGCTGGAACCGCAGTTCCAGGCGATGTCGGACGCCGACCTGATCGGCAAGACGCGCGAGCTTCAGGGACGCGCCCAGTCCGGCGAAAGCCTTGACCGGCTGCTGCCCGAAGCCTTCGCCAACTGCCGCGAGGCCGCGCGCCGGGCCCTTGGCCTGCGCGCCTTCGACACCCAGTTGATGGGCGGCATCTTCCTGCACGGGGGCAATATCGCCGAAATGAAGACGGGCGAGGGCAAGACCCTTGTCGCCACCTTCCCCGCCTATCTGAACGCGTTGGCGGGCAAGGGCGTCCATATCGTCACCGTCAACGACTACCTCGCCAAGCGCGACGCCGAGTGGATGGGCAAGGTCTTCACCGCGCTGGGGATGAAGACGGGGGTGGTCTATCCCTTCCAGCAGGACGCGGAAAAGCGCGATGCCTATCGCGCCGACGTGACCTACGCCACGAACAACGAACTCGGCTTCGACTACCTGCGCGACAACATGAAGGGCTCGATCGAGGAAATGAGCCAGCGCGGCCATTTCTTCGCCATCGTGGACGAGGTGGACTCGATCCTCATCGACGAGGCGCGGACGCCCCTGATCATCTCGGGGCCTTCGCAGGACCGCAGCGAGCTTTACCGGACCCTGGACCAGTTCGTCCCGGAACTGACTGCGGATCACTATACCATCGACGAGAAGACCCGGAACGCCACCTTCACCGAGGATGGCAACGAGTTCCTGGAAAAGCGGCTGCAAGAGGCGGGCGTCCTGCCGCCGAACCAGACGCTGTATGATCCCGAATCGACCACCGTGGTCCATCACGCGAACCAGGCGCTGCGGGCGCACAAGCTGTTCCGCCGCGACCAGAACTATGTCGTCAAGGACGGCGAGGTCGTGCTGATCGACGAGTTCACCGGCCGCATGATGCAGGGCCGCCGCCTGTCGGACGGTCTGCACCAGGCCATCGAGGCGAAGGAGGGCGTGGACATCCAGCCCGAGAACGTGACGCTGGCTTCCGTCACCTTCCAGAACTACTTCCGCCTGTATGAGAAGCTTGCCGGCATGACTGGAACGGCGGCCACCGAGGCCGACGAGTTCGCCGAAATCTACAAGCTGGGCGTGGTCGAGGTGCCGACCAACCGCCCGATCCAGCGCGTCGACGAACACGACCGTGTCTACCGCACGGCAACCGAGAAATACGCTGCCGTGATCGAGGCGATCAAGGAGGCGCACGCCAAGGGCCAGCCGCTGCTGGTCGGCACGACCTCGATCGAGAAGTCGGAAATGCTGTCCGAGATGCTGAAGGCCGAGGGCATCCCCCACAACGTCCTGAACGCCCGCCAGCACGAACAGGAAGCCTATATCGTGGCCGAGGCCGGCAAGCCCGGCGCCGTCACCATCGCCACCAACATGGCCGGTCGCGGCACCGACATCCAGCTTGGCGGCAACGTGGAAATGAAGGTGCTGCAGGCGCTGGCCGCGAATCCGCAGGCCCACCCCGACGAGTTGCGCGCCCGGATCGAGGCCGAGCACGCCACCGACAAGCAGGCGGTCCTGAACGCGGGCGGGCTGTTCGTCCTTGCGACCGAACGCCACGAAAGCCGCCGCATCGACAACCAGCTTCGGGGCCGCTCGGGCCGTCAGGGCGACCCCGGACGGTCGCTGTTCTTCCTGAGCCTCGAAGACGACCTGATGCGGATCTTCGGCTCGGAACGTCTGGACAAGGTGCTGTCCACGCTGGGGATGAAGGAAGGCGAGGCCATCATCCACCCCTGGGTGAACAAGTCGCTGGAACGCGCCCAGGCCAAGGTCGAGGGGCGCAACTTCGACATCCGCAAGCAGCTTCTCAAGTTCGACGACGTGATGAACGACCAGCGCAAGGCGATCTTTTCGCAGCGCCGCGAGATCATGGAATCAGACGATGTCAGCGACATCGCCGCCGACATGCGCCACCAGGTCATCGACGACCTGATCGACGAGTTCCTGCCCGAACGCGCCTATCCCGAGCAGTGGGACAGCGCCGGGCTGAAAACCGCCGTGGTGGAACGGCTGAACATGGACCTGCCCATCGCCGACTGGGCGGCCGAGGACGGCGTGGACCGCGGGACGGTGGCCGAACGCATCCGCGAGGCGACCGATGCCTACATGGCCCAGAAAGCCGAGCAGTTCGGCCCCGACCAGATGGCCCAGATCGAAAAGCAGGTCCTGCTGCAGCAGATCGACGGCAAGTGGCGCGAGCATCTGGTGACGCTGGAACACCTGCGGTCCGTCGTGGGCTTCCGCGGCTATGCCCAGCGTGACCCGCTGTCTGAATACAAGACCGAGGGGTTCCAGTTGTTCGAGAACCTGCTGGACGGGTTGCGCGACGACGTCACCCAGAACCTCGCCCGCATCCGCCCGCTGACCGATGCCGAGCGTGAGCAGATGCTGCGCCAATATCAGGCTCAGGCGGCTGCCCAGGCCGCCGCGATGCGCCCCCAGCACGAGCAGGCCGAGGGCGGCGAGGCTTCGGCCCACGCGCCCGGGTTCGTCGAGAACGACCCCTCGACCTGGGGCAACCCGTCGCGCAACGATCCCTGTCCCTGCGGCTCGGGCGAGCGGTTCAAGAACTGCCACGGGCGGCTGGTCTAGGACCGCGCAGCAAAGGCGGGACGAGGCCGCCGCAAGACGCGGTCTCGTCCCTGCTGGACCATCGGGGACGATACCGCGTCTATTTGCCCTGCCGACCCATGATCTCCATGAGCGGCGTCTGCATGATCCCGCACTTGTCGGATTCTTTTCCTTCCCTCGTGATGATCTGTGCCAACTGCTCTTGCGTCCTCTCGCCTGTCGGCACGGGCTCTCCGGCCCATCCGCAGTTTCCGCAAACCGGTCGCTCGAAGATGACTGCGAGGTTTTCCGGGTCCATGCCTTCCTCTGGAAAGAGGCGATGAGACGCGCAGGCCGGGCACTGGCCCGGCACGCCGCGAAGATGCCGCACGCAGATCGAGATCGCCATGCCGATTGCATGAGATACTGCGTTCGTCGCAATTTCGGCGTCCGTCCATTTTCCTGACTGGGAATGCGTAAGCCAGTTCACATGGTCCCACGCCTCTTTCAATGTCGTCTTGATGAGCCGGCGCCGCTCGCGGTTGTCAGTGCCGCCCAGAAACCTGTCGAAAATCCAATCGACCCAGGCCTTGAAGTTCGAGCGTTGGGGCCTGTCCTGTTCCGGCCACGCGCAAGCATCCTGAGCGGCATGAACGAAGGCGAGAAGAATCTCACGGCACCGCACGCCGATAGCGCGGAACGCACCCGGATCGTTCGCCTGACCAAGCGCCGCCTCGCAATCCGTGACGGATCGAAGGACATCGGCGAAAGGGCGCACGCTCTCCACATCTGCTTGCCTGAGGTCGTTGCGGGGTATTCGCAGGCAGAGTCCCATGTGGAACGTGATCGCCAAGTCCATGTTCGGGAACTGGTCCTGCGAATACAGATTGGTGGGGTTCGTTATGACCCACCATCGGCCGTCGCTTGCGTGAATGTCCCAGACCGCGTGCGTGTGTCCGATAACTGACTCGGCGTAAACCTTCTGTGCGAACTTCGCCTCGGTGCCTTCGGGCGACTGCCGGAGGTAGTAATCGATAACCTCCTGCTTTTCTTCTTCTGTATATCTGAGCACTCGCCTTCCCCGTGATCTTCACTTCAGGCCGTTGGTCTCTCGCATCGATTATTGTGGGCTGGCCAGCCGGCGATTGGTCCCGCAAGGCTGTCATGGACCGGCAGCGCAAGCCATAGCTTGGCACCAAGGCGCAAATAGAGAGGCTTCGGTGGCAACCTGAGCCCAGAGGGGATCCTCGGCGGGGCGCCACTGGATTACTCATGCCTTCCTCCCGGCCGGCCCGCTGCAGCGGTTCAGGGGTGTAGCCGTCCGGCCGCCGCCGCCAGCAGCAGCGCCGCGGTGCCTGCGCGCGTCTGACGATAGACGCTCAGCTGTGCAAGCCGCGCTGCCGCCAACGGGCCCGGCGCCGTGATGGCGGCAGCGAAGCCGTCCAGCATTGCCGCGTTCTCGGGTGTAAGCACGTCGCGGGCCGCATCCAGCGCGGCCACGTTTTGCCGCAGCCAATTGCCATAGTCCCCCGCGCCAAGCCGGCCCAGCCGCGCCAGTGCGGCGCGTGGCGTGTCGTTCCGGCCCATGACATTGCCGCGATGCTGGCGATAAAGCACGGTCTGCCGAGGGTCACGGATGACCAGCCCGCCCGCGCCCGAGATCACCTGGTAGCTCCACCAGTCATGCGAGATCACCCCGGCCTCCATCGCGCCCGGTTGCGCGGCTTTCAGCAGGGTCACGCCCGCGGGATCGACCAGCATGGTGTTGCCGGGCGTGCAGGCCTGCACCAGCGCATTCGCGAATGACGCGGGGCGGCGGTAAAGCGGAGCCGGCCGCAACGGATGCAGATCCGCGTCGCAGATGGTCGTGCGGGTGACATGCAGGATGCCAAAGCCGGTCCCGGCCTGCTCTTTCGCCGCGGCAAGGGCCTCGACGCCATGCGACAGCCGGCTTGGCAGCCAGACATCGTCCTGATCGCACCAGGCGAGCGCATCGCCCGGCTCGACCGCCCCGATCATCGACAGGAAGTTCCGCGTTGCCCCTTGCCGCGGCCCCCGCAGGATCTGGATATCACGGCCGGGATGCCGAGCCGCAAAGCCCCGCACGATATGAAGCGTCTGGTCGGTCGAGCCGTCATCCGACACGATCAGCCGCCAGTTGCGATGGTCCTGCGCCGCAAGGCTGTCAAGCTGCGCCCCGATGTAGCGCCCGCCCTGATAGGTGGCGAGCAGGATCGCGATCCGCAGCGTCTTGTCCATGCGACGCGCATAGCGTTTTGCAGGGCAGGGCGCCAGCGGGACGTCATGCCGCCGACCCTTATGCCCTTGTCCGGTGCCGTGCCCCGGGACGATGCAAGGGCAATCCCGCTTCAGGCACTCCTCTCGACCAAGCGTTCAGGGCAGGGCGCTGCGGCGGTGGCTCATCTCTCCTGCCTTGCGATATCGCCGATCAGGATGCCCGAGATCTCGGGCAAGACGCCCTGGGCGGTTGCGGTCAATGTTTCCCGCAGCTTGCGAAGCTGCACCTCGGTGGTGAAGTTGCCGTCGAACCCGCCGGTGTTGGCGTAGATCAGCAACTGGCGCAGCAGCGCATCGCGCAGCTTGATCTCGTGAGCATACACCGTTTCCCGTGCGGCGGCCGGCATTTCGACCGAAAGCGCCAGGATCATCGTGCTGTCCAGCCGTCCGTCGTGGATGACCGGCACGAAGAACTGCTGGGGAAACTTGAACCAGGCGGTACCGGATTCTCCTTCGGTCTTTCCATGGCCGACCGGACTTTTCCCATGCCCGGCAGCGGGCGCGGGAGGTGATCCGTGCCCATCTGCCACGGCATTCTGGGGTGGCGCAGGGGCATCCGCCGCCTCTTGCCCGGCGGTGACCGGCACGGTTCCGCCCCCGACCGCCGTATTGGCGTCCACCGAAACGGCGGTTTCGGCAGAGCCGCCGCGCTTCAGCATCTCGCCACCTGCAGCGCCGCCAAGAAAGGCGACCGCCGACAGCACCACGGGCAACAGCTTCTTCAGCATGGGCGGCCTCAATAGGGCAGGACGATGTCGGCCAGTTGCTGGCCATAGCGGGGCTGCTGGACGTCGCTGATCTGGCCGTGCCCGCCATAGCTGATCCGGGCGCCGGCGATGCGGTCATAGGCGACCTCGTTGTCGCGGCTGATGTCGGTGGGCCGCACGAAGCCTGAAACGGTCAGTTCGCGGACCTCGTAGTTCACCCGCACCTCCTGCGAGCCCTGGATGTGCAGCACGCCATTGGGCAGCCTGTCGATCACCGTTGCCGCGACCCGCAGCGTCAGCTTGTCCCGGCGCGAGATGTTGCCAGTGCCCTTGAAGGTCGAGGCCCCCTTGGCCGAGGCGAGTTCCGCCATGCTCGCGCCCTCGGGCAGCTTCTCGTCGAGGCGCTGGGGAATGCCGATCATCTGCGGGATGCCCACGCTTTCGGACGAACTGCGCGAGCGGCCCGAGCTGTTCTGGATCTCGGCCTTGTCGTCGATCTCGATCACGACGGTCAGGATGTCGCCGCGCGCCCCGGCCCGGCGGTCGCCCACCAGCGACAACTGCTGCCCCGCCCATAGCGAGGCACCGCTGTCCGGGCGGACCTGGCCCACGGGCAGCACCGGCTCGGCCATCGCCTGGAACTCGGGCGTGGCGTGGGGGGCGCTCATCTCGGGAACCTTGCCCACGTCGGCCACCCGCCCGCAGGCAGAGGCGGCGAGAAGGCAGAGGACGAGGGGGATATGCTTCGTCTTCATGCGCGAATCCTTCAGCGCTGGGCGACGGTCAGGGTGCCGTCGGCATTGATGCGGGCCATCAGTGTGGCCCGCGAACTGAGGTTCATGACCCGGATCACGTCGCCCTCGCCGCCCGAGCCGAGGGCGCGGCCCTCGGTCTCGATGCGAAGGGCGGCGCTTTCATAGGCGAGGGTCACAAGCTGGTTGCGGCTGACCAGCGTCGGCGCGGTCAACTGCCCTGCCGAGATCGCGCGGCCCTCGTAGACCGCGGTGCGAAGCTGCTTGCCCACGGCCTCGGGGGCGTTCAGGCCCGGCCGGCCGGCGGGGGCCACCGCAAGATCCTCGGACGCAAGGATCGTGCCCGCGGGAAGGTTGCGAGTTGCGACCAGCCCTTCGGCATCCGCCATGGTCGGCAGCAGCAGCGCGAGGAACAGCAAGCTCCGCATCAGCGCACCTGCACCGTGGCGCCCAGCATCTGGTCGGCCGCCGTGATGACCTTGGAGTTCAGCTCGTATCCCCGCTGCGCCTTGATGAGTTCGGAAATCTCGCGCACCGGATCGACCGCGCTTTCCTCAAGATAGCCCTGCCTCAGCGTGCCGATGCCCTGCTCTCCGGGCACGCCGATCAGCGGCGCCCCCGAGGCCGGGGTTTCAAGGAACAGGTTCGAGCCGGTGGCCTCCAGCCCCTTTTCGTTGACAAAGCTCGCCAAGGTGATCTGGCCGAGGTTCTGCGGCTCGATCTGGTCGTCGAAATAGGCGAAAACCTCGCCCGAGCCGCTGATCGAGACGCTGCGGGCCTCGACCGGGATGGTGATGCCGGGGGCGACCGGAAAGCCGTCCGAGGTCACGATCAGCCCCTCGGCCGAGCGCTTGAGCGCGCCGTCGCGGGTATAGCCCGACATGCCCGAGGGCATCGTGACCTCAAGATAGCCCAGACCGTCGATCGCCAGGTCCAGATCGCCGCCGGTCTGCGACAATGCTCCCTGCGCCAGTGTCAGCGTGACCGCCGTGGGCCGCACGCCAAGGCCCATCTGCACGCCCGCAGGCACCATCGTGCCGTCCGCCGCCGCGATGGTGCCCGGCCGCGTGACCTGCTGATAGGCGAGATCGGCGAACTCGGCGCGACGGGCGTTGTAGCCGGTCGTCGACATGTTGGCGAGGTTCTGCGAGATGACCTCGACCCTTGTCTGCTGGGCCGCCATGCCGGTCGCGGCGATCTGCAATGCTCTCATCGGAAAGGCCTTTCTGGCGGTCAGCGGGTGGTGGCGGCGATGGCGGCGCGGATGCGCTGGTCCTCGCCATCAAGGAAGGACTGGCCCAGTTCGTAGGCGCGCTGGACCTCGATCATGCGGGCGATCTCGAGCACCGGGTTGACGTTGGATTCCTCAAGGAAGCCCTGCCGCACCACGGCCTCGGGCGCGGGCATGGCGCCCTCGGCGGCAAACAGCGTGCCGCCCTCGTGGCGCAGGCGGGTGGGATCGGGCTGGGCGAAGATGCCGACGCGGCCCACGGGCTCGCCGTCGGCCGAGATCGTGCCGTCCGGGCCGACGCCGATGTTGCGGGCGCCGGGGGGCAGGGCGATGGGCGCCTCGCCATCGTCAAGGACGCGGTGGCCGTCGGCATTGACCAGCTCGCCCTCGGCCGAGGCCATGAAGGCGCCCGCGCGGGTCAGCCGGTTCCCCTGCGGGGTCTGGACCATGAAGAACCCCTCGCGTTCCAGCGCGAGGTCGAGCTTGCCGCCGGTCTGCGCCAAAGGCGCGGGCGACAGGTCCACCTCGCGCCCGTGGGCGTTCGCCATCGACAGGGTGCTGCGGCCTCCCAGCGGGGTCATGTGTTCGGAAAACACCACCCCCTCGCGGCGGAAGCCGGTGGTCGAGCTGTTGGCCATGTTGTTGGCGACAGCCCGCATTTCCCGCATCAGCCCGGCCTGCCGGGTCAGGGCGGCGTAGATCGCGTTGTCCATGCCTCAGCCCCCCGCGACCAGGGGCAGGATCTGGTCGGCGAAGAACCCGGCCAGAGTCGAGGTCATGAAGCTCATCGTGACCCAGAAGACCGCGAGCATCAGCCCGACCTTGGGCACGAAGGTCAGCGTCATCTCCTGCACCGAGGTCAGCGCCTGGAACAGCCCGATGACGACGCCCGTGACCAGCGCGACCGCAAGCAGCGGGGCCGACATGCGGACGGCGATCCACAGGGCCTGACGGGTCACGTCGAAGATGAGGTTCTCGTCCATCAGACCGGCATCCTCAGGATTTCCTGGTATGCCTCGACGACCTTGTCGCGGATGGCGACGGCGGTTTCGAGGGCGACCTGCGCCTGGGCGATGGACTGCACCAGCGCCTGAGTGTCGCTGCGGCCCTGCATCGCGCCGATGGCGGTGGTATCGGCGGCTTCCATCACGGCGGCGAAGTCGCGGGCGGCGGCCGTCATTGCGGGGGCAGCGCCGGTGGCCGAAGGAGCGGCGGCGGCGCGGGCCTCGGCATAGGCCGAGGCGACGCGGCTGCCGGTCTGCAGGGCGGCGGTGGTCAGCGAGATCATGGCATCCCCTTTCAGCGACGGATCAGGTCCAGAAGCGACGAGGACATCTGCCGCGCCTGCTCGAACATCTTCAGATTGGCCTCGTAGCTGCGACTGGCTTCGCGCGCGTCGGCGACCTCGATCACCAGGTCCACGTTCGAGCCGAGGTAATAGCCGTCCCCGTCCGCCAGCGGATGGCCGGGGGCATAGACCTGCGGCAGTTCGGCGCGGTCGTGCCGCATCCGCCCGGCCTGCACGGTGCCAGTGTCGCGGCCGAAATCGCGTCCCGGCTCGAAGCTGACGAGCTTGCGGCGGTAGCCGGGCGTGTCGGCATTGGCGATGTTTTCCGAGATGTGGCGCAGCCTGACACCCTGGGCGCGCAAGCCCGAGGCGGCGATGGCCGTGGCGGAAAGTTCGGTCATCGTCAGCCCCTCCGCCCGGTGGCGGTCCGCAGCATCGTCATTCCCGACTGCATCACCGACAGCGACAGGTTGAACTGGCGCGAGGCATCCGCCGCGCGCACCATCTCGTCCTCCAGCGAGACGGTGTTGCCGTCAGGCGAGGGTTCGCCGCCCGCATCCACGGGCGTGCCGCGCCGGCTGCCCCACTGGCCCGCCGCGACATGGTCCGGCCGTGTCGCCCGCAGGCCGATGCCGGGTCCGCGATCCGGGTCGAAGTCGCGCAGGTCGCGGGCGCGGTAGCCCGGCGTGTCGGCGTTGGCGACGTTCATCGCCGTCACGCGATGCCGATTCGCGGCGTGCTGGCCCAGCGCCTGCGCCATCCGCATCGTATCGATCCGTGCAAACAAAGTGGGTCCTCCTGAACCGCGATAAACCGGGTCTTAACCACAGAAGGTTTAGAAACCGTTTCGAGCGGAAATTTTGCCTTGGGGGAGAAAGCCGACATGGACCGGATCGAAGCGATCGCATCGCGCATCCGCAGGCTGCGGGTCAGCCGCCATTTCGGCCGCGTCACCGCCATCCGCGCGGGCGTGGTCGAGGCGGGGGGACTGAACCACATCGCCTCGGTCGGCGACCGTGTGGCCCTTCTGGACGGAGTCCTGAGCGGAGAGGTGATCGCGCTGGACCCGCAAGCCGCGCTGATCCTGCCCGAAGGCGCAACCGACGGGCTGTCCATCGGGACGCCGGTCGAACTGCTGTTCCGTCCGGTGATCGCGCCCTGCGACGCATGGATCGGTCGCATCGTCGATCCCTTGGGATGTGCGCTGGACGGCCGTCCGCTGCGCGCGGGGCACGAAGACCGCCGTTTCCGCAGCCCGCCCCCGCCCGCCGCCTCGCGCCGCCGCCTGGGCGAGCGGCTGGACACCGGGCTTGCCGTCTTCGACACGCTGCTGCCGATCGTGAGGGGGCAGCGGATCGGGCTGTTTGCCGGCTCTGGGGTGGGGAAAACGACGCTGCTCTCGGCGCTTGCCCGCGGGGTCACGGCGGATGTCGTGGTGATCGCCATGGTGGGCGAGCGGGGGCGCGAGTTGCGCGAGTTCGTGGAAACGACGCTCGGGCCTCAGGGGATGGCGCGGGCGGTGGTGGTGGCCGCGACCTCGGACCAGTCGCCGCTGATGCGGCGGCGCTGCGCCTGGGCTGCCATGACCGTGGCCGAGCATTTCCGCGATCAGGGCCGCCACGTCCTGTTCCTGGCCGATTCAATTACCCGCTTCGCCGAGGCGCATCGCGAGATCGCGCTCGCCTCGGGCGAGGCGCCCAGCCACCGCGGCTTTCCGCCCTCGACCTCGCAGATGATCATGGCGTTGGCCGAACGGTCCGGGCCGGGGCCGGAGGGCGCGGGCGACATCACCGCGATCTTCAGCGTGCTGGTGGCGGCATCGGACATGGAGGAGCCGGTCGCCGACATCCTGCGCGGCGTGCTGGACGGGCATGTCGTGCTGGACCGCGCCATCGCCGAACGCGGCCGATTTCCGGCAGTGGATGTGCTGCGGTCGGTCTCGCGCTCGCTGCCGCACGCGGCGAGCACGGTCGAAAACGCTTTCATCGCGCGGGCGCGGGCGGCGCTGGGCCTTTATGCGGAATCCGAGCTGATGATAAAGGCCGGGCTTTATGCGGCGGGCAGCGATCCCAGGCTGGACGAGGCGGTGCGGATCAACCCCGCGCTCGACGGCTTCGTGGCGCTGAAATCGGATGATGCGCAGCAGAGTTTCCAGATGCTGGGAGACGCACTGGCAGGCCATGCGCCCAGAATGGGCTGACGGACGAAAGGTCAAGTCCGGCCGGGATCACATGAACGTTTGTTTATCGCGGAAACCGGATCGCCCGCGATCACGTTCTTGGGGAGACCGCGATCAACGGATCGTCGCGTCGAAGATTTGACACGAGCGAGGATCGCGCCCCCGATGACGACACGCCAGGACCGCGATGGAAATACCCTAGACCCCGCGAACCTTCAGGGCCGCGAGGCGGAAACCCGCATTGCCACCGATGATGTCCTGACCATCGTCGAAGAGCAAGCCCGCATTTCCGTCGAACGCCACCAGACAGGCGGCGTCCGCGTCCGCGTCGTCACCGACGAGGCGCCGGTGCTGCACCCGGTCGCGCTTGAATCCGGGCAGGTCGAGGTCACGCGCCACCCCGTCGATCGCGAGATCGAGGTGATGCCCGACATTCGCAAGGATGGCGATGTCACCATCATCCCCGTTGTCGAGGAACGGGCAGTCGTCGTCACCAAGCTGTTCCTTGTCGAGGAAATCCATATTCGCCGGACCCGCTCGACCGAAACGGTCGATGTTCCGGTGACACTTCGCCGCCAGCGCGCCGTGGTCGAGCCGCTGGACCCCGACGCGGCCGATCCCGGCCCCGTGACGGGGCAGGGCGGACTTCCCGACCACGATCTGTAAACTTGTGAGGATGTGAAAATGGCTATGGAATCCGTGAACGCCGGTTCGATGCGCAGCTTGTCGGCGATGTTCGACAGCAGCGCCGATGCTGACCGCGCCGTTTCCGCGCTGAAAGCCGCCGGCATCGCCGATGTGGTGCTGACCGGGCAGGAAAACGAAGGTTACGGCACCCGCCAGTATTCGGCCGAGGCCCGCACCGACCGCGGCTTCTTTGAATCGATCGGCGACTTCTTCTTCCCCGAGGAAGACCGCTATGCCTATGCCGAGGGCCTGAACCGCGGCGGCTATCTGGTCACGGTGCGCAACATCCCCGAAAACCAGTATGAAACCGCGCTGGACATTCTGGATAACGAGGGCGCAGTCGATCTGGACGCCCGTGAGGCCGAATGGCGGACCGAGGGCTGGACCGGCTACGGCGCCGGAGAGGTCGCGGCCGCAGGCTATGCCGGCGAGCGCAGCGCCGGCATGGACGCGAACCTGAACGCCGAGGGCAAGATCGACGTCGTCGAAGAACAGGTGACCGTCGGCAAGCGTCAGACCGAGGGCGGCCGCGTGCGCGTGCGCTCCTATGTGGTCGAGACACCGGTCGAGCAAGATGTCGAGCTTCGCAGCGAGCGTGTCCATGTCGAACGCCGCCCCGTGGACCGTCCCGCCGACAGCGCCGACTTCCAGGAACGCAGCATCGAGGCGAGCGAATATGCCGAATCCGCGGTCGTCCAGAAGGAAGCCCGCGTCGTCGAGGAGATCGGGCTGAGCAAGGACGTCGAATCGCACACCGAGACCGTGCGCGACACAGTCCGCAAGACCGAGGTCGAGATCGAGGACGAGCGCGGCCAGGTGGTGGACCGCAACAGCGACCTCGACCGTCGCTGAACCTTCATCCGGCACGGCAATGAAGGGGGCGGCATTGCCGCCCCTTTTCCGCCAAGTTTTCAGCTTGCGCCGCGCGGCGCCATATTCTTTTGTTAAGGCGGCATTTCCCGGGATTGCATCTGGCCGTGCCCCCCGACAATCAACCGCTGGAATATGCGGCGGTGTGGAAGATGGCGCTCAGCGAATATTTTATCCGTTACCTTCAGCTTCGCGACGAGTTGAGCGCGCGTGACCTGACCAAGCTGCGCTCGATCCCGACCAGGACCCGCAGCTTCGACAACGGCCAGACGATCATCGCCGCGGGCGAAGAGCCGGACGAAAGCTGCCTTGTGCTGCGCGGGATGGCGGGACGGCTGCATGTCCTGCCGGGCCGCGCCGGCCAGCGCGTCATCAGCGCGCTGCATATCCCCGGCGACTTCATGGACCTGCACGGCTTCGTGCTGTCGAAGGTCGAGGAAAGCATCCTGGCCTTCGGCACGGCCGAGGTCGAGTTCGTCGATCACGCCCATCTGGACGACGTGACGAAGAATCACCCGCATCTGACGCGGCTTCTGTGGATGACCACCGCCATCGACGCCGCCATCCATCGCCAATGGCTCGTCGCCGCGAATGCGCTGCGATCCAGCGCGCATCTGGCCCATCTTCTGTGCGAGATCTACACCCGCCTTGCCGCCGTGGGCGCGGCCCGCAACCATCGGATGACGCTGCCCCTGCTGCAGCGCGAACTGGCGAGCATCCTCGGCTATTCCTCGATCCACATCAACCGGGCGGTCCGCGACCTGCGCGACCGCAAGCTGCTGCGCTGGTCGGGAACCGAGGTCGAACTGCTGGACTGGCCGGAGCTGGTGCGGCTGGCGCGCTTCGATCCCGGCTATCTCGACCTGGAACGCAATCGGCGCTGACAGCTCACTGGCACAGCCGGAAGCCGCCCTGCCGGGCCTTGATGTCCAGGTGCAGGTGGTCGTCATGGGCAGCGTTGCTGCCCGGTCCCAGCACGGTGGCGAAGTAAAGGCAGGCCGAGCCCTGCACCGCGTTCTGGAACGCCGCGGCCAGGTCGCCGCGATCCGCGGTCGGGGCGATCTCGACCCGCGAGCCGTCGTCGAAGCCGAAGCCCGCGATGTCGATGGCATTGCCCAGCGCATGTTCCGAGATCCGCCCCCCGGTCGAGCCACCGACGACGCCCCGACAGGCATAGCCGGGCCCTGTGATGACCGAGGTCAGGCGCGGGCTGCCCGGCAGCCGGCTTGCGGCGGGAACGACCATCTCGCGCAGCCACAGGGCAAGGGCGCGGGCCGTGTCGCAGCGCAGGACCGGGCTGCCCTCGACCGTGATGCCGGGCTGGATGGCGCGCAGCTCGACCGGGCGGGCGATGCCGCAATCGCGCTGGTCCGGGTCAGTGAGGGGCGGGACCTCGGCATGATCTACCCCAAGCATGACAAGTCCCAGCCGGCAGGCTGCATGGTCGAAATCCGATTCGCGCAGGGTCTCGAATGCCGCAGGCCGGGGGGTGCCAAGAGGGATGACAGGCTGGTCGTAGGCTTCGGGCGGGATCAGGGCGCCCGAGGATGGCGGGGCCTTGTCATCCGCAGGCACCAGCGCCGGGGTTTCGGGCCTCGGGATGGGCGGGACTGCCAACGGGGGCAGCGCGCCTGATCCCGCGTCCTGCGCCATTCCCGGTTGCGCGAGGGCGGCGGCAAGCGTCAGCGACAGCAATGCCCGCCGCCCCATCCTCAGTTCACCCCCGAAGCCACGGCGCCCGCCGGAGCCGTATAGGGCTGCGGGTCCAGCGCCCCGTTTGTCGCCCCGCTCAGCGCCGAGGCGAGCGGGTCCGTTCCCTGCACCGCCATGGGCGCGGCCGCTGCCGCCACGGCCGCCTCGACCGCCACGGCCAGCGGGGTATCGGCGGCAGGGGCGCCGCCGGGCAGCACTCGCCGGGGAATGGGACGGCTGGCCGTGACCATGGCCGGGGCGGATGCCGCCGCGTCCTGCACGGCTGCGGCAATCGTGGTGCCCGCCGCATCGGGCAGGACCGCCGGTTCGACCGCGGGGGTCACATCCGCGATGGTCACGCCGGGCGGCAGGAAGTCCACCACCGTCTGCCCCGGCACCACCATCTTCGCCAGTTCCTGCGCGTCCCAGTTGGTCAGCCGCACGCAGCCGTTGCTCTGGTTGACGAAAAGCTGGGACGGATTGGGTGTGCCGTGGATGCCGTAGGTGGGCTTCGACAGGTCGATCCAGACATTGCCGACCGGGGCGTTCGGTCCCGGCGGGATCCGCAGCACCTTGTCGTTCTCGCCCTGCTTGAAGTTGATGCTGGGGTTGTAGGTATAGTCAGGGTTCATCACCGCTGCCTCGACCAGATGCGTCCCCTGCGGCGAAGGCGTGGCCGACGAGCCGACCGTCGCCGGGTAATCCGCGACCATCCGCCCGCCCGCGTCATAGGCCGCGACCCGCCGGCGTTCGGCGTCCACGATGACGCGCAGGGCGGTGGCGCGGATCGGCTTGGCGGGCACAGTGACGTTGATTGTCTCGCCCGGCGCGAAGCTGGCGCCGGGGTTCAACTGCGCCAGGAACTTCTCGTCCATGTGGAACCGCTCAGCCAGCTTCTCCAGCACCGAGGTATAGCCCATCGACGGCATCTGCGCCTTTTCGGCGTAGTCGGTCGGGATGCGGTCCACCAGCCCCTCGGCATCCGCGGGGGTGATGGTGTAGGTCGAGGTCAGGGGCGAGACCGCGTTCCGCTGCAGCAGCGCCCAGACCTGCGGGTCCAGAACGCCGTCCTGCGGCAGGCCGTGCATCCGTTCGAACGCCCGCACCGCGCTTTCGCTCATGCCGCCGCGAAAGCCGTCCACGATCCCCGGCGACACGCCCGAGCGGTCCAGAAGGATCTGCATCTTGGCCGTCAGCGCCGACTGGCCGGGCGGCAGGTCGCCCCGTCCAGGGTAGGTGGCCGCCTCGATGTCGGCCAGGGCGATGTCGGCGCGCTTGCTCTGCGCCGCCGCGGGCAGGGCGGTGGACAGCATCAGCATCGCGGCGGTCAGCATCGGCAGCAGGCGCAGGGCGGTGGGACGGGACATCCGGCAATGGCTCCTTGAAATCAGATGCTCACCACTCGCAGCAGCGGGCGGCTCTGCCAAGCCCGCGCGGGTCAATATTGGTTGACCGTGGCGGCCCGAGGCGGCGTGACCTCGCGTCGGGCTTGCGGGGGCGCGTGCCCCGCGCCTAGCCTGCCGCAGCAACGGAGGAACGGATGCCGCAAGAGAACTGCCGGATCGAGGATCGGGGCACCCATCTGGTCGTCGTCAACGACAATCCGCAGCGGCGCAATGCGCTGACCGCCGGCTTCTACAGCGGCTTGCGCGAGGCGCTGGCGCAGGCCGCGGCCGAGCCGCGCATCGCCGCCGTGATTGTCACCGGGGCCGAGGGGTTCTTCTGCGCGGGCGGCGACCTGACGGTGCTGATGACCGCACCGCAGATGACCCATGCCCAGCGCCAGGCCGCGATCGAGGACCTGCAGTCGCTGGTCCGCGCCATGATCGACTGCCCGCGCCCGGTGATCGCGGCGGTAGAAGGGGGCGCGGCAGGGGCGGGCATTTCGCTGGCGCTGGCCTGCGACCTGGTGGTGGCGGGGCGGGACGCGCGCTTCACCGCCTCTTATGTGAATGCGGGGCTGATCCCTGACGGAGGGCTTTCCGGCAGCCTGACGGCGGCGCTGCCG